>JBEKKC010000166.1:0-10105 GCA_050010915.1 Tepidisphaeraceae bacterium | reverse complement strand
AATGTGATTTTCTGAGTGAAGGTTTGAGTTTGTCGAGGCCGGACCACGACCGAATCCAGCTGGGATTGTCCCACGACATTGCCATTGGCATCGTGGATTGTGCTGACCAGTGAGCAGGTGGCGGGCTGATCTGAATCGTTGCGAAGGTCCGTTTGGATGGTGGTGTTGGCATCGGCGCCGTTTACCTCGCTGGTGACGTAGGTACCCCACTGCGCCACATGTAGTGCCGCGGTCTTCATCAGCCAGACATGCCGGTATATGCCGGCACCTTCGTAAAACCATCCTTCGGGACGAGTGGCGTCAGCTCGAACGACCAGAGTGTTCTTGCCGCCAAAGATTGCGTACTTGTTGAGGTCGTAGGAGAAACTACTGTATCCGCTCACATTTCGGCCGAGGCAATGGCCATTCAGCCAGACCAGGCTGTTGCGATAGACTCCGTCGAATTCGATCCAGACGGCTTTGTCTTTGTCATCGGGGGCGAGGTCGAAGGTGCGACGATACCAGCCGATATTAGTTCCCCATTTTTCTCCCATAGCCTTGTAGCCATGATCGGCGACGCCGCTTTTTATCGAACGGCAACTCAACGACCCAATCATGCGGAAGATCGAGTAGCCGCCATTGGCTGTCATCGAAGCCCGGCTGAACGTAAGAGAGTTGGCCGCCAAGATTCGTGTCCGCTGCGTCCACGCGCTGCGGAATAAGGGCCGCTTCGAGCTGTGCATCATTGGCTAGGGCCTTATGAAGCCGTGGCGTTTCAGGGTAATCAAACATCTTCGCAGTAGTGTCGGCCGGATCCTTGAATGTGAAATGCCAACCGGCATCCATGAGCAATCGCTGGCGAGGCGCGGGGGGCGCGTCTGCGGCGGGCAACGAAGAAGTCCTCAGAAAAATGGACGCGAATACGACAATGCCGCAATGAAAGCATTTCATAAATGTAATTTCCTGTCGATTCGACGGCCCGACCCGCCGCCGGAATCTGCCACCCGGCCTTGCTTGCACGAGGCATGCTGAAGATCGCCGTCGTACAGTTCAACCCGACCACTTGGCGTGAACGAGTGGGTATCGGATAGCAGCATCGTGTTCGGGCGCAAGACCGGCGCCCGGAAAGTGACTGTAGATAAAAAACTGGTGTGGCCAGTTCCGCCGGGCGCGCATGGCAGCGGCGGGCGCCATCACCGCACAAATACCCGCCGGACAAATGCATTGCCGCCATCGCCAAATGCACAGTTCGAAGCTCTTTCATCTTTCGTTTCATTCGTTTCCTCATCATGGCTTGAACCAAGTTTGCGAGGGTGAATACATGGTTTAATAAATGGGCAACTGCGCAGGCGATTGTGGCCGTGGACTCAGGTTCCGCGGAATCTCTTTATTTTTGCACAGTAATCAGATCGTCGATCTTCGGATTCTCCTCAATCGCAATGTTGGCGTATTCGTCCACGAGGCCTGCATTGTGCATCTGGATTGCGAACGGACCTGTTTTGCCGGCGGTCGGATCCTTGAAGCGGGCGAGTTCGGTCGCGGGAGCGCCGGGAGGCTGCGCGACTGCCAGGCGACATGTGCCCGCCTCCGCATCCACGAGCAACTCCACCCGGCTCCATTGCCATGGATTCGCCTTCGCCTTCGGCTTGGTGATGGCGGTGAATAGCCCCTTGCCCGCGTTGTTCTTCCCCGGACGATAATCCCAGGTATACGCCTGCGGCACCTGGAACTGGACAGCTCCCAGCGCGTCCAGCGGCTTTTCACTTTCCACAGGAGCGGTGCAGAAGAAAAGGACGCACGCGGCATGATCTCGTTTAGGCTCGGCCGATACGTGCCGGACATCAAAGATGATGCGGTATTTGCTGTACTGCCCCTCAGTGGCGATCACGCCACGTCCCTTGCCCAGGCTCAGCAGCGCACCGTCTTTCACGATCCACTGATCCGCCGGAATCTGCTTCCATCCCGCCAGAGTCCTGCCGTCAAAGAGAGGCGTCATGCCTGGAGGCAGCGCCACCATGGGCGCCGGAGTGGGCTGGGATGTCGGCGCCGTCGTCTGGCCGATAGCGCGCGCGACGGAGAACGACAGCACAATAATCACTAGAAATACGATTGAATATCGAATGCTCATGCTTCGCCTTTCGATCGAATAGGGTTGCTTTGCAAACTGAACGTCAATAGTGGCATCGCCCCAAATAACCCGGGCGCTGGTGGTTGTGTCGCCGCCGTCGGTCGTCGCCAGAGTCAGAAAGTGATTCTGCGAGTCGAGCTGCCGCGATCCGCGCTAGCTCATTTCTTGAAGGTATATTGAAATGAATCAACATCGACATAGCCTGCCTCCTCCCGGTTGTTGTAGTTGTAAACGCCAATTCTGTCGCCGCGATAGTTGCCCCAGGTTAGACGGTAGGGCGTCCCAAAGGGTGTAAAGATCGTGCCATCCGTGCTGAATGAGAATCGACTGTCGCCGGCAAAATCCCAATTGCTTCTGAGCCATAAGTCTTTGGCCTGGATGACCGGACCTGAAATCGCTTGCCCGTTGCTGCGGAATCTGAGCGTGCGGGTGTCGCCGTTTTGCATTACGCCCAGGGTGCAACTCGTGCGGGCGAAGTGACATAGGCCCGCCTCCTGTCCGTCTGACATTCCCGAGAGATCGAGTTTGATGGTGACCTGATCCGCTCCTGTCCGCATTGAACGTTGCGTAAGCGTGTTGCCTGCGTGCATGAGATCGTCTGGCCTGAGCGGTTTGAAGGCGTGGAGCCGCACGAAACCTGGCCGCTCGGTGAGCGACCACTTATCCGCGCGCGGCTGGTGATTCCATTCCCATTGGGGCGAAAGAATGCTGCCGTCGAACTGGTCATCGGTCTGCATGGCCAGGGCCGGGCCGCCGGCTATCGGCTTCTTCGCGCGCCAGATCATGTTGCCGATCCCGTCCTCGCCGACCTTTCCGATTATCGGCCAGCCATTGATCCAAGTGACCGGAAGCAGGACCATCGCGCGTCCTTCCCAATCACCGGCACCTTGATGGGTGATGAACCACCAGTCGCCGCCGGCGAGTTGAATCAGTCCGCCCTGGTTTGGTTCTTTATCCACCGATTTGTTGACATGGATCAATTGCCGGGTTTCCCACGGGCCCGCTAAGCTTTTGGACCGGTTCATCATCACGACCCGGCCCTCGGCCTTCACTTCGCTGAAGAAGTGATAGTAAGTCCCATTGATCTTATATAGCTTGTTGGCTTCGCTGCCGCGCGACTGATGGACGATCCTGTCCGAATCCATCACCAGATTCTTACCGTCGGCACTCATCTTGAAGAGATGAATGTTGTACGACAATCCATTGGCGGCATCGCGGGCGAAGTGGGTGGTGATCAGATATCCCTGTCCGTCGTCATCCCAGAATGGGCATGTGTCATCATAGCCGCTGGTCTTCCAGACTTGATGAAGCGGTTCCCATGGGCCGGCGGGGCCAGTGGAGGTGGCCATGAAGATTCCTTCATCCGGTGTAGCGAAATAAACCCAGAACTTGCCATCGTGGTAACGAATCGCGCCCGCCCAGACGCCGCGACCATACCGATTCATATGATCCCAGTTCATTTCCGGAGAGATTTGAGATACATCTGCAACCACGTGCCCAATGATCCGCCAGTTCACGAGATCTTTAGAGTGAAGCACCACCATCCCCGGTGACATATGCAGCGTTGATGAAATCGCATAGAAATCGTCGCCGACGCGAATGGCATCTAAATCGCTAAAGTCAGCGGGGATGATCGGGTTGACATAGGTGCCATCGCCCTGATCGCCCCAGGCTCCGGCGAGTTCCGCCGGCTCGGAAGTGGGCTGGCCGTGCGCGGCGGGAGTGTGAATGCCTGGTTTCAGCCCGGCCACAACGCCAGCGGCGAACATTCCGATTGCCTGCCGTCTTGAAATATTCATGAACTCTTCGCCCTGGGTTAAAAAACTGTTTCACCTATCCGGCAACGTTGTCGGTGCAGCGGGCGTCGCCACCGCAAAATCCCCCACGTTCACTCCCTCTGCGTCAATCAAATCCACTCCCGGCCGCGCATCGGGACGCGTCGTAGACAATTTCACGTGCTCGCTCGAAACCCCACGAGCGTGCCGGATATACGCCCCATAGGCCGGCATCACCTTTCCGAACATGTTGTACTCGGGATATGCCTTTTCCTTTTCAGCCAATTGGACGTCCGCATCGGTAATCTTGCCTCCGCCGTTGAGCGTGATATCAATATTTTTCAGGCGCAGCGATTCGACGGGATGATCGGGAATCCCATTGATGAGCAGCCCGATCTGCTTTGCTCCTGTGGCGTGTATATTTTCGATGGTGATGTCGTGCAATGAGCCCACGGGCCGCATTTGATCTCCTGGATGAAAAGTTTTCAATCTGGCGCCAAGGCGAATACTGATCGGCACTGTCACGCCGTCCATGTCCAGATCGGTAAGCGTCACATCATGCAATTGCGCGCCATCTACCGCATAAAGCGCGATGCCCGACATGCCGATGTCGTGCAGCTTGCAATTGCTCACGCGGATGTTTGCAAAATCGCCGATCGATTCAGTCCCGAGCTTGATCCCATTGCACCGGGTTTTTAGCTTGCAGTCGGTAATAATCTGATCGCCGCAGGTCTTGGGGCTGGTGGTCTTCACGCAAATCGCATCGTCGCCGCTTTCAATATCGCAATCGGAAACCAGCGCGCCCTGGCAGGAGTCGATGTCGATGCCGTCGTTATTGGTCAAATGCGAATCCGCGCTGCGGATCGTCAATTTTTCCGCGACCACGTTTTTGCATTGAAAGAAATGCATCGTCCAAGCTCCCGGGTCAGTCAGGTGAACATCCCGAACGACAACATCGGTGCACCGCACCCAGCGAATCAAAAACGGCCGAATCGTAAATTTGGCCTGGGCGGCCTTGAGGGATTTCCCCTGGCCATCGATCTTCCCCGATCCCTCAATCCCGACATGGCTCGCGTCAACCGCGGTCACCAGTGCATAACCCAAATTCCCGCCGTCGCCAGTGACGAACGGTTCGAGTATTCGATAATCCGCCGGATTGTGACTTCCCAGTAAAATCGCATCCGGACCGAGCCTGAGCCGGACGTTGTCTTTCAACTGGATCGTCCCGGTCACATACCGCCCCGCGGGAAATTCAAGCACGCCTCCGCCATGGCTTGTGAGTGAGTCGATGGCCAACTGGATCGCGGCAGTGTTGAGAGTTGCACCATCGCCGCGGATGCCTTGGGAAGTGGCGTCTACTAAAACTTGCGGCCGAGTCGTGGCGATTGATGCCTGTTCGGCTTTTAATCCGCTCGTAAACGTCCCCGCGAGAAATGTCGCGAAAAACAACCCTATCAAATGACGTTGAAAATTGATGTATCGTAACTTCATGGCTTATTTTCCTGGGCTTGCGCCCAAGGTCATAAAAGTCTTTGATTTCCGCATATGACCTATTTCCACTATTTGGATTGAAAGTTCATGTGTTCGGGACCGCGCCGGCGATCTTGAACGTGATCGCGTGTTCGCTCGGTTGATTCTGAGGCAACTGCACCTTCAAGCCCGATTCATCCTGCGTGAACGGCAGCTTACCCGCGCCGAGCAACTCGACGTTTTGGATATTACCGACGCCTTGCTTGGCACTCGTGGCCAGCGACGGGATGACCGCTTCCTTGCCGCCCCAGCCCATCACGAACGCGTAAAGCGTATCTCCCTTTGTCGTGTAGCGCACATCCTCAGCCGTCAGCGCGCGTCGGGTCGATTCCTGGAATCGCGTGCCGGCCGGTTGTGAGGTCGGAACCAGCCCCGGACCTTCCCCGACGATCTTGTACGGCCGGCTTCCGTGGATTCCCTCACTGTTGATGGCCATCCACTGCGTGATGCCGTCGATTACCTTTAGCTCCTTGTCGTCAGGCATGCCGTTGTTGGGCAGGGGAATGTTGAGCATCAGATTTCCGTTGCGACTGACAATATCGACGAGCAGGTCAACGACGAACTTCGGCGTCTTGTAGCCGTCGCGATTATAAACCCGCTTGTCGTAGTGCCAGTTGCCAATACATGTATCCGTCTGCCACGGGGCGGGCGAGATGGTGTTCTCAACGCCGCGTTCGCGGTCCAGGACACAGATGCCGGCTGCCGCATCGGAGCGGCTCTTGCTTGTGTAGATCGCGGCTACGGCGCCGTTATTCCTCGCGGCGCTGGTGTTGTAAAGGTGAGCCAGGATGTTGTAGCCCAGGTCGCCATAGGGGATGCCGCCATCGGTGTAGAGGAGGTCAGGCTCGTGCTGATCGATCAGGTCCATAATCCGCTGGTAATAGTTCAGCTTCCAAGAGTCGGGCGCATTGCGGCCCATCGCATTGTTAAATTGTGACTGCGCGTAATCGGGCGCAAGATTGCGGTAATCGTGATAGAGGTCAGCCCATAATGGGTTGGCCCCATCGTACGGCACACCGGCCAGCGGGCCGGCCTTGTCCGCCAGGTGAGCGGGAGCATACCAATTGAAGCTGTTCGACATGTGCTCGCTTACGGCAAACTTGAGTCCCTGGTTGCGCGCTGCGTCGCGCCACAGTTTGACGATGTCCTTCTTCGGGCCCATCGAGGCCGCGTTCCACTTCGGCTGATATTTCGAGTTCCAGAGGTCGAAGTTGTCATGATGGCATCCCATCGAGCAGAAATACCTGGCTCCGGCGTTCTTGTAGAGGGAGATGAGATGGTCGGCATCGAACTTGGCAGCCTTCCAAGTGTTGATTACATCCTTGAATCCAAACTTGGAGGGATGGCCGTAAGTTTTGAGGTGATACACATATTGCGCCTCTCCCTCAATGTACATTCTCCGGGCGTACCAGTCATCGTATTCGGCGGCAGACTGCGGACCCCAATGCGCCCACATGCCAAACTTTGCATCCCGATACCAGTCGGGAACCTGGTAAACCTTCAACGACTCGGGAGTTCCCTTGAAGGGTCCGGGAGCGATCGGCGGAACCGACAAAGGCATGGTCGTTTGGCCGACTGCGGTGGGCATATGAATGCCCTCAATCAGCCCCGTCACAATTCCGCCCGCCAACATTCCCATGGCACGGCGTCTTGAGAATTTCATGGAACCTCCGCTTTTGTTAAGGATACTAATAGAAAAATAGGTGCCCAATTATGCTCAATAATGAAATTCCGCATTGATCGCGCGCGAATCTGGCAAGAACGATTGTTCGTAAAGAACTTCATGGAGACCTCTTCCAGTTTCTGGCAATCTCAATGTCCTGCTCCACCTTCGCTGTCAGCGCGTTGAGATCCACATAACCGATGCGCGTCAGCAATTGCGGTCGATATTGAGCAGTGGCAATTGCGGCGTATTGTTTCCACTCCTGAAGCGCAGCTTCCAGGTGTTTCATCGAAGACTGTTGTTGCCCGGAGTCGCCGGTTGCGTTGTACAGGGCAAGGTCGGTTGCTCCCAAGATTTTGTCGGCGTAGTAATTGCCGAGGTGCGCCATCGCATTAAGATCACCGAGGGTCATACGCAGTTCCTTGTCAGTAACCTTTTCGGGCATCTCATTGACGATTTTCAGAGTTTGAGTGGCGTAGTCATGCAACCCCGCCGCGACTTGGAGTGGTGAAATTCCATCCACAGGTTTGTTCTGGGAAGCGGCGTCGGCATACGCGCGGATATTGATGATACCACTGCCGGGCATGACCACGCCGCCAATGAAATCCTTAACGGTATAGAAGCCCTTGTGAGACGGATGGCTGATGCAGGCTTCAGGGAACCAGGCAAGATCGTTGCCCGACCAGAAAAAGCGGGTTACCTGCGGAATGATCTTCGACGCTGCGGCCGATGCCGCGAAGAGTCTGCCAGGCGCTGCTTCGGGAAAACGGATATCGAGCGTTCGTTCAAACAGGGCGTTGGGAAGTTTCGGCTCAAAACTCAATCGGCCCCACATCATCAAGCTGTACCATTGTTTCTGGATGAACAGTTGCCGCGGCGAATCAGGTTCGGTGCTGGTGAATTCGCGGCCCCAAATAAAGCCATCGGAGCCAATGAGGAAACCGGCTCGTACTTCAGGTCCCGGAAGATTACTGACATACGAGCGAGCATAATCGGGATCGCCCCAGCGGAAACTGTAGATGTCGTCGTTGCGAGCGGTTATCCAGGAATGCATCCCCGGAGGAAGGTCAGCCAGGTCATGTTTGGCAAATGGAGGCGTCGTGGACGAGTACATGTGGGCAACGGAATATTTGTATTCGAGGTCGAAGGGTTCGGTGTAGCTCTTCCAAGCCTCGACGACCGGTTTGACAGTCGCCTGGTTGAGGCGGTGGATCAGGACAATGGACCGGTCGGGCTGGAGTTTTTTAACATCAGCGATAGCCGCGCCGTAGGTATTCAAGAGCCAGTTTTCCTTTGAGGCTTCGCCAGCCAGATTCTGCATGTTTTCGCCGGCCGTGATGCCGATGTCGGCAAGACGCGGATAGGTCAAAAGGGTCTGGCGGACACTTTTACGGAAATAATCCACGGTGATCGGATTGGTCTGGTCGTTGGTGATTCCGTATTTTTCCTCGGCGCCCCATGTAAAGACATTCCATGTGAAGAGATAGACGTCGATGCCGCGGTCGTGGGCGTACTCCATGATCTGCTGCCAGAATTTTATTTTCTCCTCGATCGTCATTTTCTTGAGCGTTTCGAGGTGCGCTAGCTGCGCCGGGCGCACCATGTCACGGCCGGTGAGGGCATAAGAGGTGTCGAAAGGCACCGTCGTGCGCATGACGTCCGCCAACGCAACGTCGGGATACTCGGGGACTTTGACGATGGATGGGAAGGGATGAAGATTCCACAGTGTCAGGGTGTTGAGCCGCTGGCGAGCCATTTCGTCTAGGAATTCGTGCCAGAAATCACTACTCCACATTTCAGGAATGTTTTGTTGGGCGGAATCGCCGGCGTCGGAATAGCTGGGCGTGCGGGCATCCAGAGGGATATTGAACTTGATACCGCGGCGAGGGATGAAGGGAGTGTGGTCTGAATCGTGTAGTGCTGAAAGCGTGTCCAGACGAATGGCTTCCGCGAGATCGAGACCTCCATACATCGCGCCGGCAGGATCAGCCGCCAGGACGATGTAGGTGGTTTGGGTGGCGGAGGCTGTCTTGCGTATGGCGTATGATTGGGAAGGGACGCCGGGTTTCAGGTCCGTGCAATGCAGCGCGGCAGCGAGTTGATGGGATTCTTCGCCATCGGCGGCGATGGCAATGCGGAGTTGCTGCGTCGCCCGCGGGAGTTGCTGTAGAGTTCCAGCGGCAGCCGCGTCGCCTCGAATCTTGAGGGCGGTGCGGATTTCGCTTCCGGCGAATTCGGGTTGCGGCGGGCCGCTTGTGTAAAACAGGCCAACCTCGCCTGCCATAGCCCCAGCGCAGAACATCGTCAGCGAAGCCGACGTCAGGAAGATCACGAGATGATGTCTTCGCATGAAAACTCCGTTCATCGCGCCAGATGCACGATGACATAAGGCGTCGTCTTGTTGAGATCGGGATAAATCGCACCGTTGCCCTGGTTATCCATCACCTCGAACAGGTACATAAAGTCCCAAGTCGGTGGAATCTGGTCGGCAGGAATGGTTGCCACGTAGTTCCCATCGTCGCCGGAGGGTTGCATGACCACGGTTTTATAGTCCAGATATTGATTGACGCTGCGATACCGCAGATGAATCCATCGAATGCCTGATGGCGCATGCGCCTGGGCGGTGATCGTGATCGGTTTGCCGGCGGGCGTCGTGGAAAGCGGCTGGAAAATCAACACCGGCCGCTGCAGCGGGTCGGCGGCGAACCCATTCGGCGGAGAGGTCTTCATCGCTGTAGACGGGGCGGCTTTGCGCTCCTGTTCCAGCGCGGCCAGCCCCTTTTCGAGTCCCGCAAGCTCATCCTTCCAATTCCCGCACAGATTTCGGCTGCGCGCGCCCATCATTAGATCACCGGCGTAAACGTCTCCCGCGGCGTCAACAATCTGGCGCCAGGCTTCAATCGCGCTGCGCTCGCTAGTGTACCTCGTCAGCCAGTGACAGACTTATGAAGCGATTCTCGCGCGATCTTCACTTTTTCGAGGATATCGGTCGCCTTGGCGGTCCAGACGAACGGCTTGGGCGATTCGTTG
>JBEKKC010000165.1:0-10143 GCA_050010915.1 Tepidisphaeraceae bacterium | reverse complement strand
AGAATGACGAATGTCGCATAGCCCGTGCTCTTCATTTGGTCATTCGTCATTCGGGCTTGATTCGTCATTCGGATTTCGGATTTCGGATTTGTCCCCTACGCGGTCTTGGTTGCCGCGTCGCCCGCGGCCGGGGCCGTGGGTTCGGCGCTGGGATACACGATTCGGCCGTGATAGATGCCCAGAAGCGTTTTGGTGATCGCATACTCGATCTGATCGAGATCGCGCAAGGTGAGATCACATTGTTCGAATTGTCCGTCCTCTAGCCGCAGCTTGGCCAGTTCCCGCACCTTGGCCTCGAGCCGGCTGGCGGTGGGCTCGGCAAGCGACCGGCAGGCGCTTTCGACGATGTCGCAGAGCATGACGATGGCGGCTTCCTTGCTGCGCGGTTTGGGGCCGGGATAACGGAATTCGACGTCGCTTGGCGGGGAGTTGACGTCGGGCTGCTGATCGCCCTGGCGAACCGCCTTGCTGTAGAAATACTCCACCACCGTGGTGCCGTGATGTTGCTCGATGATGGGCAAAATGCTGGTGGGAAGACGGTATTCCTTGGCCAGTTCGACGCCGTCCTTGACGTGAGCCTGGATGATGCGGAGGGAGAGCGTCGGGCTGAGATTGAGATGGCGATTTTCGCCGCCCATCTGGTTTTCAACGAAGTAGTCGGGCTTGTGAATTTTTCCGACGTCGTGGTAATAGCTGGCGACGCGGCAGAGGAGTGAATTGGCCTTGATAGACTCGGCGGCGGCCTCGGCGAGGGTGGCGACGCCCAGGCTGTGGTTGTAGGTGCCGGGGGCCTCCAGCGCCAGGCGGCGCAGAAGCGGCTGGCTGGCATCGGCCAGTTCCAGCAGCGTCATGCCCGTGGTGATGCGGAAGGCTCGTTCGATGAAGGGCAGAATGCCCAGGACGACGAATCCCGCTGCCAATCCGGCGGCGCCCACGTAGAGGCAATTGGAGGCGATGAACGGGATGGGTTCCATTTCGACGGCGCCGGTGGCCGCGGTGGCGACGATCATCGCCAGCGCCGCGAACCCACCCACTTCGATCAGCTTGCTGCGCGTGCGGATCTCATCGAGCAGATAACAGGCGCTGAGCACCCCGACCCACAGGACCAGGAAAGAATCCAGGCCCTGGTTGAGAGCGGCGGTGACGATGATGGCGTGAACCGTGGCGACGCCGAAGGCGAATCGCTGGTCGTAGGCGATGGTGAGGATCATCGCCGCCACGATGGTCGGCGCGATGCCGAAGATCAGCAGCGACTTGTTTCCGATTCCCGCCAGTTGGGTGAGCAAGAGCATGGCCAGCAGCAGGCCGGCCATGGCCGTTGCCCGAGCATGGTTGCGGACGCAGCGGCGCTGGTAGCGGGCGACGTAGGCGGCGAGGATGAAGGTCAGGATGCCGGCCACCAGCGCCAGCCCAAGCCGATTCTGCCAGAGTCTAAAAACGTCGCTGGCCAGGGACGCTTGATAAGCGGCGTTCTCGCGCAGCAGGAGATCGAAGTCGCGATCGCTGAGGATGGTCCCGCCGGTGACGATCTTGGCGTCACGGACGTAGGATTCAACGGCATCGGGGCGCGAGACGGTGCTCTCGGCCTGGTTTTGCTGATCGTGCGTGGCCTGGTCGTCGTATTGGTAGGTCGGGCTGGCGGCGAGTTCCGCAAACGTGATGCGGCCGATTTTGGGGCCGAGAACAAGGCCGAAGCCTCGGGCGGCTTCTTCAAGCCGGGCAGCGAACGATTCGGGCAGTTGGGGGCCGAACGCGTTGGCGATGTCGATGTAGGCTGGCGGCTCGCCGGTGGCGGTCTGTGGGTTCTGGGGGTCGGGCGGCGGCGGTAGCAGCTTGATTTGACGCGTCTGGCCCGGGAACCGGGCCGCCAGATTGCTCTCCTGGTCGCGATCAGACTGCTGGACGATTACCAGCGGCTGACCGTCGGCCATCAGGTGCGTTCTGGCGTAACCGATGAAGCGTCGAACGTTCTCTTCATATTGTTGGCGATCCAAACCCGTTCGATCCTGTTCCAATTCCGTGATGGCGCCGTTGTCGAGCACGTCGCGCTGGGGCGGGTCGAGTTCCTGCGGCTGGCGGCCGTGAATGGTCTCCGGCAGCGCCAGAAGAAAATTCTCGATCTTTTCCCAGGGATCGCCGGGGAGTCTGCGATAAGCGCGGAAGGCGCTGTCACGCTTGAATTCGATCAACTGATCGTAGCGCGCCCTGTCGAAAAATTGGAAATCCACCCGGGCGACGATGTCGTGCGGGATGTATTCCCCGGGCCGATAGGCCACGACTTCCTTGCGAAGAAGCAGGAAGCAGGTGACGGCCAGCCAAAAGCATGCGGCGATGGCCAGGGAAGGGACCAGATCGTGGGTGGGGACGTCGCCGGCGGCCGAGCGGGCTTCGTAGCCATACCGGCCTTCCCGGATGGCCGAGCGGCGAAGATTGTTTCTGCCAAAGCCGAACATTAATGCCGATCCTTTGCGGAGGGCGTAGCCCTATCCGCCGGTAAATCCCCGTTGTGTTCGTAGGCGTCAACGATGTTCTGAACCAAACGATGGCGGACGATGTCGGAGCGCTCAAGTTGGATCATGGCGATTCCGCGGATTCCGGCAAGCTTCTCCATGGCGTCGATCAGTCCGCTGCGCACGTTGTCGGGCAAATCGACCTGCGTGGCATCGCCGGTCACGATCATTTTCGAGTCGCCGCCGAGCCGGGTCAAAAACATCAGCATTTGCGATGCGGTGGTGTTCTGGGCCTCGTCGAGGATGATGACGCTTTCATTGAGGGTTCGGCCGCGCATAAAGGCGAGGGGAATGACCTCGATGATGTCGTTGACCATGAATCGCTTGACCTGCTCGAACTCCATCATGTCGTGCAGGGCGTCGAAAAGGGGACGGAGGTAGGGATTCACTTTGGCCTGGAGGTCGCCGGGCAGGAAGCCGAGCCGTTCGCCGGCCTCGACGGCCGGGCGGGCCAACACGATTCGCTTGGCATGGCCGTGCTTGAGCATGCTGGCGGCGGCGGCGACGGCGAGATAGGTCTTGCCCGTGCCGGCCGGGCCAATGCAGAACGTCAGGTCGTGGTGCAGGATGGCATCGACGTAGGCGCGCTGGCCGGCGGTCTGAGGTTTGATCGAGCGGCCCCTGGTGTAAACGTCGATCTCATCGGCCGTTCGCTGGCGGTGATCGTCGGCGGCGCGGCCGATCACCTGCCCGACGTCCTCGACGCTCAGCCAATCCTGCCGACGCAGGGTGCGCTGAAGCAGTTCGAGCACCGCGGCGGCTTTGCTGACCTGCTCGGGTTCTCCCGACAGGCGGACTTCGTCATCCCGTCCGACGACCTGGACACCGAAGGTGTCGCGGATCATCCGCAGGTAACGGTCGGCCGACCCGAATAGGGCCAGCTTCTTTTCAGGTTGTTGCAGAGCGATATTCAACTGCACGGCATTCACCGCGGCCGGGTTATCCGTCGGCCGCGAAACAAAGCCACACACCGGTCGGGTACACAAGTCGGCCGGCAGAGGACCATTGTTAATTTTCTCAGGATTGCCGGGAAAAAGCGAGAGATGAAACGCACTTGCCAAAACCCCTTTTCCACCAATTGGTTACGATCAGAACAGGCTGAACAATAAATACGCAGCTGGGGCGGCAAGCAGGGGGCTGTCGATCACGTCGAGCAATCCGCCGAAACCGGGGATGATGTCTCCGCTGTCTTTTACCTGGGCATCGCGCTTCATGAGGCTTTCCAGGAGATCGCCGGCTTGGCCCACCCCTCCGATCACGATGCCGAACAGCAGGGCCTTGGGCCAGGTCAGGGTGGAAAGGGCCTGGGGCCAAACCAGCGAACAGCCCAGACCCACCAAAGCCGCCGTGGCCAATCCGCAGACCAGACCTTCCCATGTCTTATGGGGACTGAGCCAGGGGATGAGCTTATGCCGGCCGAAGTACCGGCCGCCGAAATAGGCCCCGATGTCGGTGGATTTCACCACCAGGAGAATCATCACCACCGCCTGAGTGGAACCCTGGAACCCGTGGACCCGATCGACGGAATGTTTCACCCGCAAGGCGATGAGGAACCAGGCCAGCCCGCCAAGATAAAGCATCGCCAGGACGGTCCCGGCCATGTGGGTGATGGCCTGTTCGGTGCGCCGTCCACTGGCTTGGCGGACGGCGGCAAGAATCATGACGAAGACAATGATGAACGCCAGCGTCGAAGCGGCGATGTGCTGGAACCAGGGGAACTGCGTCATAAAAGCGTGAATCACCAACAGCCCCGAACCCAGCCCGGCCAGGAAGCGATACGGACGAACCCGCTCGGCCACGAAGAGCCGGCCGACTTCCGCCGTCGCCATCGGAAGCAGAACAATCAACATGAGCAAAAGTCCGACCCCGGCCAGTCCAAATTCGCGCGGGCGATAAAGTTCGGGATGCGGGTCGGGCACTTTGACCCATCCGGCCGTCTTTTGCTCGATCCAGTAATCCAGATAGAGCATCACAAGCAGCCCGGCCATCATGAGCGTGCCGTAGGTCAGACGCTGGCGAAGGGATTGCTGCATAACGGATTTCGTCGTGGAAGACGATCGCATGAGGCGCTGGTACGGCTATTCAGCGCTTTCCTCGGGCTCCTGGGGAGGTTCCTCGTGAATTCGCTGTTCGTGCGCAACGTTCTCGATATTTCGGAAAGGGGTATGCACCGACCGCAACCCCGCGATAGACATCAACAGCGATATGGACCGTTAGCCTACGAGACGCGGCTGTCATGGAGGATTCCTCCTAACAATCGTTGGTGCCAATGATATACGTTCGCGTATTCCAGGAAACTGGTAAGTTCCGAGAGCCCGCTCTTGCGGAAGGTGGGCCGATATGCCTGGCATGAGAACCGATCTCGCCGTCTTTCATCCGAGACGATATAGAAGCGGGATACTCGCAGATCAGTGAGAAGCACGTCGTTAAAACGAAGCAGGCCGGAGTAGATGGAGGTCGAGTGTTCCACCTCAAATAAACCCTCGATCGTGTTGCGGCCAGAAGCAATCCACAAAACGTCGATCTCCGAAATGATCGGCGAAATGCTATCGAAGCCCGTCGGAACTTCGCCGCGCAGCCCGAACCTCGGTGTCAGAGACCAATCCAATAGCGCAACATTCGAGGCGGGGATATAAACATCGAAACCTTTTACCCTCCCAATGCCGGCGAGCAGCGTTTGCACCTGTGGATGGGATAGCGATGGCATGCGCTGAACGCGATGGGAATCTACTGTGTTGACGAGCGTGTCCAATCCTATAAAGCCCTCAACATTGAACCGGCCCATTTTCGGCACGTAGAGTTCGGGAGTTCCGTGCCCAAAGATGAGTTGAACCTTGTACTGTCCGTCGCTGGCCACTTCCGCTCCGTGGAATATTTCCTCGAAGTCTGCGTACGGCACCAGTATTGGGTCTGAGGCATTGTCGAGGAAGAAACAGATATACGAGTTGTGTCCACCGAGTTCTCGCAGGTCGACTTGGCGGAGACCAAAAAATGTCCGCCCGTCCGGATGCACCTTGGAGTAGCGCAAGTAGAGGCGAGCTAGATCCTCCCCCACGCTAAAGAGTGAGTTGCTGCCTGGCAGTTTGTGTAATTCCCCTACACTCGCCTTCAGGGACTTCAGGAGATTTGCCTTGTGGATGTTCGGCACGGGAATAAATCATTGTCAGCCATCAGACCTTGCCAATCTTGTACGGGGGCGATGTGACAATCAGCTGCATCGATTCATCGGGAAGCTGATTGACAAGATCCCGACAATCGCCCTCATGCAATGTCACGTCGCTTTCGGGGCGCCATCGATCGGATATCTTCAACCGCGATTTGCTCCAAAGCTGGGGTTGCGTTATGGCCGTCATTTGAAAGGCATTGTACCGCGAAATACGTTGCGACTTCCACAACGGGTCGACCCCCTGAACAGATGAGTTGCCATAAGCCCATGGTCGGTCACCGCGATTCCGCCGGCTGGGAATTGGTTTGATCCAGCGCCCCGAACCGGCGGATGCGGGAGGCGAATTCGGCCAGGGTCTTGTGAAAATCGTCTATGGTGAAATCCGGCCAGAGAACGGGGCTGACCACCAGTTCGGCATAGCTGATCTGCCAGAGAAGATAATTGCTGACGCGCATTTCCCCGGCGGTGCGGATGAGCAGGTCGGGATCGGGCATGCCCGCGGTGTAAAGATGGTCGCTGATCGTCTGTTCGCGGATGTCGCGGGGATCGAGCTTTCCGGCCGCGACCTTGGCGGCGATGGCGCGGACGGCATCCGTGATCTCCGCCCTCGATCCGTAATTCAGCGCCAGGTTCAATTGCAGCCCGTCGTTGCCGGCTGTTTCGGCCAGGGTTTGCTTCATTTGATCCAGCACCAGGTCCGGCAGATTTTCCAGATGCCCGATCTGTTTGAAGCGGATGTTGTTCTCCATCATGGTGTTTCGTTCCTGACGGAGATAGTCGATGTACATCTGCATGAGGAAGGTGATCTCGGTGGCGGGGCGTTTCCAATTCTCCAGGCTGAAGGAATAGAGGGTGAGGAAATCCGGTGCGCCATGTTCGCGCCGAAGCCGGGAACATTCCGTGACGATGGAGCGAACGACCTGGGCGCCCTGTAGATGCCCTTGTACCCGCGGCAAACCGCGCGCGGTCGCCCAGCGGCCGTTGCCGTCCATGATGACGGCGATGTGCCGCGGAAGGCGCTGGAACGGCGGTTCGTCGGTGAGGGTCATGGCTCAACATCAGTGTAAGACGCCCGGCCTCGAGATTCCACGGGGAAGGGGGTCGCAATTAATCTGAAATCCGCGATTTTTCCGTTGTGGTTTCTGGCCGCCTGGGCGTATAGTGTTTCCAGCACCGATGTCGCAGGAGATGGACATCTCGTGGCAGGTGCTCGGCCGGATTGTGCGGGAGTGGGGCGGCAATTCGGCCGAGATCGCGGAAATCCACCCGCTGGACGGCGGCTGTATCAGCACGACCGCCGCCATCGGCCTCACAGACGGCCGCAAGGTCGTCTGCAAAATCTCCCCCCATCGCGTCGATCGCAGTTACGTCAATGAATCGCATCAATTGAAATATATGGCCGACCTCGGTCTGCCCGTGCCGCAGGTTTACGCCGCCAAGGTCGGCTCGCTCGACGACCCGTTCAGTTACATCCTCATGGAATTCGTCGAAGGAATCACCCTTCACCAGGCCAAGCTGAAATGCTCGGCCGAGGAATTCGACCAACTACAGGCGCATCTGGCCGAGATCATCCTGACGCTGCACGAGCGAACGGCCCCGTCCTACGGCCGGGTGGAGATCGAACCGGCGCCGTCGCAGTTCGATTCCTGGCCGGATTTTTACCGCACCGTTTTCGATCCGATCTATCGAGACGTCGTGAAAACGGAATCCCTTCCGATCAAGACCCGCAGGCACATCGGCAAGATCCACGAACACCTCGACCGCCTCTTGCAGCACGATGAAGTCCCGCGCCTGGTGCATTGGGACGTCTGGTCCACGAACATTTTGGCGCGGCAGGACAATTGTGGCCAATGGAAGATCGCCGCCATGCTCGATCCCAATTGCAAGTTCGCCCATTTCGAGGCCGAGATCGCGTACATCACCCTGTTTCAAACCTCCACCCCGGCCTTTCTAAAGGCCTATCAGCAACACCGTCGATTGACGGATGAATACCATCGGGTGCGAAAACTGATCTATCAGCTCTATTTTCTGTTGAACCACGTCGTCCTGTTCGGCGGCGAATACGTGAAGCAGGCGATCGCCGCCGTCGATCGGCTGGAAGCGGTGGTTTGAGCGTGTCATTCGTACCATGTCCGGGCACATGACGCTCCAGCAGCAATTCGAATCCGGCGTGTCGCATCATCAGGCGGGCCGCTTTGCGGAGGCGGAGAGGATATACCGCCAAGTTCTGGTTCAGCAGCCCGATCATGCGGACGCGCTGCATCTGTTGGGTGTGCTGGCGGTACAGGCGGGCCGGTTGGACGCGGCCGTGGACTTCATCCGTCGCGCGATCGCGATTTGTTCAACCAATGCGATCTATTACAGCAACCTCGGCAACGCATTGAAGGACAAGAAGCAGCTTGACCAGGCCATCGCTTCCTATCGCCAAGCCATTCGGCTCAAACCTGATTACGCCGAGGCGCACAACAATCTGGGCATCGCCCTGCGAAACAAGGGGCAATTTGACGAGGCGATCACTGCCTATCGGGAGGCGATTCGGCTCAAGCCTGATCTTGCCGGAGCACACTACAACATGGGCGTCGCGTTTCGGCGCATGGGGCAACTGGACGCGGCGATCGCCGCCTATCGTCAGGCGATTCGGCTCAAGCCTAATTACGCTAAAGCGCACAATAATCTGGGCATCGTGCTGCTGGACGCCGGGCAACCAGACGAGGCGATCGCAGCCTATCGGCAGACCATTCGGCTCAGGCCCGATTTCGCCGAAGCGCACGGCAATTTGCTCCTGGCGCTGAATTATCAGCCGGATTTTGATGCCCAGGCGGTTCTGGCCGAACATCGACAGTGGTCGGATCGGTTCGCAAGTCCGCTGGCCGGCGAGATGACGGCCCATGCCAACGAACGTTCGCCAGAGCGGCGACTTCGCATCGGCTATGTCTCGGCTGACTTGCGACGCCATTCGGTGGGTTACTTCTTTCTCCCGCTGCTGGAGCATCACGACCGGCGGAATTTCGAAATCTTTTGCTATGCCAATGTTCAGCCTCCCGACGACTTCACGGTGCGGATGAAGCGCTGCTGCGACGTTTGGCGAAATATCGTCGGCGTTGCCGACCCGGACGTCGCGCGGTTGATTCGGTCTGATGCCATCGACATTCTGGTTGACCTGTCAGGACATACCGACGGAAATTGCCTGCGGGTGTTTGCGCGCAAGCCGGCGCCGATCCAGGCGACCTACCTGGGCTACGCGAACACCACAGGGATGACCGCCATCGACTATCGCCTGACGGATGCCCTGGCCGATCCGCCGGGCATGACCGATGAGCTGAACGTGGAAAAGCTCTGGCGTCTGCCGACGTGCGCCTGGTGTTATGATCCATTGGAAGAACCGCCGGACATCCAGCGGCGCCCGAAGGGGCCGATCACTTTCGGGTCCTTCAATGCCATGGCGAAGATCAATCGCCGGATGGTGGCGATTTGGGCCGAACTGCTCAAGCGGGTTGCGGGATCGCGGCTGCTGCTCAAATCGGCCGGGGCCGGCGAAGCCTCTTCCCGCAAGCGATTGACCGGCCAATTCGCCGAGTGCGGCATCTCGGGCGATCGGATCGAGATGCGCGGGACCATCGCGGATTCCCGCGAACATTTGCAGGTTTATGGGCAACTCGACGTGGCGCTGGATACCTTTCCCTATCACGGAACGACGACCACTTGCCAGGCGTTGTGGATGGGCGTGCCGGTGGTGAGCTTGGCGGGCCGGACGCACGTTTCGCGCGTGGGGGTGAGCCTGCTGACCCAGGCCGGATTGCCTGATTTGATTGCGCAAACGCCGGAGGATTACGTGGCGATCGCGTCTGCGTTGGCGGCGAATCGACCGCGCCTGGATGCCTTGCGCGCGGGCCTGCGCGGCCAACTTAGGTCTTCACCGCTGGCCGACGGCCGGCGGTTCGCCGCGGAGGTCGAAGCCGCCTATCGGCAGATGTGGCGGAATTGGCGCCGGCGGGGCGGGAATTCGAGCTTACAATGTCCGGCCCCATGACCCTCCAGCAGCAATTCGAATCCGGCGTGTCGCATCATCAGGCGGGCCGATTGGCGGAGGCGGAGGCGATCTATCGGCAAGTCCTCTTGCGGAATCCGAATCATGCCGAGGCGCTGCATCTGCTGGGCCTGATTGTCGGACAACACGGCAACGACGACCAGGCGATCGATCTCATTGGCCGGGCCATTCGCCTGATGCCCGGTTTCGCCAACGCACACAGCAATCTGGGCAACTCCCTGATGCGTAAGGGCCGGCTTGACGAGGCGGTCGCCTCTTACCGGCGTGCGATAGCGCTCAAGCCCGATTATTTCGCCGCGTACTGCAACCTGGCCGCGGCGCTGAAAAACCAGGGACATCTTGACGAGTCCATTGCCGCCGCCAACCGTGCCATTCAACTCAATCCCAACTCCGCCGAGGCGCACAATAATCTCGGCAAC
>JBEKKC010000164.1:0-10242 GCA_050010915.1 Tepidisphaeraceae bacterium | reverse complement strand
GTAAGGGTTTGGATGGGCGCCACCGTGATGCTGTCGCCGGTGTGGACGCCCATGGGGTCCACGTTTTCGATGGAGCAGATGATGACGACGTTGTCGTTCTTGTCGCGCATCACCTCCATCTCGAATTCCTTCCAGCCGATGACCGACTGCTCGATGAGGACTTCGGTGACGGGGCTGGCGTCGAGCCCGCGCTGAACGATGGTTTCAAATTCCTCGACGTTGTACGCGATTCCGCCGCCGGTCCCGCCGAGGGTGAACGCCGGGCGGATGATCAGCGGCAGCCCTATCTCGTCCATGACCTTTTTCGCCTCGCCCAAGCCATGCACGACCCCGCTGAGCGCCACCTTCAGGCCGATCTTGATCATCAGGTCTTTGAATACCTGCCGGTCCTCCCCACGGAAGATGGCTTGCCGATTGGCCCCGATCATCTGCACGCCGAAGCGCGTGAAGATCCCCTTGTCGTAACAGGCCATGGCGGTATTCAGGCCCGTCTGCCCGCCGAGCGTGGGCAAAACCGCGTCGATCGGTTGCGGCCCGCGCGATTCCCGTTCCAGGATTTTCTCCACCGCCTCCGGCGTGATCGGCTCGATGTAGGTCGCATCCGCGAATTCCGGATCGGTCATGATCGTCGCCGGGTTGCTGTTGATCAGGACGATGCGATACCCCTCTTCCTTGAGCGCCCGGCAAGCCTGGACGCCGGAATAGTCGAATTCGCACCCCTGCCCGATGACGATGGGCCCCGAGCCGATGATGAGGATGGAATGGATGTCGGTTCGCTTGGGCATCGCGCTTTCGGGGCAAAATTCGAGGTAATCTACAGAGGGGTCGGACGCTTTGCCAATGTGTGCCAGAAGGAGAACGCTTGACAATCCCGCGGTATTGCCTACTATTCCAGTCACAATTGAATAAGTTTCTTATCGAGAGTGGCTGAGGGTAGGGCCCTGTGAAGCCACAGCAACCCATTCGAGCCCTGGCTTGAAATAGGTGCTAACTCCCGCCCGATTTTCGGGACAGATAAGAGGAAGCCCATCCTTCGTCGATTTAAGCCTCTTCTTGTCAAATTGTCATTAGTCATTGGTCATTAGTCACTTGCGGCAAGCGCCTCTAGGCAAATGACCAACGACAATCAGGACAAGGATTTAGGTCCATGAGTTACGTCATCGGTTTGAAGTGTAAGGAATGCGGGAATCGCGCACCGGTGTCCCCGGTGCACGTGTGCGAGGCCTGTTTCGGGCCTTATGAAGTGGAATACGACTACGGCGCAATGAAGGGAAAGGTCACACGGGAATCGATTCTCTCCGGCCCCAAGAGCCTTTGGCGATACAAGGATTTGCTCCCGGTTTCCGAGCCGAAGACGGGATTCAATTCGGGGTTCACTCCACTGCGCAAGTCGCAGCGGCTGGCAAATGAACTGGGCTGTACAGACCTGTGGATCAAGGACGATTCCTGCAATTATCCGACCTACTCCTACAAGGAGCGTGTCGTTTCCGTGGCCATTTCCAAGGCGATCGAATTTGGATTCGACACGGTCGGATGCGCCAGCACGGGAAACCTGGCCAACAGCACGGCCGCGCACGCGGCCATGGCGGGGCTTCGATGTTTCGTCATGATCCCCCACGATCTGGAACAGGGAAAGGTGTTGGGCAGCCTGATCTTCGGGCCGACCATGGTCCGCATTCGCGGAACTTATGACGACGTCAATCGCCTGTGCACCGAGATCGCCGACAAATATGGATGGGCGATCGTGAACGTGAATCTGCGGCCCTATTACACCGAGGGGGCCAAGACCTACGGATTTGAGATCGCCGAGCAACTCGGCTGGCGGTTGCCTCAGCACACGGTGGTTCCGACCGCGGGGGGGACCATTTTGCCGAAGGTCTACAAGGCCTACCGTGAATTCATCGAACTCGGTTTGGTCGAGGACAATCGCCCGAAGATTTATTCGGCCCAGGCGGCCGGGTGCGATCCGGTGGTCAAGGCGATCCACAAGGGGATCGACCTCATCGAGCCGCAGAAGCCGAACACCATGGCCAAGAGCATCGCGATCGGAAATCCGGCGGACGGATATTACGTCTGGCACGCGGTGAAGGATTCGGGCGGATGGGGCGAAAGCGTCAGCGACCGGGAGATCGTCGATGCGATCAAGCTGCTGGCCAAAACCGAAGGAATCTGGACCGAGCCGGCCGGCGGAACAACGCTGGCGGTGGCGATGAAGCTGATCCAGCAGGGCCGGATTCCCCGCAACGATTCAATTGTCCTGAGCATCACTGGCAATGGCCTCAAGACGCTGGAGGCCGTGCAGGGCGATCTGGTGTATCCGGAGGTGATCGAGGCGAGACTTTGCGAGTTTGACGCGCTGTTGGAGCGGCAGCGCGGCGACGAGAAGCCGCCGATTCGCGCCGCCCGCCCGGCGGTTTCGGTGGTATAATCCGGAGTTGCCCATCGGCCAAGCCGCGGACGCGGCGCCGCGGGTTTTTCAGAAAAGGACCAAGAATGAGCGTTAAAGTTCGAATTCCCTCTCCGCTGCGGAGCTACACCCAGGGCGCCGACGTGGTGGAGGTCGCCGGCAACAGCGTCGGCGAAGTCCTGAATGGCCTGAAGGAAAAAGCCGGCGGCATCGAAACGCGGTTGTTCAAGGGGCCGAATCAACTCAACCGCTTCGTGAACGTCTACCTCAACGATGAGGACATCCGATTTTTGAAGAACCTCGAGACTCCCGTGAAGCCCGGCGACGAATTGAGCATCGTCCCGGCGATCGCGGGGGGTGAACGTGCATCCTCTATGCCGACGCTAAAGCTCACGGACCAACAAGTGACCGATCTGATCCGGCAGTTACCCCCGGCTCAACGCCGCGCCTTGTTATTGACTCTCGCCGGTGATGCGGCAGGGGGTCGGCAGTTTCGCATGCAGAAGGCCGAGGGGGAGCTTCGCAAGCTTGCCGCCGCCCGAAATCGAAATTGGGACACGATGTCCGAGTCGCAGCGAGAAGATTTTATCGATGACCTTGTACATGAGGGCCGAGGATGCACGTAGTGGTCTTCGATACGAATGTTCTTTTGTCCGCAATCGGCTGGGGCGGAAAACCAAATCGGTGTCTGGAAGCAGCCCGAAGCGGCGTGGTGGAGGGGGTGACTTGCCTTCCATTATTGGAAGAACTCGAGGAAAAGCTGAAAACATTGCTCCGGTTTTCGCCGGCGGAAGTTACCGATCAATTGGCGGACTTGCTCGGTTTTCTTACGTTGATGCCAATTTCGGGCGCCCTTCGCGGAGCCACTTCGGATCCGGGCGATGACAAAGTGCTGGAATGTGCGGACACGGCCCGGGCGACGCACATCATCACCGGAGACCGCCGCCACCTGCTGCCGATGAAAAACTATAAGGGTATTCAGATTGTCACCGCGGCGGCATTCTTGGAGATGATCTCCAAGTCCTAAAATTTTTAAGGAAATTTCCGATGAGCACAAGACCGTTTTCCCGCCGCTGCTGGTTCACATTTCCCACCCGGGCTGAGGTGGAGCAGCCCATCATCTGGCAGATGAGCCGGAAGTTTCCCGAAGTTGCTTTCGACATTCGCCAGGCCAGCGTGCAACACGAAATCGGGATCATGGCCGTGCTGCTGACGGGCCAGGAGCCCGACGTGAAGGCGGCCATCGAGTTCCTCCGCTCCAAGGGCGTCACCGTCGAGCCGATCGAAAAGAGCGTTGTCGAAGGCTGACGCGATTCCACCCCCATTCCGATTTGTGTTTTCTTCTTTGTACTTTCTTTACCTTTATCAATAGGATTATTTTTAATTTCCATGTCTGAACAATTACATTCGAAAATTCTTTCGCATTTGAAATCCGAGCGTTATCGTCCGCTGAAGCCGAGGCGGCTGGCCAGGGAGATGAACCTGGCCGAGGACGAGGTCTATCCCCACTTTCGCGAGGCGCTGCGCGAGCTGATGCACGCGGGGCGCGTGGTGCTGGGGACGGGCGGCAGCATCATGCTGCCGGGACGGGACCTCCAGTCGGAGGGGATTGTCGGCGCCTACCGGCAGAACCGCCGGGGCTTTGGGTTTGTCGTGCCGACCGATCCCGATGGGCATGAGGATTTATTCATCGCCGAGGGGGACAACGGCGGCGCGATCACGGGCGACGTCGTCCGCGCCAAGATCACCAACCGCGAGCAGCGAGACGGCAAGGTCATGTTCCGCGGGCGGGTAATCGAGATCATCACCCGGTCGCAGAAGCGGTTCGTCGGAACGTTGACCCGCCAGCACGGGCAATGGCTGGTTTTGCCGGATGGAAACATCCTGACCGCCCCGATCCTGACGCCGGATGCGGCGGCGCGGCACATCAAGCCGGGAACCAAGGTCGTCGTCGAACTGACGACGTATCCCGACGAGGACGTTTCGGCCCAGGGCGTCATCACCCGCGTGCTGGGCCAGCCGGGGGAGAAAGACGTCGATCTCCGCTCCGTCATCGTCCAGTACAATCTTCCCGAGGAGTTTGGCGAGCCGTGTCTTGACGAGGCGCGCGGCGCGGTGGATCGGTTCAACGCGATTCGGCATCGGCCGGATCGGCTGGATCTTTCGGACCGGGTGATTTGCACGATCGACCCGGACGATGCCAAGGATTACGACGACGCGATCAGCCTGCGCAAGCTGGAGAACGGGCAGTGGGAACTGGGGGTGCACATTGCCGACGTGTCGGCGTTCGTGCAGACGGGTTCGGCGCTGGACGTGGAGGCGAAGGAACGGGGCAACAGTTGTTATTTCCCGGGTTTTGTCATTCCCATGTTACCGGAGGTTTTGTCCAACGGCGTGTGCAGCCTCCAGGAGGGCGTTCCCCGGCTGTGCAAGAGCGCGTTCATCGTTTTCGACGATGATGCCCATCCGGTCCAGGCGCATTTCGCCAACACGGTCATCCGCAGCGCCAATCGGCTGCGGTATCGCGAGGCCCAGGCGATCATCGACAACGCCGATCTGGTTCCGCATCCCGATGGGCCCAGGAAGATCGACAGCTACGACCCCGCGGTGGTGGGGCTTTTACAACAAATGAACGGCCTGGCAAAGCGGATTCAGAAGCGCCGGCTGGCGGCGGGGCAGATCGTGCTGGATTTGCCGGAAGTGGAATTGGTGCTGGACGAGAACGGCAAGGTGATCGACGCCCGGCCGGAGGACCAGAGTTTCACGCACACGCTGATCGAGATGTTCATGGTGGAAGCCAACGAGGCGGTGGCCCGGATGCTGGATTCGGTGGGCGTGCCGTTTCTGCGCCGCATCCATCCCGAGCCGGACCCGGACAGCGGAAGCAGGCTGAAACATTTCGTCGAGGTCGCCGGCTTCAAATTGCCGAAGGATTTGGATCGCAAGGCGATTCAGCAACTTCTGGCTTCGGTGCGGGGCAAGCCGCAATCCTTCGCGATCAACCTGGCGGTTCTGAAGAGCCTGACGCGCGCCGAGTATTCCCCCAGTCCCATCGGCCATTACGCCCTGGCCAGCAAGCATTATTGCCATTTCACCAGCCCCATCCGCCGGTACGCCGACCTGACCATTCACCGCCTCCTGGACCAATACATTTCCGCCAGCCAATCCGGCGGCAAGCGAGGCCGCCATCCCCGGCTGGACGGGGCGCCTTCCCATGAAGTGCTGGTCGATCTCGGCAAGCACATCAGCTTCACCGAGCGCCGGGCCGACGATGCCGAGCGCGAACTGCGGAAAGTGAAAATCCTGGAATTGCTCGAAAAACAGGTCGGGCAGGACTTCCCGGGCGTCATCACCGGAATCACCAATTTCGGCATTTTCGTGCAATTGACGACCTGGCTGATCGACGGCGTCATCCGCTACGAAGACCTGCTGGACGATTGGTGGGACGTGGACGAGCGTGCCGGCGTAATCCGCGGCCAGCGCACCGGCCGGCGAATTCGCATCGGCGATACGGCCACGGTCCGGATCGTCCGGGTGGACCCCGCCCGGCGTGAACTGAGTCTGGCGATTTCCCAGCTTAAGACGCGAACCGAGGCTCCGGTACCGCCGCCGCCGCCCCAAAAAACGAAGAAGCCGCGTCACAAGGGGAACGGCCGGCCGCATCAGCGGCGAAGGCGTCGATAATTGGTCATTGAGCGCCCAGTGCGGCCAGACGCTTCTTGGCATCCTCGTTGCCGAGAGCCGCGGCTTTGCGATACCAAGCGATGGCCTGCTCGCGATTTCGAACTACGCCCTGCCCATTTTCGTACAGGGCACCGATGTTGTACATTGCCAGCCCGTCGCCCGCCTCGGCGGCCTTGCACAACCTAGCCATCGCCTGCTGGTAGTCCCGTGTCACCCCTTGTCCTTCCCTGTACAAACAACCGATGCTGGTCATCACACCCGTATCCCCCGCGTCGGCGCCCCTGCGGAACCTTACCATGGCCTATTTGTAGTCTTGAGGTACGCCTTGGCCACGTGCGCAGAGCGCACCGATATTGTTCATTGATATCGCGTCGCCTGCATCGGCAGCCGTTGGAACATGCCGGCGTCGCGTGATCATTTCATTCAGACGTCGGCAACAACGCTTGCGTTTCTGCTATTAACTTCGGAAACGATCCAGTGATGACTTGCCAAACATCTTTATCGTCGATGAGGTCGTAGCCGTGGATGAGGACATTGCGAAATGCGATGATGCGGGAGGTGTCGGAAATACGGTCGGCAACGGAAGGATCGATGCGGGCAAGTCGATTTACCGCTTCACCAATGACTTCAAAATTGCGTTCCACGGCTTGCCGGATTTGCCGGTCGTGCTGGTAGTCTTCAAGAGTCTTTCCCCGCGTGCAATCGAGAATAAACCCGCCCGCGTCGAGGATGTCCGCCAAAAGGTTGGGAGTCTTAGTCCGCATAGAGAAGCTTCCGGGTGCGGTTCACTTCGCGGATGAAATACGGGTTCTTCAGCGCCGACCCCATCACTAAATCCACGTTTCGTCCGAGTATTTGCGACAATTCATCTCGCAGATCAAAGTACCGGCCGAGCCATGGGCCCATTTCGATCCCGCGCTGGAATTCCACGATAAAATCGACGTCGCTGTGGCTCGGATCAAATGATTCATCAGCGGCCGAGCCGAACACCTCGAGGCGCGCAACGCCATAGGCGCGACAGACCTTGGCCAATTCGTCGGATTTGCTCTTCAGCAGCGAGATCATGCTTCTTATTATACCTTGAGCCGCTCGATTTCCCTTCCAATTCAGCAGCCACGAAGCTTCTCAAGCCCGCGCCCGCTTCCGTCCGATAACAATCAAGAGATGCACGAACAGCTCGTTGACGTTCTGGTTCACAGTCCTAACGAGGCGGCGGATGATCTGCTGCTGGAGGGATTGCGCCTCGGGGCCGAGGTCGAGCAATCCGTCATCATCAACGCCCTCCTTCAGCGCAAATCCGTTCGGGGACTGTCCGGCATCGTCGAGCGATACGAATCACTGCCCGAGCGGCTTCAATCGCTGGTTCTGGTGAATATCAAGACTCTGCATCACGCGCTGCGCGAATGCGGGCGAAGCGACCGGCCCGAAGTGCGGCAGGCGGCCATGCGGCTGATCGCGCTCAGCCGGCAATGCAAGCTGGCCTACGTCCTGACCGAAAACCTCCACGATGCGGATGAAACCCTGAGCAAATCGGCGGCCGAAGCGATCGTGGCCCTGGCGCGATGGGTCTCCACGGGCACCCGGCGTTTGCAGCGGCACTATCAGCCGCCAACCGACGAGTCGCAACAACCCGCGCAGGAGGCTTCGCCTTCGCTGCGGGAGGCTTCGCCTTCGCCGCAGGAGGCTTCGCCTTCGCTGCCGGAAGGCGCCGAGCCGGCCCCGTCTGGGCCGGCCGAGCCGAAGGAGGATTTCCAGGCCCTGTATCGCGACATGATGGAGCAGAGATCGGAGATCGAAACGGTGGTGGCGCGGGCGATGGACGTGCATCGCGGCCGGCATTTGCAGGATTTGCTTCGTGCCGCCCTGCTCTTGTGCGATTGGCCGCAGAGCAAGACCCTGGCGATTTTGCAGACGACCAAGCACGGCGGCCAAAGCGCGATGGTTCGGCGGCTCCAGCAGCCGCCCGAGGCCGAGCACGTCGAAGCCTTTCTCCTGGGCGCGACGCACGGGCAGCTTCGGCTGCATTTCGGCACCGTCTTTGCCCACATCGACGAGGCCCCGGTGCTGGACGGAATCCTACGCAAAACGCACTGGCTCAAAGACTTTCAGCTCCAACTCTGCATGCGCCAGGTCACCCGCGGAATCTGGTGGCAGGAAGGCGATCTGCTGCGAGACATCGGCCGGCGCGACGCCGACGATGCCTGCAAGATCGCCGAATGGCTGGCGGCGTCGGGGATACACGATCTGGTGCAGGATGAGCGGATGACCGTCCTGGCCAAACACGCGGCGACCAATCCCGGCGGGCGCCTGCGGCTGCTGTGCGTGGCGATGCGGCGGAAGAAGACCGACGGCGTGCAGTTCCTGCGATTCATGCTGGCCGATCCCGATGAGCGGCTGATGCGCATGGCGGCGCGGGAGATCGTCCGCCGTCGCCCGCCGGATTTCGAGAATATCCTCTTGCAGTTGATGACCAACGCCCCGGCGTCGGTCCGGCGAGTGGTGAGCCGGTCGATCGGGCATGAGGGGTTCGAGCAATTCTGGCAACGGTTTGACAACCTGGACCGCCCGACCCGCAAGCAAGGCGGCCGGGCCATGCTCAAGCTCCTGCCGGATGCGGCGCAGCGGCTGGGCCGAAGGCTGGCGTCGGGACCGATGGAACAACGCCTCAAAGCGCTTCAGATGACGCAGGAGTTGGGGCTGGCCGAGAACCTGCGGGAAGCGGTGACGGCGCTGGCGTCGCACCCGCATCCCAAGGTGCGCAGCAAGGCGGTCAGCGTCCTGGGCGAAACGCCGGAGGCTTCGGTGGAATTGCTGATGGAGCGGATCGTGCGCGACACGGATTCGCGCGTGCGCGCCAACGCCATCGAGGTGCTGGAGAATCACCAGACGCCCGAGTTCATCGCGTTGCTCGCCGAGCGGTCCAGGACCACCAACAGCCGCGAACGCGCCAACGCGATCAAGGCGCTGCACCGGATGCGGGTGGGAAACGTCGGGCCGGCCCTGATCGCCATGCTCCAGGACGCGCGCCCGGAGCATCGCATCTCGGCGATGTGGGCGCTGAAGCAGATCGGCTGGTGGAAGCTTCTGAACGAGGTTGGCCGGATCGCCAAGTCGGACCCGAACCTGCGCGCGCGCCGGTACGCGGTGGCCGTTCTCAAGGGCGTGGCCGAGATGGTGCAGGCGCAACAAACTTCCCCTCCGGAGTCGAAGGGAGCCGCATAATGAAAGCCGCTCCGACCTTTTCATCCGATATCCGTTGCGATGGTCTTCTGTACGGATCACCGCGAAGAAGCGAAGCAGCGAAGTTGCGCGAAGAAATTCAAATAGATACTTCTTCGCGCAACTTCGCTTCTTCGCGCCTTCGCGGTGTATCTTCTCGGTTGGCTTCCCACTCGAAGCGGATCAGAACGACCACGGCCGCCGTCGCCTGCCTTGTTTGTGGCACGGCTGCCACCGCCCTGGCGCTGCCGACGCAGGAAGAGGTGTTCCAGAGCACCAAGCAGAACATGGATTCCACCGTCGATATCAGCAGGGCGGTGCCATACCTGCTGGCTGGGATCAGCCTGGCGATCATGTGGGGGTTGTACAATCATCACCGCAAACGGCGAACGACGCCGGGCAGAGTGAATAGTCCCGGCAGGCTGAGTCGCGAAGTCTGCCGGAGAATCAGTCTCCGGCCGGTGGAAATGAAGCAACTGAAATTGCTGGCCGACGAGCAGGAGCTTGAGTATCCGCTGACGCTGATTTTGTGCCCGTCGCTGCTGGGCAAGGCGATCCGTTCGCCCGGCGCGCAGGTGGACCGCGCGGTGGTGAAGGAGATCGTGCAGCGATTGAAGGCAAGCCTGGAAGCCCGGCCGGGGACGCAAGCGTAGGTCATTTGCCCGTGGAAGAGGAAATGACGCCCGCTGCGAGCAGGCTTCGGGCAAACGCTTCAGCCAGGGCGCGATGGCCGTCGCGGTCGAGATGGGCGTAATCAAAGGGGATATACATCGGCGCCGGCCGGTGGTCGCGGATTTCGATTTCTCGCCGTAGCTGCCGCACCGCCAGCAGGACGAGCCAGAGCTCCAGGGGAAGCTCGACGTGGCCGTAGCTGACCATGCCGATCCAGAGCGGCGGCGCGAGCAGGAACGCCGACCAGGTGGCGACGGAGC
>JBEKKC010000163.1:0-10408 GCA_050010915.1 Tepidisphaeraceae bacterium | reverse complement strand
AGGATGTTGAAGTCCGAGCCGTTCACCAAACCGTCCAGATTCGCGTCGCCCAGCAGGGTGTACGCCACTTCGATTTGGCCGGAGGACAGGCCGGTGACGACGTGGTCATTTCCATCGGCGTAGCCCACGCCGTACAGGAGGCCGCTGGCATTCGTTAGTGCCACCGAGGAAATGATGCCGGCGGTTCCGTTCCATCCGCCGCCGTTGTAGCCGGTTTTGATATAGCCGGCGATGGTGGTGATGGGGTCGGTGGCGCCGTAGGTGACGATGAGGTGGTCGTTGTTGACGTCCAGCACGCCGTTGCCGGTGATCGACAGGGACGTGAGGTCGATGGGGCTGGTGACGGCCGGGCCGGAGCCGCCGGAGACGCCGGTGGCCAGCTTCAGAGTTCCGGCGGTGATGCTCATGCTGCCGACGCTCAGGGCGGTGCCGAGGGTCAGGGTACCGGTGCCTGATTTTACGAACGCCCCGGCATCGGCGATCTTGCCGCCGGCGCCGCTGATGGTGTAGTTGCCCAAGCTGTTGTTGACTGTTACGGAGCCGGGGTTGACGGTGGTGTTGAGCGTCACGTTGTAAGCGCTGGAATTAGTGCCGCCGTTCGACGTGGCGTTGTTGACGTCGTTAAAGACGACATTGGAGCCGTCGACGTAGTAGTCGGCATAGAAGCCGTTGTTCCAATTGTATTTCGCGGTGTCATTGGTGTCCCAGGTTACGCCATCGTTGTAACCCGCGGCAGCAAAGGAGTTATTCCAGGAGAGCGTGGGCGTGGCGACGGTGTAGGTCGCGAGGGTCGAGCCTGGCTCGGTCGCGCTGTCGTAGTAAGTTGATGCTCCCGAATATGGGTTATAGCCCGTGGGAGCAAACGCGGTATTGTCGAGCGCATCGTATGGAAGTCCGCCGTAGGTGCTGTAGGCATCAAAAGTGAACGAATTGCCGACGCTGAGCCCGAGGTCGGCGAGTGGAATGCCGTAGGTAATGGAAGTCGTCGTGATGGTGGTGGTGGTTGCGACGTAGTTCGATTGGCCAACTCCGGCCACCTGGGACCACGCACCGGAGGAATAGTTGTAGACCTGGTTACCGCCGGTGGTGCTGGGCGCGGTGCCTTTGTCGTTGAAACCGTTGATAAAATAATTTTCGCCCGTGCTGATTCCGACCGCCTTCGCGTAGGCGTTTGAAACATTGGATGGGGTAGTGACCAAGCCGGCGCCGGGGATTGTTTCCATGGCGAGGTCGTAGTCACAATACCATTGCGAACCGGAGGTGATATCGGAAGTCGAATTGACATTGATTTCAATGAAAATCGCGGGCGCCGTTACCGCGTTTGCCGGTACGGCGGTCGAGTTGGCCTGAATGTCTTCGTAGCCGGTGGTGATGGCGACACTGACGAGTTGGTCGTAGGGGTTACCGTATTGACCGCCGGAGCCATTGGGCCGGTTGGGGGTTGGATCGGCGTTATAAATGGCGACCTGTGCCGAAAGGTTGGGAAGCCAGCAAAGTCCCGCACCAAAAATAGCCGCCGAACTCAGTGCCAAGCGCGATTTTGTCATAGACCCTCCGAAATGGCTTTACATTGCTTTCCAACGCCGACGAGGCCGCGAATGGCTGGAGTCCGAGCGGCATCGACTACGGGAATAATAGAACAACAATGGTCCGGAACCATGGAGAGTTGCGAATTAATCCTGCGATTTTGCGACAGGGAGGCAAAAAAAGAGGAAGGATTTAGGGGATGGTGGGAGTTTGCGGGGCGGGCTGGGAATCAAGCTCGACCGATGCCGGGCGCAGACCGCCAGAGCGGGCCGAGATCCGAATCGTGCCGGGGCTGCGGGTTGTCTGGACGATCGCCAGGCACAAGCCGTTGAAGGATTTGCACTGATTCGACTTGAAGCTGTCGTGGTCGGACGGGTCGCCGTTGTCCACGCCGATGAGTTGGGCAGGGCCTTGAAGGTCAAAGACGATCGCATTGCCGGCCGTGGGAACGGTTTGCCCGTCGGCATCGACGATTTGAACGGTCAGATGGGCGACGTCGCGGCCATCGGCGAGCGGGGCGCGGTTGTCGGCCGAGAGAGCGATCGCGGCAGGCTCGCCGGTCGTGGCGATTTGCTCGGTGGCGACGACCGTGCCGTCGCGGATTCCCACGGCCTTCAGCGTGCCCGGCTCGAACGGGACGTCCCACGACAAATGAAGGTCCGAAGTGGTGCGAATGGCCCGGGAGCGCGGGGGATAAATGCCGTAATCTTCCCTCATCCCCTGGCGCGGGAATTCGTAGCCCTTGATCCCAAACGATTTGCCGTTGACGAACAACTCGACGGTGTCGCAGTTGGTATAGCACGTCACCGGGATGACCTGCCCCTCGCGGCCGCGCCAGTTCCAGTGAGGAAACAAATGCAGAACGGGCGTGCTGGTCCATTGGCTCTGGTAGAAATAGTATCCGTCTTTCTTGAAGGAGCAGGTATCCAGCACGCCGAAGGGGGCGCTGCGCGTGGGCCAGAAGGCTTCGCCGAGATAGTCGATTCCCGTCCACATGAAATCGCCGGAGACGTAGTCGTAGGCGCGGACGAATTTCCAAAGCTGCTCGACGTCGAGCCGGCGATTGTCGTCGGGAAGGCGGCGGAATCCGCGGCGCGGGGCGGCGGGGGAGGTTGTGGCGGGTTGGGCGGCGTCGGGCAGAATGACGTCCGGTTGGGTGGCGGGGTTCTGGAACAAGGCGCGATAATCACCGCGGATTCCCGCCATCGAAACGCTTTCCGTGCCGATGAATCGGCGTTGGGGGAATAGCCGGCGATCGTCGCTGTAGTAGGTATTGGCGCGGTCGAGCCAGCGGTCCACGTAGTTGTATCCGACGACGTCGAGAAGGGCGGGGAACTCCGGGGGCGCGCCGATGGGCTGGGCGAAGAGCTTGTCGCAGGCCGCCGTCACGGGACGGGTGGGGTCCTCGCGGTGAAAGGCCTCGAGGAGCGGCCGCAACACGTCGGCGCCGGCGGGGAGGACCTGCTCCTGAACCTCGTTGCCCGCGCTCCAGAGCACGATGCAGGGATGGTTGCGGTCGCGATGGATGAAATCGACCAGATCGCGCTGGGACCAATCGTTGAAGAAGCGGTGATATCCGCCGAGGGTTTTGCCGGCCGTCCATTCGTCGAACGCCTCGTCCATGACGAGAAATCCGAGTTGATCGCAGAGGTCGAGAAATTCGGGGGCGGGAGGATTGTGGCTGGTGCGGATGGCGTTGCAGCCCATCTCCTTGAGCAGCCGCAATCGCCGCCGCCAGACGCCTTCGGGCACGGCCGCGCCGACGCTGCCGCCGTCGCCGTGCAGGCAAACGCCGTCGAGCTTCACCTGCCGGCCGTTCAGAAGAAAGCCTCGATCGACGTCGAACTCGATGGATCGCACGCCGATGGGCGTGTCGAGCTGATCGATCGTCTCATCGCCGAGGCGCAGCGTGCTGCGAAGCGTGTACAGATAAGGCGTCACGTCCGACCAGAGATGCGGATGCTCGAGGCGAACCTGCTGGGTGAGCTTGCCGGATTCGCCGGCGTCAAGCTCTCCTTCGCTTCGATCGCTTCTCAGTTCCTTGCCGTCACGATCGAGAAGGGTCGAAATCAGCGCGAATCGAGCGGCCGACTTGCGATTGTTGACGACCAGCGTGGCAATCTGAACGGTGGCGCTTGATTCACTCACCTGCGGAGTGATCGCATAAATCCCCGCGGGCGCGATCGACAGGGGATCGGTCACGCTGAGCCATGTGTGGCGGTAGATGCCCGAGCCGCTGTACCAGCGGGAGTTGGGTTGGACGGAATTATCCACGCGGACGGCCAGAACGTTCGGCTGCTGATTGAAATGCAGGTAGGGGGTGAGATCGTAAGCAAAGCCGACGTATCCGAACGGTCGTTTGCCGAGCCAGTGGCCGTTGATCCAGACGTCGCTGTTCTCGTAGACGCCGTCGAATTCGATTTGGACCTGTCGATTTTGGAAGGCATCGGGAAGGGGAAATGCCTTTCGATACCAGCCGACGCCGGCGGGGAGGTAAGCGCCGCCGCCGCCCGCCGGGGCGGTTTGTTCGAACGACCCGAAGATGCTCCAGTCGTGGGGCAGATCGACCGGCCGCCAGGCCGAGTCGTCGAAGTCGGCGAGTTGGGCGCCGGGCGGATCGCCGAGGAGAAACCGCCAGCCGAAGTCCATGGTGGGGCGCATCCGGGGCAAATCGCCGGCGAGGGCAACGGCGCCGCCCGTGAGCGCGACGGCCAGGATCGGCGCCAGGATGAGCAGGACTTTTAGCATGGCATGACCGCGATCGATCCATTGTGCGTGAACGGACGGCGAAATGCCAAGAATGGCCGGCGGCGCGTCAGACCGCCGCCGGGCATGTCGTAAATTTGAATGGTTTATTCGCAGTTGTAGATAGCCGGATGCTTTGTAGCGAGTAAAATAGAGTGACGAATGAGGGTAGGCGGTACGTCCATTCGGACCAGGAGCGATACATGAAGAGATCGCGTTCAGCGGCAGGATTCACGTTGGTCGAGTTGCTGGTGGTGATCGGGATCATCGCGCTGCTGATATCCGTGCTCCTGCCGGCGCTCGGCAAGGCGCGCGGGCAGGCAAGCCTGATCTATTGCCAATCCAACCTGCGCCAAATCGGACAAGCGATACAGATTTACGTCAGCGAGAATGGCGGCTTCACCCCCCCCGCGTGGGTGGACGGCGGATATTACACGACGTTCGCCGATACGTTGAGCCTGTTAACAGCGAAAGCCGCGACAGCGAATTTCCCTGGTCAAACTGCTACGAAGGCTTTCAATTTTGAACCAGCACAAGATGCGGAGATTTTCCATGATCTGGATGTTCCACCGTTGGCATGGGCCAATCACTCCTGTGCCTACATGGCCAATATTCGGGCATTGGGAGCGCTGTACCTTTGGGATCCTGTCACAAACAACAGCGGCTCCGCCGCTTGGCCGCAACGGCAGTTCTCGTCGATCAAGCGATCCGCGCAAGTGATGCTGGTTTGGTGCGGGGCATGCAAAATTGAGCAAAATTCCAATCAAGGAGTTTACCAAACATACCCCAATGGGCTGGATGATTTCGGGATGTGGGGAAATACCACCGCGGGGAGTCAGATTAACCACGGGCTTTGTTACCCAATTCCGGTCAAGGCCGGTTACAAAACAGACTACTATGCCAATCCAATCGCGCTGGGCGCCGGCCTCCAGCCCGCGAATAATCCCAGCAGCCAGCTCGCCGGAAGCGTGACACCCTCCTATTTGAAGAATGCAAATCAGGAGTACTGGGCCGATTCCTCCGGAGGAACTGACGTTTGGAACGGAACCGGCGGATTCGACGCGTGCGAAATGCGTTTCCGGCATCTGAATAACACGACGTGCAACATATTGTTCTGCGATGGCCACGTGGAAAGCAGACTTCTAGGTTCGGTTTTTGCGCAAGATATATGTCTTAATCCAAAATAGCGAGAAGCCGACGGCCCGTGACCGACGCATGATGATTTGCCAAGGATATTTGGGGCGGTACGTTTTACGAAAACAAGCGTTGAGGAATTTGAATCCATGGGCATTCGAAGGGTCATTCAGGGGAAGCCGCTTGCCGGCGTAGGCATGGCGGTGCTTCTTCTTCTCCTCGCCGGCGCGATTCTCGCGCGCCAATTTTGGCCTGAAAAAAGAGCAAAACTCTCCCAAGCATATTACTCTGATGACGACGGCCAGACTTGGTTTCAAGACAGCGTCTACCGCGTCGCTCCGTTCGATCACAATGGCAGAAATGCGGTCATCGCCGAGATCTATAATTATGACGATGGCAGCAAGGAATTCTGCGCTTATCTAGCCAAGTTTACCCCGGAAGCAAAGAGCCGTTTGGAAAGTGCATTGGCCGATGCGGAAAAGAGTGGACGTCCGCCCAGTTCCGTGGCGCTGTATCGCGATCCCAATTTCATCGGCCCAGGAATGCTGGTGAAAAAACCCGGATCAGGAAGCGATTGGGTTTCCATTTCTGATCCGCGAGCCAACGACGTACGGTCGGTTCATTCGCCCGATGGCAGCGCGGTGGATCAGGTGTTTGTTTATTAAAAAAGGGTCTGCCATGCGACGGTGCCGAATTTGGGGTATGCCGCTAAGGACCACGGGCCTTGTCTGCTGCGTTCTATTCTGCGCAGTCGCGCGGGCGGCGGATCAATCGTTCATCAGCGGCTGCGACGTGTCGATGCTGCCGACGATTGAAAAAACCGGCGGGGTTTTCTCGGATGGGGACAAGCGCGGGGATGCCATTCAGATTCTGGCGGCCCACGGGTGCAATTTGTTTCGCGTGCGGCTGTTCGTGAAGCCCGATCCGGATTACGTCAAGAATTTCGGCGCGGTGCAGGACCTGGCGTACGTCCGTGGATTGGCCAAGCGGATCAAAGCCACCGGGGCGTTATTCCTTTTGGATATCCATTATTCGGATTCCTGGGCCGATCCGGGCAAGCAGTTCATGCCCCAGGAATGGAAGGGTCTTGACTTTGAAGCCCTGGAGCAGAAGGTTCACGATTACACGCTTGGGGTCCTGAAAGACTTCCAGGCGGACGGTACGATGCCGGACATGGTGCAGGTGGGGAACGAAATCACGGCGGGGGTCCTGTGGCCGCAGGGCCAGGTGCTGGACGTTCCAGCCACGCAGGAGTCGGCGCAGTGGGACCATTTCGCCAGGCTTATCGCCGCCGGGGCGACGGCCGTGCGATCCATGCAAACCCCATCCCATCCGATCCGGATCGTGATCCACATTCACGGCGGCGGCAAGGAGGGAATGGCCAAGTATTTCTTCAGGAAATTCAAACTCGATCCGGCGGATTACGACATCGTGGGCCTGAGCTTTTATCCCGCCTGGGACGATTCCATCGACTACCTCAAGCAAAACCTGGCGGACTCGATCGAGCTTACGGGCAAGGACGTGATTCTGGCCGAGACGAGTTATCCATGGAAGGAGTTGCCGGACAAGAAGGGCCTGGCGACGCTGCGGTGGCCACAGACGCCCGAGGGGCAGGAACAATACCTGCACGATCTGACGGCGAGTTTGCGGGCCGCGCCCGGCCATCATGGAATCGGGTTTATTTATTGGTATCCCGAGGCGATTCCCACACCGGGTTTTCCGCGGGTCTGGCGACAGGGTTACGAAGCGCTGTTCGATCAATCGGGAAAAGCGTTGCCGGCGTTGGAAACTTATGGCGAGGGGGGGTGATATTCGATGGCGCGGTCTTCGACGGATTTGAGTCGGCGAACCTGGCCCAAGAAATCGCGCGGGCCGCGAAAATCCCTGCCGGTCAAAAAGTCGCTCGATCGCGCGCTCGAGGCGTTGGGCGCACCGGATGGGCGGGGGGCGCGGCTGACGATTTCGTTGAATCAGGATTGGCACTTTCGCCGGATGGAAACGCCGGCGGAGGCGGAGGCGATGCCGTTGGCGCCCGCGGAAGGCGAGGGGTGGGAGACGGTGAATCTTCCGCACTCGGTCCGGCTGGAGCCGGTGAACGCCAGCGGCGGGCGAAACTTCCAGGGCATATGCTGGTATTGCCGGAGGCTGGAACTTCCCAACGAATGGAAAGGCAAGACGATCTACCTGCATTTCGAGGGGGCGATGTCGGTTGCCGAGGTCTGGCTCAACAAGCGGAAACTGGCGTCCAATTACTGCGGATATCTTCCGTTCGTGGTTGACCTGACGTCCGCGTTGAATTTCGGCGGCGGGGAGAATCTGCTGGCGGTGCGGCTGGACAACCGGGACCAGCCCGACGTCCCACCGGGAAAACCGCAGAGCGAACTGGATTTCACCTACTTCGGCGGGCTATACCGCAACGTGAGGCTGGAGGTCATGGACCGGCTGCACATCGTCGATCCGATCCTGGAGGACAAGGTCGGCGGCGGGGGCGTGTTCGTGACGTTTCCCCGCGTATCGGTCGAGTCGGCGGCCGTGGTCATCCGGACCGACGTCCGCAACGAACACTGCGAGCCGAGGGAATGCCGGATCGTTCACGAACTGACCGACCCAAGCGGCACGATCGTCGCCCAAACGGCCGCGACGCGCGTCATTGCTGCCGGCGGCGAGGCCACGTTCATCCAGAACGTCGAGGTTTCCAATCCCCGGCTTTGGCATCCGCATCACCCCGATCTGTACACGCTGCGCACCAGCGTGCTGGGAAACTATCGACCGGCCGATGAATTAATCAACCGGATCGGCATGCGGCACATCCGATTCGATCGCGAACGGGGGCTGATGATCAACGGCGAGAAATTCTTTTCGATCGGCGCCAACCGGCATCAGGACCATCCGTACGTCGGCAATGCGCTTCCGGACAGCGCGCATTTTCGCGACGTGAAAAAGCTGCGCGAGGCGGGATTCACGTCGTACCGAAGCCACTATCCGCAAGGCCCGGCGTTCATGGACGCCTGCGACGAATTGGGGATGCTGGCCATCGTATCGAACCCCGGCTGGCAAATCGTCGGGGGACCGGTATTCCGCCAGCGCGCCGTCCGCAACGCGCGGTTGATGGTTCGTCGCGACCGCAACCGGCCATCGGTCATTCTCTGGGAGGCGGCGCTGAACGAATCGGATAATCGTCCGCTGATCGAAAGCCTGCAACGCGCGGTCCACGAGGAATATCCGGGCGAGCAATGCTACACGGCCGGCGATCGCGACGCGGGGTCGCGGGGATGGGACGTTGATTATCTGCGCGGCGACGGCAGCAAACCGAGTTGGATTCGGGAATGGGGCGATCACGTGGACAACTGGACGGATCAGCAATCGCGAAGCCGGGTGCCCCGCGGCTGGGGGGAAACGCCGATGCTGATCCAGGCCCGATCGCATGCGTCGCGGATGGATGAGATCATCTCCGGACGGTGCAACCATGCCGCGGGCTCGGGCGTCAATCGGCTGGGCGGGGCAAGCTTGTGGGCCGGGATCGACTGCCAGCGAGGCTATCATCGCCAGCCGTTCCATGGGGGCGTGCTGGACGTATTCCGCCTGCCGAAATTCAACTATTATTTTTTCCAGAGCCAGCGACCGCCGGCGATTCACGTGCCGGGGCTGGACGATGGGCCGATGGTGTTCATCGCAAACTTCGCGACGTTTTTGTCTCCCACGTCGGTGACGGTCTTCAGCAATTGCGAGGAGGTGCGGCTGCTGCTGGACGGCCGCGAGATCGGGCGAAAGCGGCCGGACGCCGGCTGGGCAATCGCGCATCCACCGTTCACGTTCCAGGTCGAATGCTTCGCTCACGAGCAATCGACGATGTACATGACGGGCGTGGCGAAGGTGGAAAAGCCGCCGGTTGAGCTGGTCGCGGAGGGCATTATCAAGGGAAAAGTGGCGGCGACGCACCAGGTTTGTCCGCCGGGCGTGGCAAAATCGCTGAAGGTGGGTGCCGATCTGTGCGGGCGGGACCTGGTTGCCGACGGGTCTGATTGGGTGCGGGTGCATGCGGAAGTTTGCGATGCCCGCGGCACGGTTTGTCCGTTTGCGGATGATCTGGTGGCATTCGCCATCCAGGGAGATGGGAGGATCGTTGGCGACGGCCGGATCGGGGCGAACCCTGTTTGGGCCGAAGCCGGCATCGCAACTGTTCTCGTCCAGGCGGGCAAAAGTGCGGGCAAGATCGTCGTCGAGGCGACGTCGTTCGGTTTGACGGCGGGGCGGTTGGAAATCGGGTCTGTGAAATCTGGGGGCAATGGCATTCTCGACGGTGGCGCTCTTCTTTCCCTCTCCCGGAGTACCGGGAGAGGGGGTTAGTGGAGCGAAATCGCTTGCCGTAAGGACTTCCTTGAGTCATCATGTGGCCGGGAATGGCGGACCGGCGTCGGCGGAAAGCGGCGTAATCGGACGAGCAAAGCGCGATGAAATTTATCAAGCCAGTGGTCTTCGCTCTGCTCGGTTTGGCGGCGGGCGTATTCCTCGTGCTGGGGTCTCGACAGAACAAACCGGACGCGCCGCCCGGGTTCACGGTGGTGGAATACTGGGAGAAGTGGAACGGCCCGGAATTCCTGGGGATGAAAGCGATCGTGGATGATTTCAACAACACGGTCGGTTGGCAAAAGAAGATATTCGTTCGTTACATGTCGATGAGCGAAATCGACCGCAAGACGCTGATGTCGGTGGCGGCGGGGGTGCCGCCGGACATCGCGGGTATCTGGGACCAGCAGGTGGCGCAATACGCGGCGATCGGCGCGGCCGAGCCGCTGGACGATCTGGCCAAGGCGCACGGAATCACCAGGGATTATTATCTGCCGGTTTTCTGGGACGGTTGTTCGTACAAGGGCCACTTATATGCGCTGGTCAGCACGCCGGGGACGGTGGGGTTGATCTACAACAAGCAGATTTATGAGCAGTGCGGCGAGAAGTTGAAGGCGGCGGGGCTGGATCCGGAGCGCGCGCCGCGGACGCTGGA
>JBEKKC010000162.1:0-10473 GCA_050010915.1 Tepidisphaeraceae bacterium | reverse complement strand
GAGGACGACGATCCGCAATCCGCCGGCGCTCGCCTGCCCGTCGTCATCTTTGAGGCGCCTCACTCCATGATGGCCGAGCAGCTTCGCCAGGTGCGAACGCGACTTCAGCACAGCTCTTCGTTGGATACCACCCGCAGCATCCTGATCACCAGCCCCTCGCCCGGCGATGGAAAATCCACCATCGCCTGCAACCTCGCCGCCGGGCTGGCGCTCAACGGCCGGCGCATCCTCCTGGTCGATGCCAATTTCCGCCGCCCCGACCTGCATCGGATCTTCAACCTCGCCAACGAGCAGGGATTTTCCGACGTCCTGAACAGTCTCGATTTATTCGAACATGCCGTCCAGGAAACGCAGGTTCCCAACCTGTTCGTCCTGCCCAGCGGCCACAAACCCACCAACGCCACCGAACTGGTCGAAAGCCAGTTGCTCGTCGATTTCATCGAACGCGCCCTCGAGGAATTCGACCACGTGATCTTCGACAGCGGTCCGCTGCTGTTCGTCTCCGAAACGGTGGCCCTGGCGCCTCGCGTCGATGGCGTCGTCACCGTCGTTCGCGCCCACACCAACACCCGCGGCGTTCTCTCGCGCATGCGCGACACGCTCCGGCAGGTCAAGGCCGAACACCTCGGCGTCGTCCTCAACGCCGTCCGCGCCCAGGGCGGCGGATACTATGGCCGCAACATCCGAACCTACTACGAATACCAGGACAACGGCGGACAAGCCGCGTAAAGCCGCGGATCGAACAATTCTGGTATGAACCAACCGCGGCGCCGATTCGAAAGATCGGCGCCGCTTTTTTAGTTACACTTCACGCTCATGGCGAGCGACCGGAACCCCATCATTCTTTTGCCCGCGCCGCGGCGAATGCAGCGGACTGCGGGGCAATCCGATGCGCCCCTTCTGGAACGGATTGATCGGGCGGTGACGCGACCGCAGGGCTATCAGCTTTCCATCACGCCGGACGCCTGCCGAATCGTCGGCCACGATGCCGCAGGGGTTTTCTATGGCCGGCAAACGCTGGCGCAACTTCGCAGGCAGTTTCCCGCGTCGTTGCCGTGTCTTGAGATCGCGGATTGGCCGGATTTTCCGGTGCGTGGGGTGATGCTGGACATTAGCCGTGACAAGGTTCCCACGATGCCGACGCTGTTTTCGCTTGTCGATCTGCTGGCCGAGTGGAAGATCAATCAGCTTCAGCTTTACACCGAGCACACCTTCGCTTACCTGGGCCACGAAGAGGTCTGGCGAGGCGCCAGCCCCATGACCGGCGATGAGGTCCGTCAACTCGACCAGCATTGCAAATCGCGATTCATCGAGCTGGTGCCCAATCAAAACAGTTTCGGACACCTGGAGCGTTGGCTGAAGCATCCACGATATTTGCCGTTGGCCGAGGCGGCCCAGGGTTCGGATACGCCGTGGGGATACCGTTGGGAAGGGCCGTTCAGCCTTTGTCCGACCGATCCCGGAAGCGTGGAACTGCTGGCCGATTTGTATTCCCAGCTCCTGCCGAATTTCACCAGCCGGCTGTTCAACGTCGGCTGCGACGAGACGTTCGACATCGGCCAGGGCAGGAGCAAAGACGAATGCCGCCGGCGCGGCGTGCATCGCGTATACCTGGATTTTCTGCTTCGCGTCAATGAGTTGGTGGCCCGCCACGGCCGGCGGATGATGTTCTGGGGCGACGTCATTCTGAAAGACCCGCAACTGATCGGACAATTGCCCCCAAACGCGATCGCGCTGAACTGGGGTTACGAGGCCGATCATCCGTTCGAAGCCGAGGCGCGCCGGTTCGGCGAAAGCGGCGTGGAGTTTTACGTTTGTCCGGGAACCAGCAGTTGGTGCAGCATCGCCGGGCGGACGGACAACATGCTCGCCAATCAGCGCGCCGCGGCCGAGGCTGGCTTGAAGTACGGGGCGGCTGGATACCTCAACACGGACTGGGGCGATCACGGGCATTTGCAATATTTGCCGATGAGTTTTGCAGGCCTGGCAACTGGGGCGGCGCTAAGCTGGTGCCTGCAATCGAATCGCGATTTGCCGCTTCAGCGGGCGCTCGATCTTCACGCTTTTGCCGATGAAGCGGGAATCATGGGCCGCGCGGCGTGCGAACTGGGAAACGTCTACCAGGCGGTGGGGAAACTCATCCCCAACCGCTCGGCGTTGTTCGGCATTCTCGTGCCTTCATCCGCGCACGGCGATCCGATGGAGGGAATCACCGGTCCAGGTTTAGAACGTGCGGAAGCGGCGATCGAGTCCGCGACGCGAAATGTCCATGCGGCGAAGATGTCGCGCGCGGATGCGGAACTGATCAAAGATGAATTCGCCAACGCGGCGGCGATGCTGCGCTATGCATGCCGCAAGGCGCGAGGCGAGACGACGCCGGCGGAATTGGACCCGATTGTCCGAATGCATCGGCAGTGCTGGCTGGCGCGGAATCGACCGGGCGGATTGGAGGACAGCGTGGGGAAGCTGACTACCTAATTGCCGATTCCGGTATTCCAATCGGCAATTGGCAATCGGCATTCGGCATTCGTAAGATGCCGCCATGGGCGAGCGCGTAACAATCATCGGCGACGGCGCGATGGCGACGGTTTGTTCGCTGCTCCTAAGCCAGGGTGGGCACGACGTGACGCTTTGGGGCGTGTTCGAGGATTCGATCAACCGGATGATCCAGAACCGCGAGAATCAGCGGTTTCTGCCCGGCGTGAGATTGCCGCCGGACGTCCGCCTCACCGCCAACGACGCCGAGTGCTTCGACGGATGCACGCTGATTCTCTCGGCCGTTCCTACGCAGTACATGCGGAACGTGTGGAAGCGGCTCGCCGGCCACCTGCCGGCGGGCGTGCCGATCGTCTCGGTTGCCAAGGGGATCGAAAACCAAACCCTGTTTCGGCCGACGCAAATCGTGATGGACGTTGTCGGCCGCGGCCGCGGCCTGGCGGCGCTGTCCGGTCCCAACATCGCCGCGGAGCTGGCGCGATATCTCCCCGCGACCGCCGTCGCCGCCGCCGATGACGCCGAGTTGGCCCGGCGCGTCCAGAGCGTCTTTTCAACCCAGTGGTTCCGCGTCTACACGAACTCCGACGTGATCGGCACGGAACTGGCCGGCGCCACCAAGAACGTCATCGCCATCGCCGCGGGAATCCTCGATGGCCTGGCCGCCGGCAACAACGCCAAGGCCGCATTGGTCACCCGGGGTCTGGTGGAGATCACCCGCCTGGGCGTGGCCATGGGAGCGCAGGAATCCACGTTCCAGGGCCTGGCCGGGCTCGGCGATCTCATCACCACCTGCGTCAGCCCCGAAGGCCGCAACCGCACCGTCGGCGAACAGATCGGCAAAGGCCGCAAACTTCGGGACATTCTCGAATCGACGGACAGCGTGGCCGAAGGCGTTCCGACGACTCGCAGCGTGCGCGAGTTGTCGATCCGCCACAAGGTGGAAATGCCGATCACCGAGGCCGTGCATTCGGTGCTGTTCGAGGGGACGGAGGTGATCCGGGCGCTGACGACCCTGATGACGCGCGAATCGAAGCCGGAATAACCGTCGCCCCTTTGGCTTCAAATACCTCGCCGGTTGGTCCCACGCGGCCGTTCGACCGGCAAACGCCTCGCTACCCGACGTGGAGGAGTGTGCATGGCTGTAACGTGGTCAGGGCATTGAGCAACTCCGGCAACAATGGGAGCAAATGCCGCATGCGATTGCTCGGTGCACGGAGTACGATAACCGAGCACGGCAGAGCCTGGAGATTTTGTTCGAACTCAATCCCGGCATCGAGAGTCACAACCGCATCGTATTCTTCTCCAGCGGCCCTGGCGAGAAGCTGCCCGTTGCGAATGCCGCTCCAGCCCATATACGTCGCTGTAAATACTTCATGCGGAGAAAGCAGCAGTCGCAGTTCGTGCGGCAGGTTCTCGTCGAGCAGGAGCTTCATCAGGATGCCATGGATTTGGCCTGAGCCTCGGTACGCTGGCGCGACGATTCCAGAACAGAAAGCACCTGTTCGCGCTTCACTGCGGGAAATTGGCCGAGAAAGTAATCGATGTTGTGGCCGTCTTCGAGGTAATCGAAGAGCGACTTCACCGGCACACGTGTGCCGGCGAAGCATGGGGTACCGCCCAGAATTTCCCGGTCTACCTTAATGGCGTCCATCGCAGAACATTCTATCACCCCGTATGAACCAAGGCGAGTTCGGCAATGGCAACGCTGCTATATGTGCGCCGCGGCGGTTAATCGGTCCGGCTTCCTTTCCAGCTCTCCATTGGTCGACTCCGGTTCGCCATACGTCGAGCCGAACTCGTCCTCGAGGTTGTAGCCTGCTTCGCCGTGCTGGCTGAGATCGAGGCCCGCGTATTCGTCTTGCGCCGGCACTCGAAGTCCCATGACCGCCCGGACGATCATGAGGATCACCAGCGAGCCGACGACCGCGAGGCCGCCGGTAATCGCCACGGCGATGATTTGGTGAACCAGGGCGGTTGACGATCCTTCGATAAGTCCGAGTTTGGAGACGTTTCCAAAGCCCGGCGGCGTGTTGACCATGGCGACGGCGAAGACGCCGGTGAGAATGGTTCCCAGGGCGCCGCCGACGCCATGTACGCCAAATACGTCGAGGCTGTCGTCGTATCCCAGGATTTGTTTGAGAGTGGTTGCGGCCAGATAGCAGACGATTCCGGCCGAGGCGCCGATGACGATCGCCCAGATGGGCAGCGTGAACCCGGAGGCGGGAGTGATGGTTGCCAACCCCGCAACGGCGCCGGATATGATGCCGAGGACCGTCGGTTTGCCCGTCCAGATCCACTCGATGGACATCCAGGCCAGCGCACCGGCGGCAGCGGCGAAATGCGTGTTGAGAAGCGCGTATCCAGCCAATGCGCCGGCGGAGAGAGCGCTTCCGGCGTTGAATCCGAACCATCCAACCCACAGCATGGCGGCGCCGATAACGGCAAGCACCATGCTATGCGGCGGCATCGGGTGCGTGCGATATCCATGCCGCCGGCCCAGCATCAGCGCGGCCACCAGCGCGGAAATCCCGGCGCTGACGTGCACCACCATTCCGCCGGCGAAATCCATCGCGGGGATTGATCCACCGAACGAGCAGCTCAACAAGCCGCCTTTGCCCCAGACCATGTGAGCCATCGGGCAGTACACGAGCAAAAGCCACGCCGTCGAAAAGACCAACATGGAGGAAAACTTGATTCGCTCGGCATAAGCCCCGCAGATGAGCGCCGGAGTAATGACGGCGAACATCATCTGGAAAGCCATCCACACGGTGTGGGGGATGGTGGGGGCGTATTCCACCGGAGCGGCGCCGACCTCGCGCAGCATGGCAAAGCGCAACCCACCCAAAAACGGCGTCCCCACGTCGAAGGCCAGCGAATAGCCGATCAGCGCCCAAACGATGCTCACAACCGCCATGAGGGCGAAGCAGTGCATCATGGCGGAGAGGACGTTTTTCTTTCGCAGAAGTCCGCCGTAAAACAGCAGCAGTCCCGGCGCGGTCATCATGAGAACCAGGGCCGTGCTGACGAGCATCCAGGCCGTATTCCCGGAATTGATGTTCCTGGGATCGCCCAGCCGCACCGGTTCGGCTGCCCAAGCGCCCGCCGGCGTCCAGGCAAACAACACCAGAACCGCCGGCGCGCAGAGCCGCCCAATCAATGTCCGCTTCATGTTTTCCTCCGCTACCAGGCCGGTGACGTCATCACCTCCGATGACTCGACCGGGCCTGAATTACTCCGCCGGAATACATTAAAAAGATTCCGGCGGTCCTCGAATCCAACCATGAAAAATCGGAGCTACAAAGCCTGTTCATTGGTTTCGCCGGTGCGGATGCGAATCACCTGCGCGACGGGATAGATGAAGATTTTCCCATCACCCACCTCTCCGGTGCGCGCCGCCTCGACGATTGCCGCCGTCGCCTTCTCCAGATCCTCCGATTTTACGCAAACCTTGATCAACACCTTCGGTACGAATCCAACATCCATCTTCGCGCCGCGATAGCGCTCGGTGTGTCCCATTTGCCGGCCGAACCCTTTGCATTCCAGCGCGGTGACCCCCAGCACGCCCAATTTCGCCAGCGCCTGTTTGACCTCGTCGATCTTGTGCGGCTTGATGACGGCCTCGATCATCTGCATTGGAGGGACCTCCGAATCGGCCCAATGGGACTATTGTATGGATTTCGGTCCATACCAGCCAACTTAAGTTCCGCATTGTCCTGGGTAGGTCCTGGCAACTTGAGGTTCAAAAACATCGACAATGGGCGATCACCATCATCACTGCACTGGTCGGCTCCGGCACGCTGGACGTCGGCAAGGGCAACCCGTTGGCCACTGCGAAGGCGTTCAGCCTGACCAGCACCCTGCCGCCGACACGGGACTGATCCACAACTTTATCTGACGCAATTGCTGACGAATCTGCCGGCGACGCCGATCGGACGAATCGAGGAATGGTTACCAGATAACTGGATGCGGCGAAATCCAGGTCCGGCAGCGTAGAACCGGTGCTGCGCGTGAAGCGTTCTCGAAATCAGCGCGCCTTCGACCCCCAAGGCACAACGGGAAAGAGCGCGACGGGTTTCTGCATCAAGCAGTTTGTGGTTAGTATTGGCGCTCCCTCTGAATTCAGCTCCACGATGAACGAAACCGAGAACTCAAATCCTGACGACCCGGCCTTGAAAGCTACGCAACCGTTCCTTGGCGCCTCTGGGCCGGCAAAAGTCGAACTAACTGCCCCCCCCATGGGCGAGGTTCCGTTATCGGAAGGCGCGCAAACGGTCATCGGCCGATTTCGCCTGCTGGAAAAAATCGGCGAGGGGGGATTCGGCGTCGTCTATGTCGCCGAGCAGAAAATTCCCGTCCGTCGGCGGGTGGCACTAAAGATCATCAAGCTGGGGATGGATACCCGATCAGTCGTGGCCCGCTTTGAAGCCGAGCGCCAAGCGCTGGCGATGATGGACCATCCCAACATCGCCAAAGTCTTCGAAGCAGGGGCGACGGATACGGGGCGGCCGTATTTTGTGATGGAACTGGTGCGCGGGATTCCGATCACGGACTACTGCGATCAAAACCAATTGCCGCCGGTGCAACGACTTCGGCTCTTCATCGACGTCTGCCATGCCATCCAGCACGCTCATCAGAAGGGAATCATTCACCGCGACATCAAGCCGTCGAATATTCTGGTAACGCTGCACGATGGCGTTCCCCTGCCCAAGGTGATCGACTTTGGCATCGCCAAGGCGACGCAGGGAGATCTGACCGAAAAGACGGTTTACACGCAGTTCCAGCAGTTTGTCGGCACGCCCGCGTATATGAGCCCGGAACAGGCGGAGATGAGCGCGCTGGATGTGGATACGCGCAGCGATATCTACAGCCTGGGAGTCTTGCTGTACGAATTGCTGACAGGAACAACTCCGTTTGATGCCCAGGAACTGATGAAGGCGGGCATGGATGAAATGCGGAAGAGGATTCGGGAGACCGAGCCGGTGCGGCCGTCGAATCGCCTGAGTGGAATGACCGGGGCGGATTCGACCAGCACGGCCAAGCGCCGCGGGATGGATGCTCATCGGCTCGTCACGCTGCTGCGCGGCGACCTGGATTGGGTGGTAATGAAGTGTCTGGAGAAGGACCGAACCCGGCGGTACGAGACGGCCAATGGCCTGGCGATGGACATTCAACGTTATTTGAACAACGAGCCGATCACCGCCCGGCCGCCCAGTTCAGCGTATCGCCTCCGCAAGGCGGTCCGCCGCAACAAGTTGGTGTTTAGCGCCGCGGCCGCGGTGTTGCTGGCATTGCTGCTGGGAATCTCCGTCAGCGCGTGGCAGGCGGTGCGGGCCACGCGCGCCAAGCAGGACGCCCTGGCTGCGCAGGCGCTGGCGGATGACAACTTCCGCGAGGCCCGAGCGGCTGTCGAGGACCTGCTGCAAATCTGCGACGAGCGCCTCAAGGACCAGCCCGGGCTTCAGCCGCTGCGCATGGAGTTGATGAAGGCGGTCATCGACCGCTACGAGCCGTTTCTGGCCATGCCCATTCCCGATCCGACTCCACGCGAGGAACTGGCCAGGCTCTACGCGCGGTACGGACAATTGATGCTCGAGCGGACGGAAGTCTTCGATCAGAGCGTCATGGACGAATTTGAAAAGGCCAGGAGGCTCCAGGCACAATTGCTGCAGGAACATCCGGGCGATCGATCTCTGCGTGCGGATTTGGGCTGGACGTTGATCCTGGAAGAATGGCGGCCGCACACGATGCCGCCGTTGCCCCAGGATGCGGGAAGGCAGGCCGTGGCAATCTTCAGAAGCCTCGTCGCCGAAGACCCCAACGATCCGTTCGCGCGCGACGATCTGGTGTGGGCCCTTTGGCGGCTCAGTGAATACACGGATCCTGCCCAGGGGCTGTCGTTGGCGAGCGAAGCCGTCGCCGTCGGAGAGCAATTGGTCCAGGAATATCCTGTGGCGGCGGACTTTCGGCGCGATCTGGCAAACGCCCTGCGAATGCAATCGTATTTTTTGCTCGGAGATAAGCCCACTCTGAAATCGGCGGCCCAGGCCATGCCTGCTCGTCGCAAGGCTCTGGACCTCGATGCTGCAATTTTGGCGGATCTGAAGGCCGGCCGCCCCGAGGCGCTCCAACCGGAACGTCCAAACGGGGACGAAGGGAGAATGTTCACCGACAGCCCCATGTGGGCTGAATTTGACGTTGGAGACAACTCACACGGCACCGCCCGCCTTTACCGGCTGCAAGGTGATTGGAACCATGCCGCCGAAATGGACGACCAGGCGGCGCCATTTTACAAGGATTTGGTGGAACACAACCCGTCCGTGGCGACATTTACCACTGAACTTGTGCAAGTTTTCAACCGCAGGGTCGAAGCGGCTGAGCATGAGAACGATCGCGCGCATGTCGCCGCCTGGTCAAAGGACGCGGTGGCGTTCTGGAATCGATTGCTTGAGCTTCATCCGGACATTTCGGATTTGAAGACGTACGCCAACGACGCCCAGAAGGCGGACTCGGAGGTTGCGCAGTGGTTGGCGGGGGCATCAACGCAGGCGAGTTCCACGCAGCCGTAGCCCTTTACCTGCCGCGCTTTTTGGGACGATCATCGCTCCGGAACGCGGTTGACGTACCGGACACGTCCAGTTTACCCGCCGTCAGCGACGGACATCGCCCGATGGGCGCGGCAACGCCTGATGCTCGTCCACCGTTATCGGATTATCTGCGTCGTCGCCGGCGGGCGAAAATTCCCAATCCAGCCATCACCATCATCCCCACACTGGCCGGTTCGGGAACGTTCGCCAGGCTGATGCCGTTGGCCACGGCGAAGGCGTCGAGGGCCGCAACATCGCCAGCCGATGCCGCGCCGCTGTCGCCCTGGTTGAAGTTCGCCGCCAACTCGTTGAAGTCGGCGGCGTTGACCACGCCGTCGTAGTTGAAGTCGCCCTGATCCCAGCCGCTGCCGTGGACCGGCCCGCATCGCGTCCGTAGAATCGTCAAAACCTCAGCGACATCGCTGAGGTCAATCCCAACCGAAGGAGACGATCATGGCCAATCCACTGAAGCTGCTAAAGCTCAAACCGACCGGCTTTCAAGCCATCACGGAGCTGCCAATTCAGGCTGCGCCCAATAAGGTGTGGTCGTCGCTCATCAACGTCGAAAAATGGTTCCGTTTTGATCCCGACCCGCGCAAAGCATCTAAACAGGCCCTCGAGCCCACTGCCGGCGGTCGCTGGTTGTCCAAAACCTGGGAAGGCAACACCATACTCCTTGGCACGGTCAGCTACGTCGAGCCAGGAAAGCTCCTGCGTCTTGTGGGACAGTTAGGCATGACCCACCTCCCCATCACCACCGTCTTGATCTTCGAGCTGCAACCCAAAGCCGGCGGCAAATCGACCCTGCTGCGTCTGGGCCAGCGCAGCTTCGGTTTCATCGACGCCGACATGAAAAAACGCTACTCCAACATCTGGAAGCATCTCCTGCCGCAGCTCAGAGAACTGGCTGAGAAATAACGACAGCCGCCCGACTGCCGCGTCCTGATGATGTCCCAGCCCGACGAGGGATCATCCCCGACACATACAGGCACTGGATCGGCAAGCCGAAGGAAGGGATTTAGAGCCGCATTTCACGGGCCGACCTTGCAGATTTCATGCTCAAGCAACTGGCCGACGACACTTACCTTCGCAAAACTCCGGGGCTGTCGTACTGATGATGATAAACGTGGCGATTGTCGGCGTGCCCCCTGATGGCCGCTGGCTGCTCACGGATCACGTTTGGGAGATTGTGGGGCTGATCGGCTGACGCGCGGTACAATCCTCGCCCATGAAACGCTTCCGCCGATGGGTGTTTAACGGGCTTGCGGCGCTGTCGCTGGTGCTGTTCGTGGCTGCGGCGGCGCTATGCGTGCGCAGCTACTCCAAGGCGGAAGATTTCTTATATTTCGGCTCTACGCGCTGTGCCGCCGTTCATTCTGTCAGAGGCAGGATC
>JBEKKC010000161.1:0-10475 GCA_050010915.1 Tepidisphaeraceae bacterium | reverse complement strand
AGATGGCTGTCCAGCTATCTCAAGCAATCCGAGTTGCCGTTATACAGCCTGGCGTTTCTGTTGCCGGCGATGGCGTTGTTCGAGATCGGGGTGAGCTTTCGCAGCGCCGATCCGATCGCGTTTCGGATGCTCCAGATCTTCTTCAATCAACTCGGAGCCACGGGGAGATTTGTCCCGGTGCTATCGGTGGCTGGGATCCTGTTGACTTGGCACATCGCCAGGAAGGACCCGTGGCACATTCGCATGGAGACGCTTTGGGGAATGACGCTGGAGAGCTTGATGCTGGCGGTGCCGCTGTTGGGATTGGGCATGGCGGTGGCGCGGTGGAACGTCCACGTCCCGCTTTCCGCCAACACCAGCCAATGGGCCGACAGCGCCGTGTTGTCTTTGGGCGCGGGGGTTTACGAGGAATTTGTGTTTCGGTTGGGACTGATGACGCTGATTTCGATCGTTGCCGCGGACGTGTTAAGATTGCCTAAATCCCTGTCGAGCCTGCTAATGGTATTGATCTCGGCAATTCTATTCTCGTTGTACCATTACTTGGGAGCGGAGAAATTCCAATTGCAAAGCTTCGTGTTTCGAACAGGCGCCGGGATATATTTTGCGGTGTTGTTTCTGACGCGCGGATTTGGTGTAACCGCAGGGTGCCACATAGCTTACGATATAACGATCGTGACCCTCCAGGCATTTGCCCTACGTTAACATCCAATTATTCCTTTCGCGCACGGGGCGAAATCCCCTATAATGGTTGGCGATTTGGAGTTCGCCGGTAGCGTTGCCTGCCGGGACTTCAGTTGATTTGCCCGCGTCGGGCAGGTCGTGCTTCGCATGGCGGACCGGAAACATCGGGCAGGAGGCCTGGTCTTTTCCTGAAACTCTCGCCGATGGCGAGCATGTCTATCCGCACAGTTGTAAGGCCTGACAGGCTGGACTTCGTTCCTTCTGTCACAATGTGAAGGGACTGTATCCCTTCTGGAAAGAAGCATGGAAGCTATGAGCAACCGAACTAAACAACGTCGAATGGGAGGACTGACGCTCCTTCTATACCAGCGTACGCTCCATCCCGAGTTGTTCCGAATCCTGGCCTCGGAGCAGGTGAGCCGTCGCGCCTACGAGGCTGATATCTGGCTCGTCGAAGGCGGTCACGTCATCAGCCTGACGGCCGACAAAAATACGCTAACTGAAGTGATCGTCACCAAGAGCGAGCCGATGACCGACCGTGGTCTTCTCCTTTCCACCCCATGCCGCGGTGAAAAGTATCATGAGGACACCTACGGCAACATCCGCTACATGATCAGCACCCAGGAAGAGCAGCTGACCCAGACGCTTTACGATGCGACCAAGCACGAAATTTCCAGCTACGCGGCCAAGCGCGAGTTGATGTCGGCCGACGTTCCGGCCAAGAACGAGACCGGCGGTTCGCTGAGCGTTCTGGACATCGAGCGACGAAGCCATGAGTTGCTGGTTCAGAGTTTCCATCTCTTCGATGAGAACCAGATGGTGATCAAGACGCAGGCGATCATCGAGGTGGTCAGGACCGTATAAACGCTACAACCGATTCAAACCGTAACCCAGCCCGGCCCTATTGGTCCGGGCTTTTTCGCATATTGGTCTCCCCGTTTTGAATGTGGCTTTCTACAATGGACGATGTATAGAAGTTGTGATCGGATTTGGGAGCGCCTTTCATTGGGAGCGACTTTTCATGCGGTTGATCACGGTGGAAGTTTGGGACGCGACCGGCAATAAACGCCGCATGGTGGAAATGCCGGACGACGCGCCGGTGAACCGGCTTCTGGCGGTGCTGTTGGAGAAGATGAAGTTTCCCCAGTTCGCTCCGGACGGACAGCCGTTGAGTTACAAGTTCCATCACCGCCCTTCGGGAAAGCAGTTGCTCGACGAGCAGACCTTGGGCGACGTGGGCGCCAAGGACGGGGACGTGCTTCGTCTCCAGCCCGAGATCACGGCCGGCTGAGAATTCCCCGCCCGTCCCATTATGACTCCCCTGCATCAGGGCACCCTTGCATCATGGCCGACGAAAAGATTCAAATCTCCTGGGCCGACCTGACGACGTCGAAGGTTGAGCAACACATTCGTCAGCAGCAGGCGATGCTGCGCAATCGGCGTTATTCGCAGATGACCAGCGACGACCTGCCCGTGGCGCAAACGCGCTGGCCGATCTGGTACAACCCGATTCTCCTGTTGACGGCGTTCGGGCTCCTGGGGGGGCTCCTGGCTTGGTCGGGCGGGGCCTTGATGCACTTGGCCCCGGATCGCCGGCAACAGGCGGACCAGGCCCTGGCGTCTATTGACGACATTCACAAACTGATGCGAACTTCCCCCAACGGCTACGGAATCACTCGCCAACAGGCGGACGACGCCATTTACAACATTGTCCTCAGTGCCCCAGACAATCCATATCTGAGAATCGAGATGGAGCCGGCATTCACCGCGCAGGAGAAGCAATCACGCCTGGACGCGCTGGCGCGGGCCGATCATTGGAAAGACCTGATTGCCCACATCCTCGGCTTCGGGATATCCGGGGTGATCATTTCGATTTGCCTGAGCGTGGCCGAGCCGGTCATCGACCGGAACCTGCATGCGGCGGTAATCAACGGGTCGGTGGGCGCGGCCCTGGGGCTGGCCGGCGGACTGGCGGCGTCGTTGGTTGTGGATCGCATTTACCTGGCGTTCGGCGGGGCCGGGCATGGCCTGTTGCGGGAATACCTGGCGCAATCCGTGAGTTGGGCGGTTCTGGGCGCATTTTTGGCCGCCGCGCCCGGTTTGGTGGTGAAGAACCGCAAGCGATTGTTGATCGGATTGGCCGGGGGCGCGATCGGCGGCGCGGTGGGTGGAATCCTGCTCGATCCGCTGTCCCGGCTCACGTCCAGCCCGGAATTCGCCCGCCTGGCGGCGTTGTGCTGCATCGGCGCCGTCGCCGGCGCCGCCACCGGTATCCTCGAACACGCCGCTCGCACCGGCTGGCTGAAGGTCACCGCCGGTGTCATCGCCGGCAAGCAATTCATCCTCTATCGCGATCCGACATACATCGGTTCGGCGCCGGATTGCCAGATCTATCTTTTCCGCGATCCGAAAGTGGGTCGTCGCCACGCGGCCATTCATCTGCTCCAGGGCCGCATCGAAATCGAAGACCTTCCGCTCGGCGGCCAGACCGTTATCAACGGCAAGCCGATTGTCCGTCAAAGGCTCTGCCACGGCGATCGCATCGCCATCGGATCGACCACGTTTCTGTTTCAGGAGAAGAAGGCGGTTGCCGGCAACAAAGACGATTGAACCGCCATTGGTCATTGGTCATTTGTCATTGGTCATTGGTCACTTGCAAGGCAATTCAGAATCGGCGATACAAATGACCAATGACTAATGACTAATGACAACTGACCAAGGACATAACAGATGGACACCCCAGAAATTCCCAACCCCACCATCACCTTCGACGATTTTGCCAAGCTCGATCTTCGGATTGCGACGGTATTGGAATGCAAGGTGCATCCGAACGCGGACAAGCTGCTGGTATTTCAGATCGATCTGGGCGGCGAGCGGCGGCAAATCTGCGCCGGCCTTCGCCAGCAGATCGCCGATCCGCAATCGCTGGTGGGCAAGCAGCTCGTCGTGGTGGCAAACCTGGCCGCCCGTCAGATGCGGGGAGAAATCAGCCAGGGAATGCTGCTAGCCGCCAGCGACCCGGCCACGGGACGCGTGATCATCGTCATTCCATCGGAACCGATGACGGCCGGGTCCAAGGTGAGTTGACCGCGCTATCCCGCACAATTCACCGCAAAGTGCGCCCAGCACGAACTCTGCCCGCAACCCAAAGAATTTTACCGCGAAGGCGCGAAGGACGCGAAGTTGCGCGAAGGTCAAAATCAAACCTTGCTTTTTTCTTCGCGCAACTTCGCGTCCTTCGCGCCTTCGCGGTAGCGCATTTGAAGATGGGCCACAGAGCGACGAAGCGGCGTGATCTTGGAAAATCTTCGCGTTCTTCGCGGTGAATAATCCGCTCTATTTCCGCGGCAGCGCCCGCATCTTTTTCACGCAATCGGTCAATGCGGGCACGGGGTTTTCAGGATCGGCCTCGTATTCGATGACGGCCATGCCGTCGAATCCGGTTTCCTCCAACGCCGCAACGAAGGCGGGCAAATCGAGATTGCCTTCGCCGACGACCGTATCGGACCATTGACCGCGGCGGTCGAAGATGAAGTCCTTGTAATGGACGCCGAAGATTTTGCCTTTGAATTTTTCACGCACCCATTCGATCGGATTGCCATAGGGGCCGAGTTGCATGCACCAGGCCGTATCCAGGTTGAGCCCGATCTTGGCACCGCCGAGTTTGAAGAGATGTTCCAGCACGTCGGCCGATCCGCCGAACATATATCCGCCATGGCAATGAACGCCGATGCGGATGTTGAATTCCTCGCAGAGCCGCGCCGCGGCCGGGACGGCGGTTTGGAACGTGCCGACCGTGAAATGGGCGGAGATGTGTTTGGCGCCGGCGGCCTGGGCGCATTGGAACCATTTTTTCTCGCGGGCGGCGTCGCCGACGAACGTCTGCACGCCGATGGAAACGACCTCGACTCCGGAGGCGCGGTAGATGGCCAGCACTTTTTTGAACGCCTCGACGTCGTCGAAGTCCGCATGCACGCCGCAGAGTTCGATTTTCCTCACTCCGATCTTCTTGGTCAGCTCGGCGACTTTTTTATTGTCCTTGAAGTTGCGAAAGCAGTAACTTTGCACCCCGAAATCCCGCGCCGCGGTCGTGTTGGACATGGTTAAGATCCTTTTGCAGATTGCGTGCTGGCCGGGGAGGCCGGGTGGCTTTTCATTCCCTTCATCGGCACGGATTGCCCGACCAGAATCAATAGCTCCTCATATCTTTGGTTTGGCCCATCGCATGTCAAGAACCGGCTGCCGATGCGGTTGGGGTCCTCGGTTGCGGTGGTCGTTCCCACCGCCAGGAACTCGCCGGGCGCGATGTCGGCGATAAAGTGCAGATCGTAATAATTGAGGCGTTCGAGATATTTGACCGCCGGCGGATCGTCGCTCAGGGAATAATCCCTGCGCGTGCGCCAGGCCTCGATCACAGGACAGATCGTCAGGCGAATCGTCCGAGGCTTTCGCGGCGCCCATTGAAACTTCAGCGACAGGAGATTCTGGCAATCGTCGAATGATCGCATGGTCAGGCCGTGATCGTCGTAAATGAACAGCAATTCCTCGGGCAGGATATCCGACATCGGCTGGAGAGCATCTTCGAATGACCAGCCGGCGGCGTATTCGATTTTCTCGATCTCGATGGCGGATTCCGCGATGAGAAGCTTCAGATACTCCGGCCAATCCGCGACCCGCCCGCGGCCCACGCGCAGGCCGTTGCGGTTCAAGTTCAGGTTCGTCGGCACATCCACGACGTCCTCGTCCAGGAGTTTCCAAAACGCATCGTCGCGGCTGTTGGCGCCCAAGGGCATCTGAAGGTGATAGATCGCGCCGGTGATGATTCCGCTGCCCGTCAGCGGCGGGTTGGCGTGTGAACCGGCGAGCGGCGGCGCGGCGGTGGAAACCGCGCTCTGCGGCGGCGGTGGCGGCGGTGAATTGGCACTACAGCCGATCGTCGCAAGGAATAGCGTGCAACTGAAGAAACGGACAAACGAAACGGCAGGGACGATCGGTCGCATTTTTGTCAAACGCTCTGAATGGTTTTGATCAGCGCGTCGAGGCCGCGATCCCATTGTTCGGCTGAGATCGTCAGCGCGGGGGCGAGCCGGATTACCTTTTGCGCGGTCAAATTAATGATGATGCCGTGCTCCAGCCCGCGTTCGACGAGCTTTTGCGGCGGTGCGTTCAATTCAAGGCCGAGCATCAGCCCCCGGCCGCGAACGTCGTGCAGCTTGCCGCCGAGGGATTTTTCATTCCGCAGCCGGGCGATGGCATGTTCCCCGAGGGCGGCGGCGTGAGCCAGAAGCCGGTCGCGCTCGATCACGTCGAATATCGTGCGCGCCACCGCCATGCAGACTGGGTTGCCGCCGAGCGTGCAGCCATGCTTGCCGGGGACCAGGAGCTTGGCCGTGTCGGGCTTGGCGAACATCGCCCCGACGGGCAATCCCCCGCCGATCGCTTTGCCCATGGTGAGAATGTCCGGCTCGACCGCGTTGGTGGAGGCGAAGCCTTCCACGCCCTCGGGCGATTGAAAGTGCTGATATCCAAACCAGCGTCCCGTCCGCCCGCAGCCGGTCCAGACTTCGTCAAATATCAGCGTCAAAGAGCGATCGTCACAAAGTCGGCGCACTTTGGCCGCGTAATCCGGCGGATAGAGATTCACGCCGCCTTCGCCCTGGATCGGCTCCATGATGATGCCGGCCACCTCCGGATCGACGGCCTTTTCCAGCGCTTCGATGCAGCCCGGTTCGACATGGACAAATCCCGGCACTTCCGGCCCGAATCCCTGTGCGATGGCCGGATTGCCTGTGGCGGCGATCATGGCCAGGGACCGCCCGTGAAAGCTCTTGCTGAGTGAGATTATCTTCCATCGCTTGGGCGAAAATTCCTGCCCGCGCAGCCGTGCCAGCTTGCACGCGGCCTCGTTGGCCTCCAGCCCGCTGTGGCAGAAAAACGCCTGGCCGCTGAACGCGAAACGATTCAATCGCTCCGCGAATTCAACCTGCGGCTCGGTGTGATACGTATTGCCGACGTGCCACAGTTTGCCCATCTGCGTCGCCGTGGCCTCGATAAGGGCCGGATGGCAATGCCCCAGGATCGCCCCGCCGAAGCCGGCGAAGAGATCGAGGTATTGCTTGCCGTCGGCGTCCCAAAGGTCCGAGCCCTGTCCGCGCGCCATGACCACGGGCTGGCGGGCATAATTGCCGATCAAAACCTTCGAGGCGCGATCGAGAACCTGCTGTGAGTGAGACATAGGTGGGAAGGATACAAATTCGAAACTCGAAATTCGAATCAAATTCGAAGCCTGAAATTCGAAACAAAGGACATTTGGACATTCGAGTTTCGAATTTGATTCGAATTTCGAGTTTCGAATTTCGAATTTACCATTTTAAGCCGGTTTGTCCTTGGAGGTCGGCTCCTCAGCCGGCTCTTCGTCAAAATCGAACTCCAACTCCCCCGAAGCGGCGGAACGTTCGTCTTCTTGGGCAGCGGCCTCTAAATTGACCTCATCGGCCTGCGCCCCAGCGGCCGCCGGCTCACCTTCGGCGGCTGGCGCCTCACCTTCAGCGGCTGGCGCCTGGGCGGCGGGATGCTCGGCCGCGAGGGCGTCCTCGGCAGGCTCGACCGTCCCCGTGCTGGCGGCGGGTTGCATGTCTTCGTCGGCGGGCACGCCATCAATCTGAACCATGAACGTCACCGGACCGATCTGAACGGTGTCGCCAGGCACCAACGTGGCCTCGCGAACGCGCTCGCCGTTGTGGAATGTGCCGTTGGAACTGCCGAGGTCTTCCAGCCGGACCGCCTCGCCATCCATAATCAGCCGGCAATGCTTGCGCGAAACTTCGCCAAGCGGGATGCGCAGATCGCAATCTTCGCGCCGGCCAACCACGGTCATGTCGCGGACGATGGAAAAGCTGCGGCGTTCGCCGTCCGCTCGAAACATCACAAGTACCACTTGCATCGACGTTTCCCTCGAAATGCAATTCTCCGGCTAAGCGATTACTCTAGTCCCAAACCCGCTGTTCAGCAACAAGTGATTCGCGTTTTTTTCCCGGCCGGTCCGCCAATTCTTCCGGGAACAATGCCGCTCGAACCGCCCGCGGTGAGCCTGCTCGAACCGCCTCTTAAAAACGGCACGCCAGTTCTTCATGGAGAGGGTTTGTTGGCCCTTTTTCAACTCCGTGAATCGCTGGCGTGTCTTTCATTCTTGGACGGGTCGGCTCTTCGTAGTAGTTACGCTATTGGCCGCTCGTCCACTTCTACGCTCATTGTAGTGCCCTTTGAAAAATTCGCGACAAAAATGTCGTCGGATTTCATGTTTTTCTTCTTATATTTCCTTCGCCCCAGTGCCGATGTGTTAATTGGCCCACGACCGGCTCAGCAAACTCTTCCAAGCCCTTGTGGCTATTGTGAAATCAATGAGCATTTGGTCTGGGCCACTTTTGTTTCCGCACCGCTGGATGCGGAGATATGTCGCACTTCCCCATCTCTTTGCAGTCGCACACCCTCCGGCGGTAACATTCCCCCGTGCTGGCAACCGTGCACTCCTACGTCCTGACGGGGATCGACGCCATTTTGTGTGAGGTGGAGGTCGACGTCAGCCAGCGCGGGCTGTCGCGCAGCGTGATCGTCGGCCTGGCCCAGACGGCCGTCAAGGAATCCATCGAGCGGGTCCGCCGGGCGATGATCAATTCCGGATTTCCCTTTCCCAGCCATGCCCTGCTGATCAATCTCGCGCCGGCCGACGTGAAGAAAGAGGGGCCGAGCCTCGACCTTCCCATCGCGATCGGCCTGCTGCGGGGCAGCGGATCGATTGAAACCGACGTTCACAAACAATTCCTGATCGCCGGCGAACTGGCGCTCGACGGCCGGCTGCGGAAGATCAAGGGCGCCCTGTCGCTGGCAATGCTGGCCAAGTCGAGAAAGATGCGTGGGGTGATCCTGCCCGCGGAAAACTCCCGCGAGGCAGCGGTCGTTGAGGGGATCGAAGTTTATCCGATGTCGCATCTTTCCCAGGCGGTGTCGTTTTTGAACGAGAAATTGCCGATGGAGCCATTCGAATTGGACGGCCAGGAGTACACGGCTTCGTCGCAGATGCCGGACTTGGATTTCGCCGACGTGCGCGGCCAGGAGGCGGTGAAACGAGCGGTAACGGTCGCGGCCGCCGGCGGACATAATTTGCTGATGATCGGCCCGCCCGGCACCGGCAAGACCATGCTGGCCCAGCGCATGGCCGGCGTTCTGCCCCCGCTGGCCAGAAGCGAATCGCTCGAAACGACGCGGATTTATTCGGCCTTGGGTTTGCTCCCCGAGGGCGTGGCCCTGATGGACGAACGACCGGTGCGGATGCCGCACCATTCGGCGACCGCGCAGGCATTGATCGGCGGCGGCACCGTCCCGCGCCCCGGCGAAGTTTCCCTGGCCCATCATGGCATTCTTTTCCTCGACGAGTTGCCCGAATTCAGCCGCTACGTTTTGGAAACCCTCCGCCAACCGCTTGAGAGCGGGGAAGTGACGGTAGCGCGCGTTCACGGCTCGATGCGTTTCCCGGCCCGTTTCATGCTAGTGGCAGCGATGAACCCGACCGCGAGGGGCTTCGCCTCGGACAACCCGCGCGCCCGCGATCGTTATCTGGACAAACTCAGCGGCCCGCTTCTGGACCGCATCGACATTCACGTCGAAGTCCCCGCCGTTCCCTACCCCGAGCTCACCGGCAAACACCGCGGCACCGACAGCCAAACCATGCGTCAGCGCGTCCTGGCCGCCCGCCAAATCCAGCAAAAGCGCTTCGGCGACGCCACGCTCAACGCCCACATGAGTTCCAAGCAACTGAAATCCTTCTGCGAATTAAGTCCCGGCTGTCTTCTGCTGATGCGCCAGGCGATGACCGAGCTTGGCCTCAGCGCCCGCGCCTACGACAAGGTGCGCCGCGTCGCCCGGACGTTCGCCGATCTGGAACAAGCCGCCGACATTCAGGAACATCATTTAGCCGAAGGCATCCAATACCGCCTGCTCGATCGGCGATTTTGAAAAAGAAGGAAGAAAAAAGCACTTCTGACTATCAGATTAAGCGATGAACTATTCGCCCGGCGCTGCTACAGTATCGGCCGAGATACACGACAATCGGCAATTGATGCCGCGCTTGCCGTCTCTCGGCTGGCTCGTGCCAGTGTTGCATGACGTCGTGCGGAATATTTCTGCAAAGGAGTTGTGACCCATGGGACGTGAAGACATTGCTGCCGGAAAAGCCAAACAGTTGAAGGGGAAATTGAATGACATTGCCGGGGCGGTCAAGGGCAACACCGGCCAGCAAATCAAAGGTAAAGTGCAGAAAGTGGTCGGCAAAGTTCAGGAAGAGTTCGGGAAAGCGAGTTCCAAACGCTGATGGGTTATGCCATCCGTCCAAACCATGTAAAACCGCCTCTTCCCCTGCGCGCACGCGCAATTGTTGTTTACTGAACCAATTTTCCTTTACAGGAGACCGCAATGCACGATTTGCTTCTATCAATGGCTACCGCAAATGCCCCCATTCTCGCCAGTTTTATTTGGGTCGGCGGCGGCTCAGTGAGCCTTATCATTCTCATCGTTATTATCGTTCTGATCCTACGGCGCTGACAATGACCTGCGATATTGTTTCCACCGACACGGGAAACTAGGGATAGTCACCTATTTCGACGTCTTGAAATAGGTGACTGTCCCGAATGCCATTCGCTTAAGTGGTAACCACCTCCGGCGCTGAGGGTTCAGCATACTCGCGCCTTGGACGGTTCATCAGGTCATACTCCTTCATCCGTCGCTTCTTCACGCGCGGA
>JBEKKC010000160.1:0-10522 GCA_050010915.1 Tepidisphaeraceae bacterium | reverse complement strand
CACGCGCTGGCCGAGCGATTTGTCCTGCTGGATAATTTGTACGCGTGCGGCGAGGTGAGCGGGGACGGCTGGACCTGGAGCACGCAGGGCATGGCCGACGCCTACGTTGAACGAAACATCCCCTATCACTATTCCGGCCGCGGACGGAAATTTGATTTCGAGGGTCAAAACAACGGATACATCACCGGCGGGTTCCCCGGCAAGGATGAAAACGGCAAGCCGCTGACGACGATGCCCTCGCTTCAAAACGGCGCGCCGGCCGTCCCCGACGTCGCCAGCACTGGTCGAAATCTTTGGGATACGGCCCGCCAAGCGGGGATTTCGCTGCGGAATTACGGATTCCTTCTGAGTTTCAACGATCGCGTCACGGGCCTGGCAGGCGGCCCGGATAATTATCCCGGCCCGGCCGGCCTGCAACCGCCCGGCCACGATCTGGCCGGCATCAGCGACATCGACTACCGAAGATTCGATCTCGATTACCCCGACAGCGACGCGCCGTCGGTTTACGCCGGCAAGACCGGCAACAGCAATGCGCTGTTCAAGAAGACGGCCTTCGGCCAATACAAAGCCGCCAGCCGATTCACGGAATGGAACCGCGAGTTCCAGATGATGCTGGCGAAATCACCTGATGGATCGGCCGTCCCGGCGCTGACGATGATTCGGCTGCCCAACGATCACACGACCGGCGCGACGCCGGGCAAGCACACGCCGCGCTCCTACGTCGCCGACAACGATTACGCGCTGGGAGAAATCGTGCAGGCGATCAACCGCAGCCCGATCTGGAGCAGTTCGGCCATTTTCATCATCGAGGATGACGCCCAGAGCGGGGCCGATCACGTGGATGCCCATCGAACCATTGGTTTCGTCATCAGTCCATGGATCAAGGCGAAGAGCGTGGACCACCATTTCTGCAATACGGACAGCATGCTGAAAACGATCGAATTGATCCTGGGCCTCGGTCCGATGTCACAATACGACGCCGTCGCCGATCCGATCATGGACTGGGACGGCTCGCCCACCAATGCCGCGCCGTACGACGCGATCGCCGTTTCGCCGGAGATGATTGCCGAGCGCAATCCCAAGGAGTCGGAGCTGAGCGCCGGCGATCCGCGACTGAAGATGGCGTTGGAATCGGAGAAGATGGATTTCACGCATGCCGACGCCGCCCCGGCTCTGGAGCTTGACCAAATTGTCTGGAAGACGATCAAGGGTCCGGAGTCGGCGATGCCGATCATGCACCGAACCCTGCCTGGCGGAGTTCACCCCGGCGGGGGCGATGGCGATGACGACGACAATTGAAGACCCGCGCATACAAGTTGCCCGGCGCGCATAAAAAAGCCGGAGTGCATGGCGCACTCCGGCGGAAATTCAAACTCAGTGTACTGCCTGTCGCTTTAGGCCGTTCGACGGCGGCGCATTAGCATTGCCACGCTACCGATCGCCATGAGACCCGCGCTGAGCGGCTCAGGAACGACGGTAATCGACATCGGGATGAACTCCGGTGCTGGACCAGTGGGATAAACCGAAGCTATACCCACCATGTCAACCTGGTCGCCAATCGGAATCTGCATCGCGGAAAGATTTATGTTGGCCAGGGAATACGAGGACGGGTAGTAATACAACTCTTCGCTGCTGGTGCCATCCGTCACGGTTAACTGGAGGTTGCTTGTCCCGAAAAGCCCCGAGCCCGGCAGAGTACCATCACCTGCACCCGAGTCGTTGATGCTGACGTTGTTCAAGTCAACCAGGTAGCCGGCAATGGTAGGGGGCAGCGTCGGCACGTTCATCTGCTCAATGGTCGCGGTGATGGCGCCTGGAGCGATGTTATGCTGAGAGTCCAGAGTAATGCCGTAAGTACCGGTGGAGGGCTTCTCCAATTCGGGGAGCTGATGGAACGGAGAATATTCCGCCGTGGTGACCGTGATCGCATCGCCCACCGTGGGCGTATAGCCGGTGTAAAGGCCGGCGGCGGAGCCGTACACGTCAAGCGAGCCGGTTCCATCGTTGACCAGCGATGCATAGTTCGTGTAGGTCACGGTGTTGAAGGTACCCGGCGTCGAAAGAATTGCGGTCACTACCGCGGCCGGATCACTTCCGGTACCGATCGAAACGTTAAAAATGTTACTACCTGTGTATGACGCTTCAACCGCTCCGATCGAACTGCCAAATGCGGGCGCCGCCAATGCAGCGGAGCCCATAAGAATAGCTGCAATTTTCAACCTGTTCATCATCTTCTGCCATCCTTTCCGAATGTGAGCGAGGCTTAGGCATCGAGCGATAAATCGAACCCATCGCTTTGGGTCCGGGGCTCTTCGCCTTTCCCGCTGCGGGTTATAATGCATAGTCGAGGTTAAGTTCAAGGAAAAAAACCATTAATTTTGCGCAAAGAGTGCCGACGGCGTCGCATTTCGGGAAGTCCATGTATCTCGGTTGGGACTAAACTCGCCGCGGATCGTGATCGATTGGCTAATTTCCCCTCCACGCTGCGGAACCGGATGAGCCAATCCCGACTGATGGATTCCAAGGCAAATACCACGACGAACGAAACTGCCTGCCGCGAAATTTGGCGGGAATGGTGTGCAAAGCAACCTGTCAAACAATCCGCGGAATACCAAACTAATTGCTAACTTGTCTGTTCTCGGAGCAATTGCCGCCATCGCTTTTTTGAGGGATTTTTGCCGCAGAATGCCGCCTGATCATATTAAGACTCGATTAAGACCCGCGTCGGGCGGCACATTGCGCAGATTACAATCCGTCCAAGTGAAATGCTCTTTTCCCGACTCTGGCACTATTATTGCTGACCAGCAGATTGCTTTGAGATGCTTGGATGGCTGTTTCCATTTATGCCGGGCGGAATTCCTTTTACAAGAGCCGGCGAAATGTTTATAACGTGTGTGTTATCGACCCTGTTAGTTGACAAACTGAGTGCCAGCACAAGACTTGTATCTCATAGTCCTGACGCGATGGGATGAGCCGTTCATTCGCGACTTGGATTGGCAAAGTGGAAACCGGCGAAAGTCGTGAACGGGCAGCTTCACACGATGTGGTCGGTATGTTAATCAAATCCAAACAATGTGACTTGAAGATTGTGTAGCTCTCTGTTCTGAAGATGCGCCGGTAACGGTCGAGAATTCGCCATGGGAAGGACGAACAGTCTGCTGGAGACGCCTACCGGGAAATCGGTGGCCATCGTGCTGGCGGTTGTAGCGATCGGAGTGGCGGTCTACGTGGTGAAGGGCTCGCTTTTTTCCTCGGTGGTGACGAACGAGCGTACGCGCATGTTCGTTGATGCGACAACGGGCCAGGGATTTAGGCACGAGTTGCAAGCGGGGGAGTCGATTCCGATTGATGCCCCCAGCGGGCATAAGACCGGCTATCCGGCGGAGTTGTGCTACTGGACGAAAGACGGAACGCCAAAATCCGATCCGACGCCGGTGCTTTTGAATATTTACATCGGGAAGCCGGAACCGACTTTTTGTCCCGATTGTGGAAGGCTGGTGGTAGCGCGTAACCCTATCGCCCAGGCCGGAATGAGGCCGCCGCCAACGCGGGAGGAATGGGAAAAGCAGCACATGGTCGGCGTCGGCCCGGAACTGCTGCACGCCATGGAGCGGACTAACTGAAGGGAGTCGGAAGAATGAAAGTCATCAATAGACGATCTCACGGACGGCTCGGTGGATTCACGCTTGTGGAGCTGTTGGTGGTCATTGGGATCATCGCAATACTGGTGGCGGTCCTTCTTCCCGCCCTGAGCAAGGCCCGCAGGGCGGCAAATACCATCGCCTGTGCGTCGAATTTACGCCAAATCGTGCAAGCGATGATGATGTATGCCACGCAGAACAACGGTTACATCCCCGGCGGCCCGCAGAGTTCGGCGGCGTTTCTGACGGCGTCACCGTCCGGTACCGGCGCCGTCGGCTGGAACCCGCTTTTCGGTCCGGATATCACGTCGTCGACCCCCTTTGGCTGCCCCGGCCTATCGCAGACTTGGGACTGGGAAGCGCCGATCGCCACAATGATGGGCGCATCGTTCAACCAGGCGGGCGACCTCAAGTCTCGAATGCAGCGATATTATTTTCTGAACACCTTCGGTGCATTTGTTTGCCCCGAGAATCAGTTTCTTTCCTTCCAGTATAACGTGCCCACCGGACTGGTCGTTCCGATGGGGTCGTACGTCACGGCAATGGATTTTCTCCTGGTCAATCCCCCGAGCACCAAAAGAGGAACTGTGCAGGATGCGGATTTACAGCAGTACGCCAATGAATCTTACTTCGTGCTTCCCTCCAATTACGCTCCCAAATTGAACAAAATCGGGCCGGCAAGCATCAAGATCTACATTGCCGATGGTGGCAAGTACTCCAATCCAAACGCCTTGCCCAATTATGATCTGACGTACAACGGTTCGGACGTTGGCGGGGCGTTCGCGGATTACGGTGCGTACGCTGAATACTCAAGCGCCCTGAACCGGGAGGCCGCCGCCGGAAACATAGAGTCATACGCGCCCGGTCACTACGACCCGCGCATCTTCGGCTTTCGCCACGGGAATCAATCTCCGTTCGGGGCGACAAACAGCTATAGATTCAATGCCGGATTTTACGACGGGCACGTGGAGACGCTGGGCGATCTCGACGGCGCCGATCCGGCATTTTGGGCTCCCACCGGAACTTTCATGAAAAATACGGAGATTACCAAGGACGCCCAGATTAAATATTCCTCCGACTCGACGGGAAGTGGTATCGGCTCATCGGTCCTCCGATGATGACCAAGGTCATGCGATAGCGTGCTCGGAAATGTCAGGCGGGCGGTGCCGCCTGGTCTTGCTAGATTAATCAGGCCAAGATCGGATCTTTATCAAATGAACATATATCGCGCTTATGAGCGCAGAGATGAGATATCAGCGGTCTCTTCTCTTGGCAGGAGGCAGTTCGCTGGATGTGTTGTTTTTTAACCCGCATAATTTTATAGGAGGAATGCTTCAATGAAAGACTCAACTCGTAGGAAAGCGGCTTTGTGGTCCGCGGCGATGGGCGTCAGCGTTGGCGGCATCGCAAGTCGCGCGCTGGGCCAATCCACGGTGACGTACACCGTGAATTCGGCCGATTCCGCGCAAATCGAACCGACCGGTGCTTACTATTCCACCACGGGTACCGGTTATAGTGAGGACTATTTGGATTTGTCGGGTCCGAACGCCACGTACCCAACCTTTGCGGTGTTTGACTACAACACCGGTGGTTCGACGATTCCGAATTCGGCGGTCACGTCCGTCAACCCCAATTTAACGGTCGACCTTGCCGATGAATACTACTCCGGCCAGGATACGGCAAACTCGACTTTCAGCTTTTACCTGGCGACCGATACCACGGCGTCAGAGGTTGCCAGCGGTTCCACGAGTTTGGAATACCAATCTATTGCAGGCACCCCAAAGACAGCGGGCGGTAGCTTAGGCAATGGGTTGGCCGCCCCCGGGCAAACGGGAAATTCGCTAAGCGGGAGTCTGTATTATCTTGGTTCGGGCACGTTTACCCCGAGCCTCACCGATGGCACGTACGTCCCCTTTAGCCTCTCCACGTCCAATGCCGGCTCCCCCACGTTAGTCGCGGCCGCACAAGCATTTTTGACGTCACAAGTTGAAAGTGGCAACGTTTTGCGGATCATCGTGACGACGGCGGGGGGGAGTTCCACAGATACATTGCCGGAGAGCATTTATGGCTATAAAGGAGCCGCTCCCCCTCAGGTCAACATCACTGCCACCTCGGCCGGCGTGTCGCCCAATCATTCACTGCTCAGTCTCGTGTCGGGCAATGCCAACGTCAATTTTGGGCGCATTGTGGAAGGCGCGGTTGTCACCGAAACTCTCACCCTTGGAAATACAAATGTCGCTTCAAACGGGTCGGCGCTGGTACTGACGAATCCCACTCCCGGTAACGGACTCGATGCCAGCACCGGACCCACCGGCTCGAACAATCCGATTCCGAAAGGCGAAACGGCAACCGTGACGGCCGGGTTCAACGGCGGTGACACCTCCGCCAGCGCCGGGACAGCGATCAGCGGCAGCGTCGTGTTCACAAACGCGAACAACTCAAGTGATCCGGGCGTTACCGTCAACGGCAGCGCCTACGTGGTCGAGCAGCGAAAGATCAGCGCCGGCGGAACCAGCTTTGCCCCCAGTCCGAATGCCATCAACGTCGGCAAAGTCCTCGTCGGAACGACGGGCACCGTCGGCGGGATAGCATTGAATACGACCAACAGCGACCTCCCCGCCGACTCCGACTTTGGGTCTGATGTCCTTACGACCGAAACCCTCCAGGCGAACGCTCAGACCGCGCCGTATACCATCAAGGATCCGTTCACGACAAACCCGGTCGCAACGGTCAGCGCCTCGGCGCCGAGTACCCCCTTCACGTTTAATTCGGCGACCCCCGCAACCGGCATCACCGGTAGCGTGGCCGTCACGGTCTCCGGCGTCTACGGAGACGATCATGCCGTGACGATCAATGGGACTACCAAATACTATGAAGCCAACTACACCAGCTTCGGCGCCCCGGTTGCCAGCGCGCCCGGGTTGGTGGGCGAAGGTATTCCCGGCGAAAACGACTATGCCAACGTTTACCTGCAATGGCAGGGCTATCAGCCCGCGTCGGTTTCGAGTGCGCTGGTTACGGTCACGCCGAATTCGACCGCGAACGCGACGTTGACCAACGCGGCCACCAGCGACAACGTCTACACCACCGGCGGCATAAAATATAATGGCGGGATCCGCGCAGGCGCCGTCATTACTGGAACCGGCCCCTTCAACCAATTGTGGAGTTCGGGCGGCTGGAGCCTCCAATCCGGCAGCTTCTCTACGGGCACCGCGATCAGCGGTAACCAGGGTACGGAGCTAGCGGGCGGCGGCACTACCACTCTTGGCACCGCTACCGGCACCATCGGCTTCACGACCAACAGCCAGATGATCAACGGCACCTACGGCGCGACAATGACCGTCGGTCTGGAAAACGAGCAGGATATTCAGGGCGCCGCTCCCAATGACCTCGGCAACCTTACCATCAACGCGCAAAGCACCGTCACCAGCAATCCGTCCGTTCAGAGCGGCAGTTACGTTCTGAACGGCGGCACGCTGAGCGCGACGTCCTCCACGGACCTCACCGGCAGCTTCACCCAAACCGGCGGGCAGGCGACGTTCAACGGCATCACCGGTTCGGGATCGCTCGTCCTCAATGGTGGAACGACCACGCTGGCCACCGGCAGCGGCGGGTCTACAGTGAACTCGCTGACCATTTCCGGCGGAGTGTTGGACCTGACCAACAACCACATGTACATCGACTACGGCAGCGGCAGCGATCCGATTACGACCATCGCCGCGTATATCAAGTCCGGCTACAACAACCTCCCGGGCATCATTTCCTCGGCGGCGCTAACGAATGCCAGCGGCCTCCTCTACGGCGTCGGCTATGCCGACGGCAAGGACGGCGTCGTTGTCGGCCTGCCCTCCGGCCAGATCGAGCTGAAGTACACGCTTCTCGGCGATGCCAATCTGGACGGTTTGGTCAACGGCTCGGACTTCAACATCCTGGCCGCCAACTTCAACCAGGACATCACCGGCTGGGACCAGGGCGACTTCAACTACGACGGCCTGGTGAACGCCTCCGACTTCAACGTGTTGGCGGCGAACTTCAACCAGGGCGTCAGCGGCGCCGACGCCTCGGCCGGCGACATCGCGGCCTTGGACGCCTTCGCCGTGGCCAACGGATTGTCCTTACCGACCTCCAGCGTGCCGGAACCGGCGTCGGGAGTTATGGCGATATTCGGCGTAGGAATTCTCGCGCGGCGCGCTCGCCGCCGGGACAATCGTTGAGACGCCAATTTTCGATCATTGCCAGGCAAAGGGGCGGCCTTCGTCGAAGGCCGCCCCTTTTGTCGGGCATCGGTCCCAGGGTCGTTGCGCTGGAAGATCGGCGAGCAACTGGTATGTTGTGAGCTTGTGAGAGCGTTTATCACCGGACAAGTTGGCGTGGACAAGGGGCCGTACCTCGAGGCGCTGAAGGCAGAGGCGCTGCGCAACGGCCAGGACGTCGTTTTCTGCCACGTGGGGAAAATGATGTATGCCGAAGCGCCGGACGTGCCGGCGGGGAGGATTTTGAATCTGCCGATCACCCGCCTGAACGCGCTGCGGCGATCGGTGTTCAAGGAGATCCTGCGCCTGGCCGACCAACACGAGCACGTGGTGGTGAATTCCCACGCGACGTTCCGCTGGCGGCATGGGCTGTTCTCCGCGTTCGATTTCGACCAGATCAAGGCTCTGTCGGCCGACTTTTACGTGACGCTCCTGGACAACGCCGAGTCGATTCATCAGCGATTGCTGCGCGACCACGATCTGGATCACACGCTGAAAGACATCATGGTCTGGCGCGAGGAGGAATTGCTGTCGACGGAAATCATCGCCAACATCATCCGCGGCTACGGACATTTTTTCCTGGTCTGCCGGGGGCGCAAGGCGATGACCGTCAAGACCATGTACGGCTTGCTGTTCGAGCCGAAGAAGAAGCGGGCGTACCTGAGCTTTCCGATGAGTCACGTGATGGATTTGCCCGACACCCTTGCGGAGATCGAGCGATTCAAGAGCACGATCGCGGAGCATTTCGTCTGCTTCGACCCGGCCGACGTGGATGAGTTCATGTTGCACACCATGGCGCTGAAGGCGTTGCAGGAGGGCCGGAAGGTCATGGAAGTGGAGGGACCCGAGGGCGGGATGACCTTGCAAACGGCGGAGGTGGCGCAGATCAGCGGGGACATCCTCGGTCAGATATATGCGCGGGACTTCAAGACGATCGATCAGAGCGACATGATCGTGAGCCTGGTGCCGGAGTTGCCGAGCGGCAAGCCGGGTTTGTCCAGCGGCGTGGAGCGCGAGCTGCACCACGCGTTCGAGGGGGGCAAAGAGGTTTACGTCATCTGGGCGTGCAGCGCGATGCCTTCGCCGTTCATTACCGAAACCGCGACCAAAGTGTTTCGGCGAACGGACGAGGCGATCAACTATTTCCGAGAAAAGAAGTACATCCCATGACGGGTCACGGTGCGGGGCTCGAGGGTGCGGGGTTTCCAGGTGGGGGGCTTGGCAATTGTTTTGCGATGCGATCCAACACCGCGGCCAAGCGATAGCCGGCCAGGGCCAGCCGGACGTCGGCGGTCGCCCGGCCGCGCTGCGCGTAGCCGGCCGGTAGCGACGGAACCGATTCGGGGGCCGACTGCGCCTCGGCTTTGGTGGCGTGGGGGAGCGTGCCCTGGAGGTATGTCACGCTCTTGGCCAGCGAAAAGCTTTCCTGCGCCCAATCGGCGACCGTCAGGTCCGACACCCGATCCTTCAATTCCGCAGCCGGGTGATCGCGCTCGATCCGGTCGGCGATTTTCCGGACGTCGTCCGGTTCCAGCGACAGGCCCTCGATACAATCCCAGTACGTGTGCAACGGCATGACCTGATTGTCGTCGTTGCGGATGAAAACCAGATTCCCGCCCTGGTCTCCCTGCGGATATTCCTTTGAAAACATGCTGACGGCGTGCAGCGGCTGGTGAATGTCGCCTACCAGATGTTCCACCCAACATAAATCAATCGCCTTGCGGTCCGCGGGCGTCGCGGCGTCCTTGAGTTCAGTCAACGCCTTGTCCACGGCCTGCAAAAGATTGGCCGGATCGCTGTGGCCATCCCAATGCCCGTCCGGCGTGGGCCCCTGCACGCCGTCCAGATCGAACGGGTAATCGACGTAGTGCCACCGGCCATGATGCTCCGTATGGTTCATCGGGTGCGCGGGGTAACGCAACATGTCCGGCCACGTCGCGGCCCGCACAAACATCGCCACGTCCGGGTCCTTGAACCTGTCCTGGTCGTGAAGCAGGTCTTCGTTCAGACGGGGATGATTCCTCAACACCGCGAATATGGCCGACTTGGTTTGCGGCGACATCTGGTCGTCGGCGATGAGCGCGATCGCTTCATGGGCGGTGCTGTTCCATGCGTCGCATCGGGTTGCGAGGAGGCCAATGAACGAAAAAATCGCCGCTGCGAAGACCCAGAGATGCCGCATCATTGCGATGTTCCCATTGCGGCGGCCCAAAGGCAAGAGGGAGCGGATGTCGTCGGCCGAGGATTCGATCGCCGTTTTCTCCGAAGCAGCCCAGTTCCAGCAAGAAGCATGCAGAGGCTGGCGGACCCGGGTTCCGGAACGTCGATGGGCAATCCGTTGGCCGCGGCGAAGGCGTCCAAGGCCGCAACGTCGCCGGCCGAGGCCGCGCCGCTCACGCCCTGGTTGAAGTTCGCCGCCAACACGTTGAAGTCCGACGCGTTCACCAGACCGTCGTAATTGAAGTCGCCCTGGTCCCAGCCGGTGATGCTCTGGTTGAAGTTCGCCGCCAGGATGTTGAAGTCCGAGCCGTTCACCAAACCGTCCAGATTCGCGTCGCCCAGCAGGGTGTACGCCACTTCGATTTGGCCGGAGGACAGGCCGGTGACGACGTGGTCATTTCCATCGGC
>JBEKKC010000159.1:0-10744 GCA_050010915.1 Tepidisphaeraceae bacterium | reverse complement strand
TTTTCTGATCTTCGGCCAGAACCACAGGGCGAGCAACACGCATGAGATAGTACCTCCTATCTCAGTTACGCGCCCGCGCCGATTAGGTTCGTTTAATTGTGGAGAGGTACACTAGCATCGGCCTGTTGGGATTCGTCCCGATCCTACTCCGCCGTCGCCAGCGAAACATTTCCGGCGCCGCGGCCGGCAGTTTCGGCGAAGGCATTGGCCACCTGACCTGATACAGGGCACTCCCCGAGGCGCTTTTCACTGTATTCTTTGCCCCACTTCCCCAATGCGGACACGGTGTCCACGGACCCCGATCGTTCCAATTAGGTGATCGACGACAACCCTGTCGAACGTTGAGGGCACACGGTCCGAAGTCGTCCTGCCCAAGCCCGGACTGGGATCAGCGACCTCAAGATCGCGTAGCCCTGGGCGGATTCGTCGTGCCCGGAGAACGTAACCGGGGGACGACTTCGTCTACAATATTGGTGGGGCTAATTCCACCTCCGCGCTGAAAGGAATGTTTATGATGATCAAACTGCTGCTGGTTGGCGGCATTCTGGCGGGATTGCAGCAATGGGCTTGCGCCCAGACAACCGAGCCGGCGGGAAATGCGGCCGATGTTTATTTGCAGGCCGCGAAGATACTGCGGGATGATGATGATGCGAAAAATATCATGGACCCGGCGTCCTCAAACGCGACATTTTCGCATTATTATGCTCCGCTGCCGGACGATTGGGTGAAGATGGAGAAACAGGATTACGACCTGCACGCCCAGGTTCGCGACCGAACCGCCCGCAGTGGACCCTGCGGAGTTTGTGGATCGGCGGATTCGCTGGCGTTATGCCAAAGGTGTGGTCGAGCCGGGCGACAGTCAAGTTTTACTGGGCAACAGTTTAGCGCACCTGCAATCGCTGGGAGACCGGCTGAAGGAACAGGGGCTTCCGAAGGCCTCGCTCCTGCTTACCTCACCACCGTACTTCGGCGTCACGAACTATTACTACGACCAGTGGTTGCGCCTGTGGCTTCTGGGCTTCGAGTCCGATGGGGACATATGCCGGCAATCGGAACCGGTGGCAACGCCGAGACAGCGAGCGATACCCCTAGGGGGCTCCTCAGGCTACGGGACAAACGCGAGCGGAGGTCCGAATCGGGGGAGGATTCGATTTGTGCGTGACGCAGTTGGGGTGGCGGATTTTCGACACAAAATGTGGGTTGAACGGCCTTGGCAAGGGAGATGAACGGCTCGAATTCCGTCACTCTGGCGGCACCGGGTGCCGACGGCGGTATTGGGATGTCGGGTGGCCGGCGTGAAAAACATGCAAAATATCTGGGCGATGGGAGCCCTATATTCGCGGGTCGTCGGCAGAAGGTCGGAATCGTCGAGGTGGAAAGGGTGGCTGCACAAATGTCGGCATGGGAGGCGCTACGCGCAAAAAAAGATTTCCAATATTCTAAACCTCGATATCCTGTGCAGGATAGCCGACCACGTTCGGAAAAGGTTCATGCGGGTAATCCCGCGGTTAAGCCCAAAATTGGGAAGAAGGGCAAAGCGGTGAACACAATTCGGATGCAAGGCACGGATGTTCCAGCCGCGGAGCACGTCAATGAATTATCGACGCGCCAGCGGCACGTGCTGTTTCGGTTGCTATCGGGCGATAGCGTCAAGCAGATCGCCAAGAAGCAATTACACCGTGAATGACCATCTGAAGCGCATTTATCATCGCTTCGGCGTCAATGGTCGGGGAGAATTGCTCGCTCAATTCCTTGCCGGCGGCCAAGCTGGGCGAAGTGATCCACTCGCCTGATTCCGACGCCCCCCCCTAAAATGAGGGGGGGTTGCCAGGCGCAAGTCAGTTTTGTATTATACCGCCCCGTGTCTGGGCACATCACGCTCACACCATGCCTTGTCCTCTAAAAGGAGCGGGATGGTTCGGTTCATTTCGTTCGGCCTTACGTTGAAGGCACGGTGTCTTGCCCCGCGCCGCGCGGGAAGGTGACTATCTTGGGGGCCGGGCAGTTGGGCCGACTTCGCGGCAACTCGAAAGCGAATGGGGAAAGGAGCCTTGGGCCATGAGCACTACGAGAGAATACTTTGATGCGACGATTCAATCCATCGTGCAAATATTCGGTCGTTCGCGTCCGGGCAAACAGCGAGGACAGTCGAGCCATTTGAACGTACAGGGGCGGGCGTTCGTCGAGAGGCTCGAACCAAGACAACTGTTGTCTTTGGTTATCCAGCCGCATTTTGGGCCGGAAACTGAGTCGCAGGATGGAGGCGATCGTTTTCCCAACCCGCAAATCGAGCTGATCTTCTGGGGATCCTACTGGGACGGCACGACAAGTGCGCAAGCCAACGAAATCATCCAGGATACCCAGAATGTGTGCAATAGTCCGTATTTTTCGGAAACAGCGCAGTATATGGGGGGACCCGCGTCAAACAGCACTGCCTACGTCTCCAGCAGCAATACGTGGGACAGTTCCGACCCGCCCAGCGTCTTCACCAGCAGCGAATTCGAAAATACGATCACTAACGCCGTCAATGACGGGCAGGTGGCCGATAATGGCAATGCACTTTACGAAGTTGTCACCGCGCCTGGTGTGTCCTATCAAACCGCAAACGACATCGGTTTCAACGAAAAGATTCAAGATACTTCGAACCTAAATCATTATCATTGGCTCAACGTCGATTGGTGTACTTCGGGGCAGGGCAGCACGATTTCTGACGCTACTTACACGCAGGTTTTCGGCCACGAAACCGCTGAGAGCATGACCGATCCCAACGGAGGGGGCTTTGAAGTTAACCCGCCGGCGGCTTATGCGGCCGCCTTTCCTAGCGTTACTGGTAACCAGATCTGTGACTACGAAGGCGAAACCCCTTACCTCTTTACCGAGACGACCGGCGCGGTGGTCCAGCCGATGTGGTCCGTGGCGGATCAAGCCTGGGTGATCGACAACGGCACTACACAGAATCTCGACCTCACCCCAATTTGGAATGGCAATTCGTTTACCAAAACTTACAACCTGGTTGTAGATGGCGATCAGCTTGCTAACAAGAACGACGTGATCTCGGTAGGAGAGGCCATCGGCGGTGGCGTCAGCATTACCCTCAACGGCGAGACGACCAATTTCGACCTGAGGCAAATTGCAAATGTTGAGATCTTGAGCGGAACCGGACAAGACACAATCAACGTCAACGCGACGGTCGTTCCGACGCAGGTTGTCACCGATTCTTCGCCGAGCGGTCCGGACGCGATCGTGAATGTTGGTAGCTTCCTTGGAGGGACAGCGGATATCGCGGCACCCCTGACCATCTACGCAACCGGCGGTTTTGATGATATCACGGTGAACGATCAGCTAGATACCACTTCGCGGACGGTCACCCTCGGACAGAGCTCGAGCTTCGGTTTTGACAGTATTACCGGCCTCGGCGCCGAGATCGATTATGACTATTCCTCAACTCGATCCCTTACAGTGGAGACCGGCGCGGGAAGCTATGCCTCGGGGAATCCCAAGGTAGACGTGCTTGCCACGGATGTGCCCACGACCGTCGATGGCATTGGCTCGCCCCTGGCCGACATTTTTATCGTGGGGTCTGGAGGGACGACGGATGCCATTGCCCAGCCGTTGACCCTGAACGAGATGGGCAGTCTTCCTGCCAATATCACGGTGGACGACCATCTCGACTACACTTTGAGAAATGTGACGATGGGCGGAGCGGGCGGGTACACATACATTGATGGTCTGGCCCCCGCGGAGATTGACGTGACCGGCAAGTCTTACCTCGTTGTAAACACGGGGTTTGCCGCAAATAACATAACCGTTGACGGCACGGCCGGCATCGTGGAACTACACGGGAACTCATCGCCCGGGAACTTCGAAAACATCTATGCTAACGACGGGGGCAGCAGCTCAATCTACAACCTCCTCGTCGACAATCCGACAAGTAGCGAGGCGCTGTACGTTTCCTACGCGTCAGATACCGCGTCCGTCACGGCAACCGTGCAGAACTATGTAGGAAATGTTCCGAGCGGTGACATCAATCCGTTTGGAGAAATACACTTTTCGTCCGGGGGCGCCGCCGGCTACATCGAATATGAATACCAGAGCACGCCCAACGTCACGATTTCGTTTGGCTCCGGCACCAGCGTCGCAAACGTGGAGTATACGGGCAGTTCGGCGTTGGCGTTTGAGGCCGGCGCGGGAAATGATACGTTCAACATCAGCCCCACCGATCAGAACCTCAGTAATGTCACCAGTGAGACCATCATCGATGGAGGGTCCGGCTCGGCGAACGCCTACGTCTATGACGACAACTACACCGGACATACCACTTATACCTTTAATAGCGTGATCGGCATCGGAAGCCTGACCCGCTCTGGATTCGGCGGATTGGATTACTTCGGCCTCAAGAGCGTGAGCCTGATTGCTGGTTCGGGTGAAAATGTCATCGATGTCGAACAGACTCCGGCGGGCACTTCCACTCACATCACCACCTCGGGTGGGGTGGATACAGTCGATGTGGGAAACCTCGGCCTTACGGATGGAATACTTGGCTTGCTTTACATTGATTCGGGCGGTGACGGCTCAATTGACGTCGACGATTCGGCTGACACTGGATTTGCCGACACCGTATTAAGCAACGCCATTACCTCCGGCTGGGGCGCGATCACCGGGACTGCACCTGTCGAGATCGATTACAAATACGCTGACACGGATGCGCTTCAGGTCAATATGGGGACTCACGCGGATGGCATAGACGTGGTAGCCACCGGTGCGCCGACGACATTTGTCGGAGGAGTGATAACCGGTTTCGCAATGTCCGCTGACGCCGCGGTCACTTTGTCCGGGCTCACGATTACGGGTGGACGCTTCAGCGGGATAATCAATTCCGGCAACCTGACTGTCGAGAATTGCAACATCAGCGATAATTCCAGCAGCACGAGTGGCGGTGGAATTAGCAACTCCGGCTCAGTATATATGACGGACTCCATTGTCAGTGGCAACACTGCGACTCAGAACGGCGGCGGCTTTCTGAACATGCCCGGCGGTACGCTGTTCCTGATCGATTCGCAAATAAGCGGAAACACGGCCGGGGGCTCCGGGGGCGGTGTCTACAACCAGGGTAACGTCAACATCAGCAATTCCACGTTCACTGCCAACCAGGCTCCCGCTGGCGCCGCATTATATAACGGCAATGGCTCCAACACGTTTATTAACAATTCCATTATGTGGGCTGATTTGGGCGGGGAGCTTGTCAACCATGGAAGCAACCTCAACGTCGTGTATAGCGACGTTCAAGGCGGCTATACCGGGACGACCGGCGCCACCACCGGCGATATTCCTCCCGCGAATCCCATGTTCGCCAGCAGTACGAACCTGCAACTAATGTCCAGTTCTCCCTGCATCAATGACGGCAGTAACCAGGATGTCGTCCCCGGCTACGACGACCTCGCCGGCAATCCGCGCATCGCGGGAGGCGCCGTCGACATGGGGGCTTACGAGTTCCAGGGGCCACTCCCTACGCCAACATTGGTCTTCGCCCAGGGACCGGCCACCGTCAACGTCGGAAACGGCTTCGCTCAGGCGATTGTTGTCGACATAGAATCAAATAACGAAGTCGACACCGGCGATACTTCGACCGTGACGCTGACCATTGCCAGCGGCCCGGTCGCCACTTTCGCCGACGGCCTTTCCAGCATCACCGTCAGTGCAGTCGGCGGTAAGGCGACCTTTGGCAACAACGTGGCGTTCGGGACCGCCGGCGCGTATACGCTCCGCGCTTCGGACAGCACCGACGGCACAACGCCCATACTCTCCGGCATATTTAACGTCATCCAACCGGGGGCTGAGCCCACGTTGGTTTTCCACGTTCCGCCTAGCAACGTCGTGTCGGGAACTGCAATGAGCCCGTCTGTCGTCGTGTATGAAAACCTCAACGGCTCGCTCGACACCGCGGATAGCACCTCCATGGTGACGCTGAGCATCGGCGGAAATGCGGTCGACAGCACTACGGTTTCTCAAGGTATGGCCGTCTTCAATAACCTTGTACTCACGAACTCCGGGACCTCCACGCTGACCGTAAGCCTGACTGCCTCTGATGGCTTTGACACCCCGATGACGTCCGGCTCAATAACCGTCAGTCCGGCTGCGGGCATCCCGACGCTGTACTTTGGCGCGCAGCCAATAACCCCCGCGGTGGGCAGCCCCCTAAATCCGACCATCACCGTGACGCAGAAAAATGCCCTTGGCAATCCCGTCGCGGATTCATCCTTCGTTACGCTTTTAGTGTCCGGCGGTACGCTCAGCGGATCGCTGACCGCGCAAGTTTCCAATCTTGGCGTGGCGACGTTCACGGGACTAAGCCCGAGCGCCACCGGCAACTACACTCTCACCGCGGTCGACGGAAACGACAACGTCGGCACCCTTGGTTTCACCGTCGCCGCCACGCAACTGGTCTTCACCCAGCAGCCGCAAAGCTTCGCCATCATGGCCGACGTGCCAATGCCGACCTTTAAGGTGTCCGTCGAGCAAAATGGAGTGATCATCAACGACAGTTCGACAATCCGCGTCAGCGTCCTTATCCCCAGCGAGACGGCATATAGTGGCTCACTCAACGTTCAGGCGGTTGATGGCACGGCCACGTTCAGCAACTATTTCATCGGGAACCTGATGTATGAGGACTACAATATTATTCTTCAGGCCACCGATATCACCAACTCCAACATCGCCTCCGGCGAGTCCGCCGGCTTCAGCGTGACTCCCGCTCCTGCGCACACTCTGCACGTTTACGGCGGAGGCACGACCCCGGTTGGATCGATCATTTCCCCGGGTTTCAATTTCCAGGTTTTCGACCAGTACAACGACATCATCACCAATGATACCGCCGGTGTGGTGGCCAGTATCGCCAGCGGCCCGGGGGGCACGCTCGGCGGATCAACCAGCGGTTCTATAAATAGCGGCGTCAACAATCTCGTCATCAACAACGTCGCGGGCACGTATGTGATCCTGTTCACCGATGCAGCCGATGGGCTTACCGCCGAGGGTGCCGTAACCATCACCGGTGGGCCAGCGACTCATCTGGTGTTCCTGCAACAGCCGAGCACAACGTCGACAAGCTACCCCATTCAGCCACCGATCGAGGTCGAGGCGGAAGACGCCTTCAACAATCTGGCCAGCGCGTATACCGGGATGGTGACGCTGTCCATTCTCACTCCTTCGGGAAGCCAACTGAACGGCGCTGTCACTGCCGAGGCGCAAAACGGCCTGGCTACCTTCAGCGGCATCTCAATCGGCCAGTTGGGAACCTATACTTTGTCCGCGGTGGACTCGATCACGGCCTCGATCGCCGGCACATCCAACAGCTTCAACATTGTCGCCCCGGTCACTCTGTACGTGGACAAGCACGCCGCCGGTGGAAACGGGCTTTCCTGGTCAACGGCATTTAATAACCTTCAATCCGCTCTGAACGTGGCCGTACCTGGCGATACGATTGATGTCGCACAGGGGGATTACTCGCCGGGTGTCACGCCCGGAAGCAATGCGACGGACACATTCCAGCTTAAAGATGGCATCATCATCCAGGGTGGCTTCGAGACCGGCGGCTTGAGCGGCCCCAATCCTGCGGCCTATCCGACAGTGCTGGATGGCTTGGGGGTGGACTACCACGTCGTCACCGCCAGCGGGACGAATTCCACGGCTCTCCTTGAAGGCGTCACGATCACCGGCGGCAACGCCAGTGGCGCCGGTGACGCCGACAGCGGCTTCGGTGGCGGACTTATCGCAGACGGCGGATCCCCGACGATTCTTAATTGCATCTTCACCAACGACACCGCCGTCTCCGGTGGCGCGATGTATATCGGCAACGAAGGCGACAACTCCGGCACTGTGGAAAATTGCAGCTTCATCAACAATACGGCCAGCACGCTGGGAGGCGCGGCATACATCTTCAATTCCTCGCCGATCCTGGTCGACTGTCTCTTCGCCGGAAACTCGTCCGCCCAAAGCGGCGGCGCAATTTATGATCTCAACTCTTCGCCCACCATAACCAACTGCACCCTCACCGCTAACTCCGCCGAGTTCTACGGCGGCGCGATGGAAAACGACGATGCCTCAGATCCGGTCATCACCAATTCCATCTTTTGGTCCAACTCCGCCGGTTACGCCGGCAACGACATTGCCAATGACGAAGTTGCCGATGAAGCCGCCAGTGAGCCTGTCATCAACTATTCCGATGTGAATTTCAACGGAGTTAGCTTCCTCTATTCTGGAGGCGTCGGTAACTTCGACGACGTCAATCCGCTCTTTGCCCCCGGCACCGGTAACTATCAGCTCCAGGAAAACTCACCCTGCATCAACGTCGGCAACAACAACGCGCCGGCGCTGCCGGGCATCGGAACCGATTTGGCCGGCAATCCGCGTATCATCGACGGCGTCGTTGATATGGGAGCGTTTGAAGCACAGTTGGTCGCCGTATCCTGGACGGGCATGGGCGATGGGATCAATTGGAGCGATCCTGGTAATTGGTCGGATAATCTCGTCCCCACACAGTTCGACGATGTGACTATCGCATCGGGCTTCGGCACGATTCAGGTCGGAGCGGGCGCCTACGCGGTGCACACTCTTAACGCTTCGTCACCCGTTGAAATAACTGCGGGAACCCTCGTTCTCTTCGGTTCAAGTACGTTCGGTGCCGGTGTGACAATCGACGATGGCGCCCAACTCGATGTTGTCCAGAGTGACCCTCTCACGCTGACGGTTACAAGTCTGAATATTAACCCTGGCGGCTCGCTGGATCTGGCCGACAACGAAATGCTGATCAATTTCGGCGCCGATGCCGATCCAATCTCCACCATTGCGTCCTACCTGGCCAACGGCTACAACGGCGGAGCATGGAACGGCCCGGGCATCGTTTCCACGACCGCCCAAATTCCGACCAACGGCCTGCTTTATGGCCTCGGCTACGCTGACGGAAAAGACGGCGTGGTCTCCGGTTTGACCTCCGGCCAGATCGAAATCAAATACACGCTCCTGGGCGACGCAAATCTTGACGGTCTGGTCAACGGCTCGGACTTCAACATCCTGGCGGCGAACTTCAACCAGAGCATCACCGGCTGGGACCAGGGCGACTTCAACTACGACGGCCTGGTGAACGCGTCCGACTTCAACGAGTTGGCGGCGAACTTCAACCAGGGGGTTTCGCTCCCCGCGGTCGCAATCACCGAGTCGCTCGCTGCTCCGGCAGTCGCTTCAACAATCACGACCGCGGCGGCCTCCAGCACTCCGACGGTGGCGGTCTCCAGCACTCCAACCGTGGCAACAGCTTCCAACACCAAGCCGAAGCTCACCACAACTGCCGCCCTGACCGTCGGTTCGACAACTCCGGCGGTTGCAATGGTCGCCACGAAATCAACCCCCGCGGCGACAATCACACTGAAGAACACCAAGGCTGTCAGCGTTTCAAAGACAGTCGCCAAGGACACGACGAATACGAAGCCGAAGGCTATCGCTGTAACGGTTGGCGCGGCCCGCGTTGTGACGGTCCCTTCCACCGGTTTGGCGGCGACTTCCCAGAAGATTAAAGATAAGGACGCGAAGTTTCTCGCGGATCGATAACGGATTGCCCTTGCCAACGTTCGCCAATGCTCCGGAGCCGACCAGTGCGGTTATGATGGGAACGGCTGGATCGAGGATTCTCCGCCGGCGTCCACGGTCTTTGCGCCCGCCTAATCCAAAGACTGAACATGCCGTCGGCACGGCATCGAGTCGCAGCGATATATGATGCAACTGCTGACAGATTTACCGGCGACGCCGATCAGCCAACTATCCGACTGGCTGTCGGATCGGTGGCGGCGGCGGAATCCCGCGCCGTCCGCGTAGGACGCAGTTTATAAAGCGGACACGTCCGGACCGCCCCAGCCCACGAGGCTTTCCGAAATATCACCGGACCGGGACCAGGCGCCCGTTCCGAGGTCTAAGAGAACATCGCCCCAAGGCTTGGCATCGCCTTCCAAGGCTTGGCCCCGGCCGCGAGGGCCCCGTATCAGGTGGACTGGCAACGGGCTTTTGAATGGCGGAGGCTCGACGACAAATACGCCGGCAGGAGCAGCCGCTATGAGCGATCCGAGTACCGGGGGCAACGGTACTTTTGACGGTGACGGCGGGATTGGGAATTCTCCTCCGGCGACGACGGTGGAATTGAATGCTCACGGCGGCTGGACACGATGTCCGCGCTCTAAGGGCTTCAATCATGTGAATAGCGACACCGATGTCACGTGCGTACGTCGGATGCGAAGTGTTCCGATTCGTTTTGGCGATACCGCTTCGCCGCGTCAGCCGACCGGGAGGAGGCGATCACCCGGTGAGCAGTGTTGCCGAAGAAAGGGCCGCGGAATCGTCTGGCTGCAATCCTGGGACACTTACCGTCGTTCCGGGCATTTGCCCATACTTCCGAGCTGGTACTGCTGGCAATTCATCGCAGAAAGCGAACCGGCAATAGTCCTGACCACCCATCGCGCGTTCCCATCGCCCGATGTGCCGGGAGGGCGATGCGAATCTGGATACGGTGTCCACGGAACCCGACGGCTCCGGTTGTGTAATCGCCGACAGCCCGGTCCGCTGCGCGCGGGAGAACGTTCAATTTCTGTCGCGGGGCGCGCCAAAACCAGCCAGCGCGGGGCGCTCAAAACCGGCCAGTGCTTTGACGATGCATATACCTCATCCGTTTGATTCCATGCAACTTTCTGTTGAGTTATCGGCC
>JBEKKC010000158.1:0-10746 GCA_050010915.1 Tepidisphaeraceae bacterium | reverse complement strand
TGTAGCTCAGGGCGCCCAGCGCTTGATCGCTGCCTCCATTCAGCGCCGCCACATCCTTGGAAAACGAGACGCTGCCGAAGTTGGCCAGGGTTAATACACCACTGCCGTTAGACGGCGCTTCGGCGATCCATTCGGCCGACGACCGGGCATCGTTGTTTGAGGTATAGAGCGTGTCGATGAAGGACTGGCCGGTGGTCTGATCGCTCAAATCCATATAATAGGCGTAGTTTCCGCTTGAGCTTTCTGACGCTTCGTATGTGATCTCGGCGTTCATCGTGTCGCCCGGATGGACTGTGAGGCTCACTTCCACTTCGCCCGCGGGATAAAATTCGTACCAGGCATAATAGGTGGCGGTTCCATGCCGCGTGATGTCCGCGGACGTCCCGCACTGCTCGACCGTGCCATCGGTGTCCCCGTCGAATCCAACCCAGTAGGCGGAATACGTAGTGCCAGAGGAAGAGGCTTTCACGGTGGGAATTACCCAGGTGGAGGAAACATCGGAAAACGCATCTCCCGAGGGTGCGCTGGCGACATAGCCGGACCAGTTCGTGGACTCTTCCAATGCATTCTCGGCCCCTATCGCGCCCAGGCCAACATTGGTCGCTCCAAAAATGATCGGAACAGATCCGACCCAGCCAGGCCACTTCTTCCGTCGCATCGCGCCTCCAGCCGACAACCGTGCTGCCCAGGCAGCACGGCAAACATGACCGCAGTCTACCTAGCAGGATCGAAAGGCTACAAGGAAAATCTGGGTCAGCCTGGCCAAGAATCAACGCAAGAAATGGATAATTGCCGCCCACGGCCAATCAGCCCGGATCAAGGCGAAGAACCGAGCCCGGGCAGATTGAGCATTGTTCCATTTGGAGCGCGTTAAAGGAATATCCGGTGAAGGTTTGGTATAAGAATACGCTATGGCACGCATAGCCACGCTCATTATTGGCGAGAAGAAATACGAACTGCCCCTGGTCGTCGGAACGGAGGCAGAGGTCGCCATTGACATCTCCGAACTCCGCGCCAAGTCCGGCGTCATCACGCTCGACCGCGGCTTCGGCAATACCGGAGCGTGTACCAGCGCGATCACCTTCATCGACGGGGAAAAAGGCATCCTCCGTTACCGCGGCATTCCCATCGAGCAGTTGGCCGAAACCTCGACCTTCATCGAGGTGGCGGAACTGCTGCTCTTTGGCAAACTGCCGACGGCCAGGGAGAAATCCCGGTTCAGCGATCGGCTGACCCGCAACGCCCTGCTGCATGAGGGCTTCAAGCATCACTTCGAGGCCTTCCCCGTGGAAGCGCCGCCGATGGCGATGCTGTCGGCCATGATCAATTCCCTGATTTGCTTCCACCCGCAGTTCATCACCCTGGAAGACGATGAGGCGTTCGAGGAGGCGGCGGCCCGACTGATCAGCAAGGTTCGCACCATCGCGGCCTACTCCTACCGCAAATCGCGCGGATTGCCGTACATCTACCCGGACCCCAATCTGCCCTACGTGAAAAACTTCCTCCACATGATGTTCTCCGAACCCTATGAGCAGCACATCGCCTCGCCGGAGGTGGATCATGCGCTGAACATGGTGCTGCTGCTGCACGCCGACCACGAACAGAATTGCTCCACGTCCACCGTCCGTACCGTGGGCTCGAGCAAGGCGAACCTGTTCGCTTCCGTTGCCGCCGGCGTCAACGCGCTCTGGGGCCCACTCCATGGCGGCGCCAACGTCGCCGTCCTGGAAATGCTCGAAAATATCCATCGCGGCGGCGTGACCGCCGAGGAATACCTCCGCATGGCCAAGGACAAGAACACCCGCGTGCGCCTGATGGGCTTCGGACATCGCGTGTACAAAAATTTCGACCCCCGCGCCAAGATCCTCAAGCAAGCCGCCGACAAGGTCCTGGCCCAATTGAAGGTCGCCGATCCCCTCCTCGATATCGCCCGCAAATTGGAGGAAATGGCCATGAAGGATCCCTACTTCGTGGACCGCAAGCTCTACCCCAACGTCGATTTCTACAGCGGCATCATCATGAAGGCCATTGGCCTGCCCATGAACATGTTCACCGTGATGTTCGCCATCGGCCGGTTGCCCGGCTGGATTGCCCAGTGGAAGGAGCAGCACGACGACTCAAGCACGCAGATTGCCCGCCCGCGCCAGATCTACACCGGCCCCACCCTGGTCGACTTCGTCCCCCTCGACCGCCGCCAATGATAAAGGGGACATTCATGATTTCGGTTCGCGGCGGTCGCGGTAACCGAAATCTTGTATGTCCCCTTTTCTCGTTCAGACTTTCACCCCAGCCGCCCGAAACGCCTTGGCGATCTTGGCCAGAGTGGCGGTGTCCGGGCTGTGCTTCCCTTTTTCCAGACGATTGATGGTTTCCGGACGGAGGCCCGCTCGCCTGGCAAGTTCGGATTGAGACAGACCGGCCGATTCGCGCTCTTGGATGAGTCTACGGGCATAGATAACGCGGACCGTCTCGGCCGCCGGATAGTTTCCATTCGCCAGCGGGTCGGGGAGTTTGGGAAGCTTTTGAGCGGCCGCACGCTTTTGCAACGCCTCGAAATCGCGCATGGGAATCAAGGCAAATCGTTTGCCCGAAATTGTCAGAGATTGGACGGTCATGGTTGCCTCCTGATTCGATCTTGGACGCACTGACACTATCAATCCTCGTATACGTCTCGACGGTTGGCGATCCGCCAGATGACGATCCGTGTTCCATCCAATCGGAAGATGACGCGATAGTCTCCCGTTCGGATGCGGAAACTGCCTTTCAAATCCCGCGCAAGCCGTTTCACGCCACTCACGTTCGGCCAATTTCGCAACCGACTCACCACACCATCGACGCGACCCACGATGGAACTGGGCAATTTGTCGAGCTGCGCCACCGCCTCGGCGGTGAGTTCCACTTCCATGTCATAATTCTATGGTCTATGATATGAATGTCAATAGTTGCCCTTGGCTGGCCGCTCAGCGTCGGCTCTCCCGGCGGCGTGGAACGCACGCTGTGATCTCGGCTTCAAACGCCAGATCGCCCCGGCAGATGTCGCCGCGAACGGCGATCCACGGCCAGGAAATTTCCCCCATCCAATGCCGAAAGCAGGCCTCGACCTCGGCGGATTTGCAGTAGGCGATGGCCTGCACCACGTCGCGCGGGGAGCAAAGCTGATCCCGGAGCGCGGCGTGCAGGCAGTCGATCGTCATGCGAATCTGCCCCGGAACGTCGCCGACGTGGCAGGTTTGACCGTTGGAGTCGATGGCGGCGGTGCCGGAGACGAAGACAGTGCGGCCGGCGGGAGTGCAGACCGTGGCGGCGCGGGCGAAGGATGATCCGTATGCGAACGCGGAGCGTTGATGGCCGGTCGCCTGGTGTTTGCAGAGACACCCGCCGGGCGCTGCCGGGCAGGCGGGATCGCCGACGACGGCAAACGCGTCCATCAGAACGGTTCGGTTGTTCGCCGGGTGCACGCCGATGCCGGTGCTGGCGGGAAGACGCACGCCGTTGCCGGGCTTGAGCAGGCCGCGCTCGACGAAGAATCGGGTGCGGGTGTCGTTGAACCGCGGGTACCAATCGAGAATATCGGCCAGGTGGAACCAGGTGCGTGCCACGCAAGTCAGATCGCCGCCGGCTTGTTTCAGCAGAGCTTCGGTATCCTCGAACGCCTGCCGAGTCTGCGCCTCGGGGGTGGAGATGGGATGGGCCGGCAGCGCGCTGGCGGTGATCCAGCGGCAACCGTTGTGGCGAATCAGACGGGCACAGCGGCGGCCGTTGACCGTCAACGGCTGCGGCCGCGATGCGACGGCGTAGACCTGCACGCCGCGTATCACCGTTTCGGGCCCGCCCACCAGCCACGCCGGCTCGACCCCGTCATCGTATTCCCGGTAATGCCGGGCGCGCGATTCGGCCAGCATTTCCATCCCGTCGGCGGGCGCGTAAATTCGCTCCTGTGCTATCCAGGCCCGATGTTTCTGGAGCGTTTCCCGAATCGCGGCAAACGCCAGCGCCTGCTCGGACAGGGGCTGCGCGGGATCCGGCCGGACCGTCACAAACAGCTCGCGGCCGGATTCGGATTCGATGCTGCGGACGACGGTGTTCATTGGCAACTACTTTGCGGCGGACGTTACTACCTGGGGTTTGGCCGGCGCGGTTGTCGGCGCACTTTTTCGAGCCGGAGGCGCCAGCATCCCCATCGGCATTTGCTCGACCCATTTGTTCGCCGCGTCGGCGCCGACGATCGGGGCGAGGTCTTTAGCCGTGGCCAGGCGCAGTTCATGAATTTTCGTCAGGCCGTCCTGCCGGGAAAGGACGCCGGTGGAAACCGGGTCGTACACTTGGAGCTTTGCCGTGTGAGCGAAGCGGCAGAGAATGGGCATCGCCTGCCACACCTTCGTCTGCGAAACGTTCAGTTGCAGCAGGCCGGCGACACTGCGATCCAGCACGCCGTACAGCGGTCCAAGCAATTCGACGGCCCTGGCAACCTGTTGAGGGGCGAGGTTGGATTCGAGCACGCCTCGCATGGCCTGCGAGGCATCGGCAACCGCCGCAGCGGCCCCGCGCCCGTTTCCGCCCCCGGCCGATGCGCGCAATTGCTCGAAGCTGGCCATCCGCTGGTTGACGTAGGCGCTGACGAACATGTCGGACCTGTCGCCAGCCAGACCCAATTGAACGGAAACGAATCTTGCCGTGAGGGTAGCGGCCAGTTTTAGGTTTGCGGCGGAAATGGGATCGGGTCTTGCGCGCGGGGGCAGGACCAGGGCCACCAACTCCTCGGCGGGGACCAGATGCCAATATGCGAATGCCTGCATCATGTTGTCGGCCGGGACGACCGGGTGGGCTACGTCTTGTCCGCCGATTATGGCATGTCCTTGAAGGTGCAGGCCGACGACGGGATCGGTGAGCCACGCCGGAGCGAGGAGTTTGAGCTGTGCCTTGTCCTGTTTGGCCGGGATGACGGCGCCGTTAAGCCGGATGCCCTGGTTGTCGCCCGTCATTGCCAGGCGGATGGGGCCGGCGAATCCGTCGCGGCGAACGGCGTGGACCGTGACCTCGGCGCTTTCACCCGCCCGCAGGCTGATGCTCGATGGCTCAAGCAGCAACTGGTAATCCGGGCGCGGATGGCCGATTCGCAGTCGATACGCGAATTCCGGACCGCCCTGTTGCTGCACGTCCCGCAGGCGAATGAACCACGTCCCGTCGCTGGGTAACGTGGCGGTCAGATACGAATCGGCCTGATGCGTCACGAGGCCCGCGGCCTTGTCGTCGTAATCGTCGTTGATCGCCAGTTGTTTGCCGGATGCATCGGTCAACTCGAGCACCGAATCCAGCGGCGACCCCAGCCGGCGCGCGATCACCTCGGCAACGATTTTCTCGCCCGCCTTTCCCTCGAATCGGAACACGTGGCAATCCCCGGGCGCCTCGATGTGGCCGTTGACGATGATCGGAAGATTCACGGTCTGCGCCGCGGCCCGATCGTTGTCCGGCTTTCGCGGGCATTCGGGCAGATCGTCAACGGCAAACGGCAGACGTTGTGGGATCAACTGCTCCTGCTCGGGAAGCGCCAACTCGTGAATGCCGGCAACGGCGTCCCTGGAATCCTGGATCACCGTGTTCACCGGAAGATTCCAGCCGGTCAATTCGACCGAAGTCTGTGCCCCGGCGGGGCCGCCGAGGGGAAACACGCTGGTGACGTACGGCAGCGCGCCCAGGGCCAGTCGATAGACAAAATCCTCCCGGCCCCGATACAGCGCGTCCTTGATCTCGATGACGTACGCGCCGTCGGCGGGGATGACAAAATGCAGCAGCGGGTCGTGATCCATGCGCGAGTCGTCGTCGTAGGCCAGTTCATTGCCCTTGGCATCGTAAAGCCCCAACGTCGCCTGAAACCAGCCGGGCACGGCATCGGCCAGATACGGCGTCAGTCCGCGGGCGCAGGCGGCGGCGACGAGGCTTTGGCCTCTGCGAGCCTGGAACTGATAGCGATTCACGCCGCCGGGCAGGATCTGACCGTTGATCATCACCGGCAGCTTCACGGTCATCTGCCGGCCGGCGACGCTGGCGGTGGCCAGGGGCCGCGGCCTGGCGGGAATTTCCGAAACCTCGGGAAGTTGACCGACGTAAAAAGCCACCGGATTGGTCAATCCGCCGGCGGTTTCCAGCCTAAGTTCGCGGCGGCCCAGCGCCGCTCCCTTGGCGACCGTAACTTGCAGCACGACCAGTTCCGAGATCGCCGGCGCGGCCGGGCGGATCACCGCTGTCATCAGCTTCTGCCGAATTTCCATCAGCAGCTTGGCATCGTCCTGGGTGAAGGTGGGCCGAGTCGCCGGCCGCGAGCTTGCGGGCATCCCGGCCCAGCCGAAGGCGGCGGCGCGGCGGTCCATCAGCTCTTTGGCCGTGTCGCGCAGCGCCATGAGCTGTTGCCCGGTCATCGGCTTGACGTGCTCCTTGACGGTGACTTGGATTCCGCTCCCCGTGATATATGCGTTGGAAACGCCGTCGAGGAATTGGCCGCCCACGATCGCCTGGGTGGTCGCCCCGCGGCAAGCTCCGGCAGGATAGACGTAACCAACCCGCGGGCCGCGCGACGCCTGCTGTCCATACAACGCCGAGACCGGCGCCAACAGCATCAGCCCGAACGCCGCCACTGTCCAGATTCGGGCAAGCGCGTGGGTCACGGCATGATCTCCTTCAACCGGCCGCCAGTTTTCACGCCGTCTTCAGGCCGCGGAGTGACGTAGACCTCCAGACCTTGCGGATGGGGCAGGCGGGCATCGGTGTCAATGCCCAGCAATTCGTACATGCTGCCGATCAGGTCGCAGGGATAGACGGGCCGGCTTTTGACCGCTTCGCCCGTGGCATTCGACTCGCCGACGACCTGTCCGCCCTTGAATCCGCCGCCGGCGACGAGCATGGAGAAGCATTGGCCCCAGTGCCCGCGCCCGCCGTTCCAGGGCGCTTCCCATTGTACTTTGGGCGTCCGGCCGAATTCCCCGCCGCACCAGATGATCGTGCTTTCCAGAAGCCCGCGGTCGGACAGATCGCTGAGCAGGGTTGACAGGCCTTTGTCCAACTCGGGGAGTTTGCGGCGCATGGTCTCGAAATTCTGCTTGTGAGTATCCCATCCCTCGTTGTTGATGGTGACGTAGGGCACGCCGTGCTCCACCAGGCGGCGCGCGGCCAGGCAGGACTGGCCGAAGCTGGTTCGGCCGTAGGAGGTGCGAAGCGCGTCCTTCTCCTGGGAGAGATCGAACACCTTGCCGCCGTCGCCGAGGATGAGGTCGTAGGCCTGCTTTTCCGAATTTCGCCAGGGGATGAGCCGGGGGTCGTCGGGCAGAGTGTTGTCCAGAGTGTCCACCGCGTGCAGAAGATCGCGGCGGGCTTGCTGGCGCTCGTCGGTGATCCCCTGGGCGACGACGCCCTCGACCGCGAAGCGCTGCTGCGCGGGATCGCCGCCGGTTACGAATGGGCTGTACTTCGATCCCAGGAACCCGGCTTCTGAAAATCGGCCCTGAGGCGTGGTCAGCACGATGTACGGCGGAATCAAACCGCTGTAACCCGCCGCGTATCCCTTGAACAGCGAGACCACCGCGCCGACGCCCGGATAAACCTGCCCGTTGCCCGGCTCGCGCCCGGTCTGCACCCAATATGCCGCCGTTTCGTGCCCGTTGTTCCCATGCGTCATCGAGCGGATGAGCGAATACTTGTCGGCCTGTTTGGCCAGCAGGGGAAGCAGTTCGGAGATTCGGATGCCGGCGACGTTGGTCTGAACGGGCTTATCCAGCGGCCCGCAATAATCGCGGCCGGCTTCCGGCTTGGGATCGAACGTGTCCAGGTGGGAGGGCCCGCCGGACAGCCAGATTTGGATCACGGATTTGGCTCGAGTTCTGGTTGCGACGACGGTCGGTTGCGACGCCGGCGCCGAGGCCCAGCCAATTCGATTGGACAGCAGCACGCCGGCCGCGCCGACCAGTCCTAGGCGCAGCATGCCGCGTCTTGAAATCGTGCCGTCAAAATCGAGCATGGCGTTCATCGGATCACACTCCGCCTTCCTCCGCATTCAATGCTGATAGGCGAACTCGGCGCTGTTCAACAGCGCCCAGGCCAGGTCCACCAGCGGCTCGCGGCCTTGCACGACGCCGGACTCTGAATACCTCATCGCGATCTGAATCTCGCTCTCGGTCGGAAAACGAGACAGAATCGTTAAATAAACCTCCGTGATGGCCGCCCGCGAGAGGCCGTTGTCCATCAGCACGGATTGCAGCCACTTACTTTGTTCCAGTTTTCGGCGAACGTGATTGGAATTGAGCAGGTGCAGGCGCTGATCGGCCGTGGCGAGATTGTTCCGCTCGCTCTGCATGCCGGTGTCCCGCGGAGGCCTGCCGAACATGTCGAGGAATGCGCTGCTGATGCTTCCGTCGGGCAGCGCGATCGCGCGCGTCCCCGTCGGAATGAACGTGTACGGCTCGGGGGTCTCGGTGGAATAATCCTCGCTGCTGCCCGTGATCTGGCACAGCGCGTCGATGAACACCTCGGCCTCCAGCCGGCGGATCGGATAGCTGGCGAATTGCGCTTCGGCGCTGGCCTTGTCATCGGCGCGAATGCAGGACAACTGATACGTTTGTGAGTTCAGGATCAGGCGGAACAGCCGCTTCATGTCATAGTGGTCCGCGACAAGCTGCTCCTGGAGATACTTCAGCAATTCGGGATTACTCGGCGGATTGTCGGGGCGGATGTCGTCCGGCTCCTGAACGATCCCCCGGCCCATCAGCCAGAACCACGCGCGATTGGCCATCGCCCGCGCGAACCACTCATTGCCCGGCGCTAAAAGCCAGTCGGCGAATGCCTGGCGCGGATCGCGGTCGGCGGGCACGTCCATCGCCGTGCCGTCGGGAAACACCCCGTGCGACGGGCGCGTCGTGGCCCTGGCCTGGTTGAAAAAGACGATCTCCTCTTTCCACTCCCCGGTGGATTTGTAGCCGACCTGCGAGAAAAATTCCGCCATCCCGTCGAGACGCTGCTCGGGCCATTTATCCGCCCGCGTTCCCATGAACGTCAGCGCCACCGCCTGGGCGATTCCCCGCGAAGTCTTGCTCTGCACCGCGCGATAAAAATTGGACGGCGGCACGCGGAAATTGCTCCCGCTGGCCGTCAGCAGTTCGCGCGCGAACTTGTCCAGCGGCTTGTTGTCCCGCATGGATTGGCGAATCCAGTGGGTATAAGCCTGGGCCGCGTTGGGCCAGAGGATGATCGGAAACTCGGCCTTGACTCGCAGAACGTCTCCCCATTTCATCGCCCAGTAATCGGCGAACTCGGGGCGGTCCAGCAGGCGATCGATGAGCTTGCGTCGTTTGTCCGGATCGTCATCGAGAAGAAACTCGCGGGCTTCGCTCGACGTTGGCAGCGTGCCGATGACCCCGAGATACACCCGCCGCAGAAACACCGCGTCGGAACAGTTGGCCGCGGGCGTGATTCCCGACTTGCGCCACTTTGCAACAACGAACGGATCGATCCTATTAATCGGCCACGCATATCCGGGGGCCTGGAAGACGTCGGCGGCACCCTTGGCGGTCGATGGACCCGAAAACGCCGCGGGCGACGCCAGCAGTAACATCGCGCAAACCACGGCGCCACAGGCCCGATGTGAGGCAAATCGCAACGAAACCTCCTCTCCATATAACGTCGGCACGATTGGGTTATTGCATCGGCTTTCATCAATGCGCACCAGGCGCTGCGACTGATTTGCAACGACGTTGGTGCGCGGACGTTCCGGGCTTAGGTGTTATTACTTACGACCCACATAGTACCCGCCCCGATTGTGGATCATTCCATTTGTGACGAAGCTCTAATGGCTACGCCGAGATTGGGCCGATTTTTGTCTCGGGAAGCCGCGTTGATATGGCACCCCTCCCGCCATTACTGATTCTCTCGCCCTTTGCCGCCGGCGCATGCCTGTTTTGCGTGCGCTCCGATCGCTTGCGCCGAATTTTCGTTGCATCGGTGACTCTGGTCATCTGCATCGGCGTCGTGCTCCTGGCCGTCAGGCCCGCCGCCATCCCGCTTGTCAGACTCACGATAAACCTCCATTGGCTGAACTTGGCAACGCTGGCCGCAGACGTCGCGATGTCGCTTTATGTGATATACGTCGGCGTACGCGCTAAACGCCCGCTGATTGTGGCCCTCGTCTTGGCTCAAGCCGCGTTGATGGTCTGGTTTGAGTGCGCTTATGGATCGCATCTCGAAATCTCCAGGAATCTGTTCATCGACAACTTTGCCATCATCATGGCGCTGATCAACGGCGTGGTGGGGGGCGGCATTTTCCTTTACGCGCTGGATTACATGCGCCAGTACCACCAATCCGCCCATCCGGAGATTGCCGACCGCCGGCCCTTCTTCTTCGCCCTGCTCTTTGTCTTCATGGGCGCGATGTTCGGACTTGTTTTCGCCAACAACCTCATCTGGCTGTTCCTTTTCTGGGAGATCACCACGCTCTGCTCGTTCCTGCTGATCGGATACACGCAAACGGATGAAGCCCGAAACAACGCCCTGAGGGCGCTGGTGATGAATCTGGCGGGAGGACTGGCCTTTGCCGCGGCGATCGTTTGGTTCTATCGGAAGACCGGCAGCGTCGAATTGCAAACGCTCATCGCCTCCCGCCAGTCGCTCGTCCTTCTGCCCGCGGCGCTGCTTTGCTTCGCCGGAATCACCAAGGCCGCCCAAATGCCTTTTTCAAGCTGGCTTCTGGGCGCGATGGTGGCCCCG
>JBEKKC010000157.1:0-10810 GCA_050010915.1 Tepidisphaeraceae bacterium | reverse complement strand
GGGCAACGCGACAGGACCGTTGAAGTTCAGCACGTCGCTTGAAGCGGTGTCGGTGACGGTCACGCCGGTGAATCCGGAGAGGGTGATCTGCACGCCGTTCTGGCTGGCGGTGAGGTTGCCGCCGCTGGCGCTGAGGGCCACCGGCCCGGCGGTGCCGAGGTTGACGTCCAGCGTGGAACCCGCCGGCACGGCGAAGTTCTCCGCGATGACGTTGGCCGTTCCCTGGGCGCTACCGCTGCTGGCGGTGACGGTAAAAGTGCCCGGCGTCGAGCCGAGCGTGGCGTCGCCCGTGCCATCGATCGAATTGCCGCTGCCGGTGATCGCCCAGCCAAAACTCGGCGAGCTGATGGAGTTGCCGAATTGATCGGTGGCCGCGGCCGAGAACTGCTGGGTGAACCCGACCGGAACCACCGGCGTGGAAGACGGCGAGACGACGATATTGGTGGCGGTCTGCTGAACGGTGACGTTCACGGTGCTGGTGGTGAACAGGCCGATGGAATCGGTGATGGTCGCCGTGAAATTGTAACTGCCGGGTTGGGTGAAATCGGCGGTGATATTCTGCGCGGCGTTGGTGCCGTTGGTGTTGCCGGTGTAGGTGACGCCGGTTGGGCCGGTGTAGGACCAGGTGTAGGTGAGATTGCTCTCGCCGCCATTGTCGGCGCCCAGCACGCTCAGGGCGGTGGAGGTCCCGGTGACGGGAGAGGGATTGGCCGCCGCCGCCTGCGCGACGGTGGGCGCGGCGGCTATGGTGACGGAAGCCGAGCCTTGCACCGATCCCGAAGCCGCCTGCACCGTGGCCGATCCGAGAGACGCGGGAGAGCTGTAAAGCCCCGAGGAATTCACGCTCCCGATGCCGCTGGTCACGGACCAAGTGAAGGTCGGCTGACTGCTCAGCGCGTTGCTGAACTGGTCGTACGCGGTGGCCGAGAATTGTTGATTGGAATTTTCGCCAATCGTTGCCGTGTTCGGATTGACCGCGATTGAAGTCACGGTTTGATTGACCGTGACGGCAATGCTGGTGGGGGTGGAATAATTACTCGCATCGGTAATCGTCGCGGTGAAGTTGTAGCTGCCGGCCTGGGTGAAATTGGCGGTGATATTTTGCGCGGCGTTGGTGCCGTTGGTGTTCCCGCTGTAGGTGACGCCGGTTGGGCCGGTGTAGGACCAGGTGTAGGTGAGTCCCGAGCCGGAGCCGTCTTCGCTGCCAAGCGCGCTCAAGGCGGTCGAGGTTCCCGTGACCGGATTGGGATTTGCCGCGGCGGCGTTCACAATTGAAGGTCCGAAGCCCACGGTGACGTTGGCGAACGTGGCGCTGGTGAGCTGGGAATTGTAATTGGCGGTGGCGGCCAGCCCGACGTTGGCGGTCGCGGGCATCGCGGCGATGGAGACTGTCGTGCCAAGTTGAGTCCAGCTGGCGCCGTTAGAACTATAGTAGCCGCCGAAGCTGCTTCCGCTGCGAACGATTTCAACGTACTCCGAACCGACGGGCACGCTGGCGAGGGAGACGGCGGACACGGCGCCGCCGGTGGTAGTGCGATATTCGAACACCAGGCTATTGCCCGCTGTTTGGACCATTGCGGCGAAGCGGTCGTTGTCGTCGGTGCTGCTGCGGACCATGACGCCGGCGAGTGGAGTACCGTTGCCCTCATCAGCGTTGGTCAAGCTGAGGAGTTGAGCGGAAATGGCCACGCTGCCGCTGATGGGCTCGTAGGCGAAGTTGAATTGATCGTTGGTCGACTCGGTGATGGTTCCGGTCGCCGCCGCCAATCCGGCCGTGGGGATATACTCGAAGGTCGTCGAATTGACGATGGCTGAAACGGCGAAAGTCCCGTCGTAAGCGGCAGAAGTAGCGCCCGAAATAGTTACAAGATCGCCAACATGAAGGCCATTGGCGGTGGCGGTAACGGCGGTCGCATACCACGGCCCCGTGGATAGCGTGGTATCGGTTAAGGAGGTGATCGAAAGAGTGCTTCCCGTAAGGCCCGCCCCGCCGCCGTCCAAAATCCAGTTGTTGACGGTCGTGCCGGTGGAAAGCGTCGTGGAACTTGTCGCCCAGCCCGGATTGCCGGGCGTGTAAATGTCCGTATCAACCCAGTTGGCCGGCAAACTGCTGGTGGGATTCCCCATGATAATCCCGCGGCCATTGATGCCGATGTAGAGGCGTCCAAAAACCTTGGGGTCCGCGGCGAAAGTCTGGAGGATTCCGCCCCATTGGTGGTTGACGTCGTTCAATTGGACCCAGGTGCTTCCACCGTCATCGGAGCGGTAGACGCCGAGGAAACTGCCGATTGTGCCGAAGACATAGATAGCCGGCGTGGTTTGCCCGGGGGCTGGGGCGCCCAGGGCCATGACGCCGTTTGTGGATGCAAGGGATGAATTTACCTCCGTGACGGTTGCGCCGAAATTGGAGGAATGATAGAGGCCACCGGAAGCGGCGATCCAAAGATCGCCGGTAACAAAGGGGTTCACGGTCATGTCGCCGCCGCTGGGCGCCGAGGCTGTTTCCAAGTTGAACGAGACGCCGCCATTGCTGCTGAAATATACGTCGGCGCCGACGTGATAGTAGAAATCGCTGGCATTCAGGCGGTCGGCGATGATCTGGCCGTTGGCAGCCATGCCGCCCCCGGAGGCCGTCCATGTCGTACCATCGTTGGTCGAATAATAGGGCGCCTGTCCCGACTGGGCCCAGACGATGGTCGAACCGTTGGCGGAGACCGCAACCGTATCGTTGCCGTAGTTGTTGTCGGTGCCTGGGCTGTTGGGGAACACTTGGAAGGTCTGGCCATCGTTGGTGGAGTACGCGCCGTATTTACCAGAGGTTGGCGCGCCGACGATTGCGATGACATTGTCGGCGTCGTCGACGTTGTTGGCGCTGCCGTAATAGTTGGCGGCACCCTGGGCAGGCGAGAAGGTGAGCGTTGTATGAGCGAATCCGAAAATGTCGCCCATGGCACTGAACAACGGAACGCCCGCCGATGCGGTGGCCACACCGCCAACGGCGGTGAACTCAATGCCATCGTTGGGGAAATACCAACTGTTGGCGGCGGTCAAGGTCGTGTTGGCGCCGCCATTACTGAGGTTGTTGGTGGCCCAAATTCCCTCGCCGGTGCCGTACATCAGTTGATTTGAGTTGAAGGGGTTGATGGCGATGGCTCCGACCCAATTGCTGATGCCGTCGCCGGAGTCATAGGCGTAGGGGGCGCTGGAGGCATTACGTGTTTGATTAAATCCGCCATAGCCGGAATCTTGCGCCGTGGCGGTGCTGAGGGGTTTATACCAGGTCGGGGTGGCGGCGTTGGCGTTGACCGTTCGCCACATCGTATCGGGGCCGCCATAGTCATTGAACGACGCGACCACAATGGTGTTGGGATTTTCGGGATCGGCTGCGACGCCATCGTACCCCCAGCCGCTCGCGGCGACCGGAGAGATATTGGCCCAGACGGAAGAGGAAATGTTGTAGCGATACACTCCACCGCCCGTAAGAGTTCCGCCAGGCGTTTCGGCGTTGGCGTAACCGAGATATAAATATCCATTGGAAAGCACGGCATGACCGGGGAGATATCCCGAGGGCGCCGTTCCGGTGCCCGTGATCTGCGCCCAGGAAGTGCCGCCGTTGGTCGTTTCATAGAGACTCGTATTGTTGGCGGAAGCCGAGTCGTCGCCGACATAAATTGTTTGGCTTGGACTGCCCACTGTGCCGGCGGTGTTGAAGAGCACAAAAGTCGTGCTGGACGGAGTGAAACTGTTGATCTTGCTGAACGAATGGCCGGCGTTGGTGCTTTCCCATAGACCGTCGTTGTTCGATCCCAAAAATACGATGTTGCTGTCGTTGGGATCGACCTGGATTTGTTCACCATCGCCGCGGCCGTTGGAGTTGCCGCCGACGTAGAAACTTAAATTGGTCTGTCCCCAGGTTTGTCCGCCGTTGGTGGAGTAGAAAACGGCTCCGTTGGTTCCGGAATATTCGCCGACGTCGGCGTAAATGTTGTTGGAGTTTTCCGGATCGATGGCGAAGCTCAGGCAGCCGATTTCCTGGGATTGGGTGCCGTTGCCCGAGCCGCCGGTATTATTGCCGACGAAATCCAGCAACTGCGTCCAGGTTGAGCCATCGTTTGTAGTTTTATACAAACCGCCGATGTCGGTGCGCGCATAGATCGTGTTTTGGTTGTGAGGGTCGTAAAAGATGCCATCAACGAACCCCCCCGCTCCGATGTTGACGTTTTCCCAGGTGTAGGCGGCGGTGGTGAGATAGAGCCGATTCTCCAGCGGTTCAATAGACGACGCACGGCATATGGCTCGAATCCCCGGTTTTCTGTGAAGAGAATGACCCCGCCAGCGCTCCCTGGGCTTCGAACTCATAACCGCCTCCTCGAACTACCCGAAACAAACTGGGAACCATCTGGCAACGTCCAGATTGCGGCGACCCGCCGGTCGACCGCAAATCGACTATACCATCATTTTCCCGCGTATAAAGCGTTTTCTGAACGGAATAATTCCACTGGCGTCGGAAATAAACCGGAAAATCCACGTTTGTGCCAAGCGAATCGGCCCCCGCCCCATCCAGCGGGACTGATCGGCTAACAACACATCAGAATTGTGCGCCCGCCAAGCGCTGAGACGGCATTCGCAATCGAAAAACCGATCATATTTTTATGTCCCGTTACAGCAAGCGGTTTCCCACGAAATCGGTCATAATTACTTAATGGGCATAATGTTGCACGAAGTCGATCGGATTCCTTTCAAAATATGCTGCCACGCCTCAATTTTTTGTTTGACATTCCGACAATAAAGGGTAGATTTGCGTCTGTGCAGCAAGCGGTTGTTGCAGTAGAGGTGGGTCAAATCTTCGGGTTTCCGTGCCCTGCCAGCAGGCAAATACGGAGGAGGCTGGAAATGTTGAAGCATAATTTCAAGGTTAAAACGATTGGTCTTTTGACTGGCCTTGCCGCTCTAGGGTGGGGCGTCGGTCAAGCCGGTGCCGCAGTCATTACGGTAAGCGATGCAGCGCCTATTTCGAGCGCTCTTTCGAATCCTTATAATCCTGCCAACTCCCCGTCTCCGAGCGGATATCAAGACTACACGAACAACGGCAGCAGTGGCGGTAGCCCCACTGTCCATGGTGGCATCGGTGAGACCTTTACCATACCCTCCGGTGGCCTGACGATTAGCTCGATCACCGTTAAGACCACGTCGGGTGCCGGGTATTACAATGGCAACACCATTGCCGCATCGAATTGGTTTATCGATATCGGCGCGGTGTTCACCAACAACCCGAACCCCGGGTATCAGAGCTACGATGGTGGTGTGACTTACCAACCGACGAAAACCTTCCCGGTTGACGACGAATCATCGACCGGAGCCGCGGCGATTCAGAGTGATTTCAGCAGCGGCGACAGCACCGAGTACATCACGTTCACCCTTGCCAATCCCGTCGTTTTGGCCGGTGGCTCGCAAACGGCCTACAACTTTTCAGTTCTCACGGACTATGATGTCTACGTCCCGTTTGCCGTGACCGGAGGCAATGCTTATGCCGCTGGAGGCGACAGCGTCTCCACGTACAATTCGTACAACGACAGTACCAGCGGCCTTGGACTTCAGACCGTCGATACAAGCAATCTTGACAAAGTGTTCTACATCAATGCCGCTTTTGCACCCATTCCGGAGCCCGCCTCGATTAGCCTCTTGGGGCTCGGCGTCCTCGGACTGCTTCATCGCCGGCGTCATGCCTGATCGTGGAGGTTCATCCTCCTCGACCTTCGATATCCTATTGCAGATAAGCGGGCGAGTCGCATAATGACTCGCCCGCGTTCTTTATCGCATAAAGGCACAGGCAATGAAATTCAGTCACGGTGTTTGGAAATGGGCCGAGGGAATTTCGCCGATCTGCGTCCGCAGGGTCACGGAATACAAACTGGAGCGCGATTCGCTCTGGGTCGCCGCCGTCGATCGAAGCGGAACCGATCCGTCAGACCGTTTCGAAGGCCTCGTCCTTCAACTCCATATTACCTCTCCCATGGCCGATGTGATCCGCGTGCGGATCGTGCACCACGATGTGAACGCTCGTCGCGACGTGAAGCCGGAATTGGATTACTCCCTGTCAGCTTCCCACGTCAAGATTGTGGATTTGCCCGATGAGTTGACCTTCACCAGCGGCCGATTGACGCTGCGAATCTGCAAGAGCAAATGGTCGATGCAGTTCGAGGACGGCTCAACGATCATTACCGGAGGCGCCTGGGATAGTCTGGGACAGATGACCAACCGCACCGGCGGCCGATGGCTGATGCAGCGACTGCGAATGGGGGTGGGCGAATGCCTCTACGGCCTGGGCGAGCGGTTTGGCCCGATTGCCAAGAACGGCCAGAGCATTTCCATCTGGAACGAAGACGGCGGCACCGGAAGCGATCTGGCTTACAAGAATATCCCGTTCTTCATTTCCAATCGGGGGTATGGAATCCTGGTCAATTCGAACGCCCGCGTGGATTTCGAAATCGGCACCGAACGGGTCTCGCAGGTCCAGTTCAGTGTCGCCGAGGAAGAGCTTGATTTCTATGTCTTCCGCGGGCCGGATCCGAAGCAGGTCCTGGAGAAGTATACGCGGCTGAGCGGCCGCCCCGCCCTGCCGCCGGCCTGGTCGTTCGGGCTTTGGCTCAGCACGTCTTTCACGACGCATTACGACGAAAAGACCGTCAATGAATTCGTCGATGGCATGGCCAAGCGAGGAATCCCGCTCAGCGTGTTCCATTTCGACTGTTTCTGGATGAAGGAACGACACTGGTGCGATTTCGAATGGGATGCCCAGGCGTTTCCCGATCCGGCCGGCATGCTTCGCCGGCTCAAGAGCAAGGGGTTGAAGGTCTGCGTTTGGATCAACCCGTATATCTCACAGCTTTCCAAACTGTTCCGCGAGGGGGCAGAGAGCGGTTATTTTTTGAAAACGCCCGATGGGCGGGTGTTTCAGCGCGACGCATGGCAACCGGGCATGGCGCTGGTGGATTTCACGAATCCCCAGGCGGTGGAATGGTATTGCTCAAAGCTTCGCCGGCTTCTGGAAATGGGCGTTGACTGCTTCAAGACCGATTTCGGGGAATGGATCCCGGAAAACGTGGTTTATCACAACGGGTCGAACCCGGCGTTGATGCACAATTATTACAGTTATCTCTACAACAAGGCGGTATTTGAGTTGCTGGAAGATTTCCAGGGCAAAGGCAACGCGATCGTGTTCGCGCGCTCGGCCTCCATCGGATGCCAAAAGTTCCCCGTGCACTGGGGAGGAGATTGCGACGCGACGTGGGAATCGATGGCCGAGGACCTGCGAGGCGGTCTCAGCTTCTGTGCTTCCGGGGCGGCATTCTGGAGTCACGACATCGGCGGATTTTCCGGCACCGCCAACGCCGCCCTGTACAAGCGCTGGGTGGCGTTCGGGCTTTTGTCAACCCACAGCCGGCTGCATGGAAGCTCTTCCTACCGCGTCCCCTGGCTTTTTGACGAAGAATCCGTCGCGGTCATGCGGCACTTCACCCAATTGAAGAACCGGTTGTTCCCCTACATTTACGCGGCATCGCATGATGCCCACAACCACGGCTGGCCCGTCATGCGGGCGATGGTGTTGGAATTTCCGGACGATCCGGCATGCGCGCACCTCGATCGTCAATACATGCTCGGCTCGTCGCTGCTTGTGGCGCCGGTGTTCCGCCAGGATAACGTCGCCGAATATTACGTGCCGGAGGGGCGCTGGACAAACTTTTTCTCCAGCGAAGTCATCGAGGGCGGCAGGTGGCGGCGCGAATCGATCGACTTCATGCACGTGCCTTTGCTCGTCCGCGAGAATACCGTTCTTCCCATCGGCGGCGACGCGGAAAAACCAAACTGGAAATCGAGCGACGAGTTGACCCTGCAATTGTTTCAGATCGCCGATGGCGCCGACGTTTCAATTTCCGTGCCGGCGACCGACGGTCCGCATCCGATGGTGTTCCGTTGCCAGCGCACCGGCGCGAAATTCGCGCTGAGCTGCGACGGTCGCGCCAAAGACGTGAAGGTGCAGTTGCCGCCGCGCCGCTTCGTTGGGGAAATCAGCAACGGAAAACCGTGCGGCTCAGCCCCGGAAGCTCCCCTTATTAGCTGGACCGACACGGCCAAGCCGCTGACGTTTTCGTTGAAGAATTGACCAAACACCAGTTGCCGTTCCTCCGTGAAACCGCTCCATTCCAGCAAACGCTTTCTGCGTTACAAATTCGCGATTTTTGGTAGAATCTCCCTTCAACGGCCATGGCCCATAATCGGAGATCAAATGAGGACAACGTTTAGATTTTTGTGCATGACGATATTGCTTGCGACGGCATCGGCACCGGCGGCGCAGCAATCTTACCTCTGGCGAAGCGTCAAAGTCGGAGCCGGCGGCTTCATTCCCGGAATCGTTTTCAGCCGAGTGGAAAGAGGCCTTGTCTATCTGCGTTCCGACATGGGCGGATGCTATCGCTGGGACGATTCTCAAAAACAATGGGTTCCGCTCCAGGATCAGATGGGCGAATCGACCTATTTCGGCGGTGAAAGCATCGCGCCCGATCCGATTGATCCCAACACGGTCTATATCGCCGCGGGCATGTATCGCAGCGAGCTACCGGCAATTTTGCGGTCACACGACCGGGGCAAGACGTGGGAGGTGTTTCCGGTAAGTTTCCGCATGGGGGGCAACGAAGACGGCCGCGGCGTCGGTGAACGGCTGGCGATCGATCCCAACGACAATACGATTCTTTTTTTTGGCTCGCGCTACGAGGGTTTGTGGCGCAGCGGGGATTCGGGTCAGACCTGGCAGAAGGCGGCGAGCTTTCCGGTGACGGGGCGGGGTTTGCCGGGCGGTGACCAGCCGACGAACACGGGCCTGAGTTTTGTCGTTTTCGATCCCCGAAGCGGCACGCGGACAGGGCTTCGCCCTCCGCAGGCGACGCAAACCATTTTTGTCGGTTCGACCGATCGGGGCGCGCGACATTTGTTTCGCACCGACGATGCGGGCAAGACGTGGACCGCCGTTGAAGGCGGACCCGCATCGGAAATGCTTCCCGCCCAGGCGCAAATCGACGATGAGGGCGTGTTGTACGTCACCTATGGAAAAGGGACGGGACCCAACGGCGTCAGCGATGGCGCCGTGATGAAGCTTGACGTCAAGAGCGGCCAATGGACCGATATCACCCCGGAAAAAGGCCCGAGCCGTCTCGGCGGAGGGTATTGCGGTTTATCCCTCGATCGGCAGCGTCCGGGCACGCTCGGCGTAACCACCATGAACCGCTGGAAGCCCGTCGATACTGTCTGGCGCACAACCGACGGCGGTAAGACGTGGATGGATATCGCCGCCAAGAGCGAACGCGACGTAACTGCCTCGCCATTTCTCTTGTGGGGAACGCCGCAGGCTAAACTCGGATGGTGGATGTCGGCGCTGGCGATCGATCCGTTTGATTCCAATCATGCCGCGTACGGCACGGGCGCGACAATTTATGCCACCGATGATTTTTCCAACGTGAGCGCCGGCCGGACGACGCATTGGCATACCTGGGTGGACGGGATCGAGCAAACGGCAATCCTTACGCTGATAAGCCCAGCCGAGGGGGCACATTTGCTGAGCGGGTTCGCCGATATCGGCGGATTTGTGCACGATGACCTGAACATATCCCCGCCCGGAATGTACGAGAATCCACGGTTCGGCGGGACGTTCTCGCTGGACTACGCGGGGGATCAGCCGCTGGTGATCGTCCGCGGCGGCTCGCCAAACGAGGGGCAGGCTTCGCTGGGTTACTCTGAAGACGGAGGGCATTCCTGGCAGCCGATGACAATCCCGTCAAACACTGGCCGCGGACGACGTTCCCCTTCCACGATCATTGTCTCTGCCGATGGAAAAACCTTCATGGCGGTAACGCTCACTCCGCAGATTACGCGGGATCGCGGAAAGACCTGGACCGTAGTGAAAGGCTTGCCGCGAGGCGATCGTCCCGTCGCGGACCGAGTCGATCCCACCGCGTTCTACGCCCTTGATTTCAGAACTGGAAGGCTTTTCACCAGCTCAGACGGCGGGGCAACCTTCACGGCCTCGGCCGTAAAAGGACTTCCCGCGTCTATCGCGGAAGATGAGCCGACATGGCGTGAAGGTCCGTGGCCGCTTGTCGCCACTCTGGGCAAACCGCACGATCTATGGCTCGTCAGCCGCTCCGGTCTTTACCATTCCTCCGATGGTGGAAACGTATTCGCCAGGGCCGATAGTGCGCTTCAGGTAGATCAAATCAGTTTCGGAAAGGCGGCTGAAGGAACGGATTATCCCTCGATTTTCGCCATCGGGACAATGGGCGGAATCAGGGCGATCTGGCGATCTGACGATCTCGGCTCATCCTGGATGCGCGTGAACGACGATCAGCATCAATACGGCACGCGCTATCGCTGCATCGCGGGCGATCCGCGCATTTTCGGACGCGTTTACGTAGGCACCGACGGCCGCGGCGTTCTTTATGGCGAACCCATCGGAACGAAGGATTGAACTAATGAGGAGAAGATCTCACTTTTTTGTGCTTCTTGGACGCATTCCATGCCAGAGCCAGCATCACCAGGGCGAACAGGATCAGGCACAAACCCCACCAGAGATTGATGTCGATCCCCAGTGAATGGGCCGCGTACATGTCGTCGCCGTAAGTCGCCGCGCCGTAGCCGGTGATGATGGCCCCGACGATAAAGAACATCAGACCGATTGGAACACGAATGTCGATTCCGCCGCCGCCCATGGTTTACGCTCCTTAATCCTTCAACGGGTCATCGGAAAATAATGTTCAAC
>JBEKKC010000156.1:0-10961 GCA_050010915.1 Tepidisphaeraceae bacterium | reverse complement strand
TATTTGAATAAATCGGACTTGGAGGTTATATCCAAGGAAGCTTTGGCTCAGTGAACCAGCCGAAGCTAAGCGCGAGCGACTTTCATGCCGCTTTTTATTCAGAATGGTCAGATCGTCACGGCGTCGGATATCTATCAGGCGGACATCTATTGTCAGGATGAGACGATTTCGAGCATCGGCCGCGGCCTGAGCGTGCCGCCGGGGGCTGCTGTCATTGACGCCCGGGGCAAATACGTGTTCCCCGGGTTTGTCGATCCGCACGTGCACATATATCTGCCGTTCATGGGGACGTATGCGAAGGACACCTACGAGACCGCTTCGCGCGCCGCGCTGGTTGGCGGGACGACCACGTTGATCGAAATGGCCTGCCCAGCGCGCAGCGACGAGCCGCTGGCCGCGTTTGAATTGTGGAAATCCAAGGGAGAGGGACATAGCTTTTGCGATTTCACCTTCCACATGGGGGCGACGCGTTTTGACCCGCTGGCCGAGAGCCAACTGAAGGAAATCGTCGCCGCGGGCGTGAGCAGTTTCAAGGTATTTCTGGCCTACAAGGGCGCGCTCGGCGTCGATGACGCGGAATTGTGTCAGGTGATGCGGCTGGCCAAGTCGCTCGGCGTGATCGTGACCGCGCATTGCGAAAATGCCGACGCCGTCGCCATGCGGCAGAAGGAACTCATCGCGGCCGGGAAGACCGGACCGCAGTGGCACGAGCCGTCGCGGCCCGAATCCGTCGAAGCGATGGGCGTGCAACATCTGACCGGCTTTGCGGCGATGCATGACACGCACTGTTACATCGTGCACACAAGCTGCGAGCCGGCGGCCCGGCAGGCGCTGGAGGCCCGGGCACGCGGTGGACACGTCTGGATCGAAACGCTCATTCAATTCCTCACGCTGGATAAAACGCATGCGGAATTGCCGGATTTTGAGGGAAGCAAATTCGTCATGTCCCCGCCGCTGCGCGACAAACGCAATCAGCCGTTTCTTTGGAACAACCTGGCCAACGGCAACGTCAGCACGGTCGCGACGGATCACGCGCCGTTTGACTTCAAAGGTCAGAAGGAGATGGGGCGCGGGGATTTCACCAAGATTCCCAACGGGATTCCGTCGCTGGAAGACCGCATCAGCGTGTTGTTCACGGCGGGCGTGAAATCCGGCAAACTGGACCTGTGCCGATTCGTCGATTGTGCTTCAACCCAGGCGGCCAGATTGTTCGGCCTGTATCCGCACAAGGGCGCCATCCAAACGGGGAGCGACGCGGACCTGGTGGTCTTCGATCCGAATTACCGCGGCGCGATCAGCGCCAAAACACAGCAGATGGCCGTGGATTATAATCCCTTCGAAGGGATGAGCGTCGAAGGGCGGGCGGAAACCGTCGCGGTGCGCGGGCAGGTGGTCGTCAGCAACGGAAAATTCGTCGGCAGGGAAAAACGCGGCCGGTTCCTCAAGCGCGATCCGAATCACTTTTGAGATTTATGGCCGACTTAAATTGCAATTTCGCGGGAATCCGGTCGCCCAACCCGTTCTGGCTTGCCAGCGGGCCGCCGACCAATACCGCGTATCAGGTGCTTCATGCGTTCGAGGCCGGCTGGGGCGGAGCCGTCTGGAAGACGCTCTCGGATGAGCCGATCGTCAACGTCGCCTCGCGCTACGGCGGAATCGCGCTCAACAATCAGAAGCTGATGGGTTTGAACAACATCGAGCTGATCACCGACCGCTCGCTGGAAGACAACCTGCGCGAAATGGCGGAGGTGAAAAGGCGATTCCCCAATCATGCGTTGATCGCTTCGGTGATGGTCGAATCCAATCGCCAGGCGTGGCATCGGATCATCAAGCGGTTTCAGGACGTCGGGATCGACGGCTATGAACTGAACTTCGGCTGTCCGCACGGAATGAGCGAGCGCGGCATGGGGTCGGCCGTGGGACAGGTGCCCCAATATGCGGAGCAGATCTGCGCGTGGGTGAAGGAAGTGGCGACGGTTCCGGTACTCGCCAAGCTGACGCCCAACGTCACCAGCATTCGCGAGATTGGCCGGGCCGTGAAGCGCGGCGGAGCGGACGGCATCACCCTGATCAACACCATCAACTCGATCATGGGCGTGGATTTGAAGACCTTCGCTCCCAAGCCCAGCGTCGGCGGATTCGGTTCGCATGGCGGCTATTGCGGTCCGGCCATCAAACCCATCGCTCTCAACATGGTCAGCGAAATCGCCTGCGACCAAGAGATCGGCCTGCCCATCAGCGGCGTCGGCGGAATTCGCAAATGGGACGATTGCGTCGAGTTCATCCTCCTCGGGGCCTCCACGCTCCAGGTCTGCACGGCCGTCATGCACCGAGGGTTCGGCGTGGTCAAGGCAATGACGCGCGGCCTGGAAAAATGGATGGATGAAAAGGGGTTCGCCACGATCGATCAGGCGGTCGGCAAGGCGCTGCCGCGCATCAAGGACTGGGGCGAACTCGATCTGAATTACAAGGTGGTCGCGAAGATCAACCAGGCCACGTGCATTCACTGCGGAATCTGCTTCGCCAGTTGCGAAGATGGGTGTTACCAGGCGATTGCATGGGACAAACTGTCGCCTGCCGATTACACAAGCAAGTTCGGTGAACCCAATCGCCTCAAGGGCGAGGCCGCGCCGAATCTCCAGTTGAACAAAGACGGCCGGGCCATCGACGTGTTCACCGTACGCGACGACGCCTGCGTCGGTTGCAACATGTGCGCGCTGGCTTGTCCGGTGGACGGGTGCATCACGATGGAGGAAGTTTCCACCGGCAACCCGCCGATGAGCTGGAATCAGTATCAGACGATGCTGAAAGCTGGAAAGGTGAATAAGATTGCGCCGAAGAAAGCGGTGAAGGTGTAGGTATGGCGCGGATTGTCAAAGCGGGACTGATTCAGGCAACGCTCTGTGAGCCGGCGACGTCGCCGACGGCGAAGATCAAGCAAGCGATGATCGCCAAGCACGTGAAGCTGACCGAGGAAGCGGCGTCGCAAAGCGTGCAGGTTCTGTGCTACCAGGAGCTGTTCTTCGGACCGTACTTCTGTGCCGAGCAGAAGGCCAAGTGGTACGAACTGGTGGAAAAGATCCCCGACGGGCCGACGACAAAACTCTTTTCTCAACTCGCCAAAAAGCACCAGATGGTGATCGTATTGCCGATCTACGAAGAGGACCTGACCGGGGTATATTACAACGCGGCCGCGGTGATTGACGCCGACGGCACGTTCCTCGGCAAATTCCGCAAGATGCACATTCCCCATTGCGAGCCGGGGTTTTGGGAGAAATTTTATTTTCGCCCCGGCAATCTCGGCTACCCGGTTTTCAAAACGCGCGTGGGCAACGTCGGCGTCTACCTCTGCTACGACCGGCACTTCCCCGAGGGGTGGCGCGAACTGGGCCTGGGCGGCGCCGAGATCGTCTTCAATCCCGCGGCCACCGTCGCCGGGCTTTCGGAATACCTCTGGAAGCTCGAACAGCCGACGGCGGCGGCGAATAACATATATTACGTCGGCGCGATCAACCGACCGGGTTTCGAGGAACCGTGGCGGATCGGGGAGTTTTATGGAAGCTCCTACTTCGCCGATCCGCGCGGCCAGATCATCGCCCAGGGTCCGCGCAGCGTCGATGCCTTGGTCGTCGCCGATCTGGATCTCGACATGATCCGCGACGTGCGGAACGTCTGGCAGTTTTATCGCGACCGTCGCCCGGAAACGTATCGGTCGATTGTCGCGCCGTGAGGAAACCATGCCATCTGTCTCCACTCCAGCGCAATCGTCTCCCAAGCGACTTTCATTGCCCCTCTGCACGCACGTGCCGCAGCCCTACGACGGCCCAAGCAAGGCGGAAACCGTGGCGCTGCGCAAGCAGTATCTTTCGCCCGGCCTGATCCGCTATTACCAGGAGCCGCTGATGGTCGTCGAAGGCCACATGCAGTACCTGTGGGACGAAACCGGCAAGCGTTATCTTGATGGTTTCGCCGGCATCGTCACGGTGTCGGTCGGCCATTGCCATCCCAAGGTCGTGCAGGCCGTCCAGAAACAGCTTGGCGCGCTTCAGCACGTCACGACGATCTATCTTCATCCGACGATCGGCCAGTTCGCCAAAAAACTGACCGAGCACATGCCCGTGGGGTCGAATCTGTCCAACTGGTCCTTCACGAACAGCGGCTCGGAGGCCAACGAACTGGCCCTGCTGGCAGCACGCGAGTACACCAGGAACGTCGACGTCATCTCCCTGCGCAATGCCTATCACGGCGGCACCGGCGCGACCATGAACCTGACCGCTCACGGCAACTGGAAATTCAAATCCAACACCGGCTGCACCGTCAAAAACGCGACGCCCGGATACTGTTACCGCTGCCCATACGGTCTGACCTATCCCTCCTGCGATTTGAAGTGTGCCCATGACGTGAAGGATTTGATCGAGTACGAAACCTGCGGCGAAGTGGCCTTGTTCATCGGCGAGTGCATCCAGGGCGTCGGCGGCACCGTGACGCCTCCGAAAGAGTATTTCCAGATTGTCTACGAGATCGTCCGCAAGCACGGCGGCATTTGCGTGGCCGATGAAGTACAGGGCGGTTTCGGCCGCACCGGCACGAAATTCTGGGCTTTTGAGAACTGGAACGTGACGCCCGACGCGGTCACGCTGGCCAAGGGAATTGGCAATGGCGCTCCCCTGGGCGCCCTGGGGACGCGGCCGGAGATTTCCGCCACCCTGGCCAACCGCGTTCAGTTCAACACCTTCGGCGGCAATCCAATCTGCATGACGCAGGGCCTGGCCACGTTGGAGGTGATCGATGCCGAAGGCATCCAGGCCAACGCCCTGAAGGTTGGTACGCACCTGAAAAATCGCCTGCTCGATCTACAGCAGAAGCATGCAATGATCGGCGAGGTGCGCGGAATGGGGTTGCTGCTGGGCGTGGAACTGGTATCCGATCGCAAGACCAAACTCCCCGCCAAGAAGCAAACGGCGGCCGTAATGGAACTGGCCCGCGAGCGCGGCCTGCTCATCGGCAAGGGCGGCCTGCACGGCAACGTGCTGCGGATCAAGCCGCCGATGTGTCTTAACCTCGACGACGCGAATTTCATTGCCGATTGCCTGGACGAGGTTCTCCCGCTGGCGAGCCAGGGGCTTTGACGAGACGCCGCCATGCCGATCACGACTTCCACACAAACGCCGCAAAAACTGCCGATCCTCTGCGGGGGCCAATGGATCCAAAGCACGGCCCAGCGCTGGGGTGACGTTTTTAATCCGTCGCGCGGGCAGAAGATCGCCCAGGTTCCGATGTGTGATGCGGAGGAGGTGGACCGGGTCGTGCGCGCCGCGGCGGCCGCGCTGGACGGCTGGGCGGACGTGCCGGTCGTCGAGCGGGCGCGCGTCATGTTCAAGTTCCGCCAGATTTGCCTGGACCGGGCCAATGATCTGGCCAAGTGCCTGACGCGCGAGCACGGCAAAACGCCGGCCGAAGCGTGGGCATCCGTGCAGCGCGGCATCGAGGTCCTGGAGTTCGCCTGCGGGATACCCAGCCTCATCATGGGCCGCACGCTGCCCAATATCGTGAACAATGTGGACACCGAAACGACCCGCCATCCGGTCGGCGTCTGCGTCGGCATCACGCCGTTCAATTTCCCCGTGATGGTCCCGCTGTGGATGTTTCCCATTGCCATCGTCTGCGGCAATACCTTCGTGCTCAAGCCGTCAGAGCGCGTGCCGATGAGCGCGCATCTGCTGGGAGAACTGCTGATAGAGGCGGGATTGCCGGCCGGCGTATTCAATATCGTCCATGGTGACAAACCCTGCGTCGACGCGCTGCTGGCGCATCCGCAGGTGGCCGCGATCAGCTTCGTTGGCTCCACGGCGGTTGCCCAATACGTGTACGAAACCGGCGCCAAGCATGGCAAGCGCGTGCAGAGCGCGGGCGGAGCCAAAAATCACCTGATCGTCGCGCCCGACGCCGATCTGGACCAGGCGGCCGCGGCGATACAGGCGTCGGCTTTTGGCTGCGCCGGCGAACGCTGCATGGCAGGGTCCGTGGCGGTTCCCGTGGGTGGCATTGCCCAGCCGCTTGTTGACCGTCTTGTAAAAGCCGCTCAGAAGATGAAAACCGGTCCAACCGACGCCGGGGATGCGGTGGACATGGGGCCCCTGATCACTCGGCAGCATCAGCAGCGCGTGGCCGGCTATCTGGATATCGCCCATCGCGAAGGAGCGACGGTCGCGCTGGACGGGCGCGAGGTCGAGGCGGCGCACAGCGACGGATTTTTTGTCGGCCCCAGTATCGTCGATCGCGTGGCCAAACCGATGCGCCTGGTGACCGACGAGATATTCGGGCCCGTTCTCTCCGTGTTGCGCGTGAACGACGTCAGCGAAGCCATTGCCGTGGCGCGCGACTGTCCCTACGGCAACGGCGCCAGCATTTTCACCAATAGCGGATGGATCGCACGCGAATTCAAGATGCGATTCAACGCCGGCATGATCGGCATCAACATCGGCGTCCCGGCCCCGATGGCCTGGTTCCCCTTCACTGGATGGAACAAGTCGTTCTTCGGCGACCTGCACATTCAGGGAACCGAGGCGATCCATTTTTATACGCGGCAGAAGACGGTCACTACGCGCTGGTTCGCTTCGGCGGCCGATTCGCATCAGGATCCGGTCTGGCGGCAACAGAAACCATAGAATTGTGCGAAGATGGCTACCGACGCTTCCACTCCTGGGATTCGTTTGCGTGCCGCGGTGCGGCGCGAGCAGCCGCTTCAGGTCGTCGGAACCGTCAACGCCATGTGCGCCTTGCTGGCCAGGCAGGCCGGCTTTTCGGCGATTTATCTTTCGGGCGGCGGGGTGGCCGCCGGATCGCTGGGACTGCCGGATTTGGGCATCAGTCAGCTCGACGACGTGTTGACGGACGTGCGCCGCATCACCGACGTCTGCGATATTCCGCTGCTGGTCGATGCGGATACCGGATTCGGCCCCACCGCGTTCAACGTCGCGCGGACGATCAAGTCGCTGATCAAAGCCGGCGCGGCCGGTTGCCATCTTGAAGATCAGGTGGCTGCCAAGCGCTGTGGACATCGGCCGGGCAAGCAGATAGTCGGTTCCGGGGAGATGTGCGATCGCATCAAGGCGGCCGTCGATGCGCGCAGTGATCCCGATTTCGTCATCATGGCCCGCACCGACGCCGTGGACGTTGAAGGACTGGCGGCCGGCCTGGAGCGGTCGCAGGCTTACGTGCGGGCCGGGGCCGACATGGTTTTTCCCGAAGCGTTGAGCGATTTGGGGATGTATCGACAGTTTGCCCAGGCGGCCAACGTCCCGATTTTGGCGAACATGACCGAATTTGGCCGGACTCCGCCATTTACAACCGACCAGTTGCGCGGCGCCGGCGTCGGATTGGCGCTATATCCGCTTTCGGCCTTTAGAGCCATGAACAAGGCGGCCATGAACGTCTATCAGACCATCCGCCGCGACGGCACGCCGGTAAATGCCCTGGAGGCCATGCAGACGCGCGCCGAATTGTATGAAACGATCCGCTATCACGAGTATGAGCGCAAGATCGACGAACTGTTCGGAGAATCAAAATGAGTGGAGCAGACCCGCGAGGGTTGAGGGTAAAAAAGTCTGTCACCCTTTCGGGCGTGCCGGCGGGGAGCACGGCGATTTGCACCGTCGGACAAAGCGGGCACGATTTGAGCTATCGCGGATACGCGGTCGCGGACCTGGCGGCGCGGTGCGAGTTCGAGGAGGTCGCGCACCTGCTGATCCACGGCAAGCTTCCGACGGCGTCGGAGTTGGCTGCGTACAAAGAGAAACTTATCGGCCTGCGCGATCTGCCGGCCAATGTGCGATCGACCCTTGAACTGATCGGAGCGTCCGCCAACCCGATGGACGTGTTGCGCACGGGGGTTTCGGCGCTGGGCGCAATGACGCGCGAGGCGAGGGACCATAATCCGGAGTCGGCGCGCGAGGTGGGCGACAGGTTGCTGGCCTGCCTGGGGTCCATGCTGACCTATTGGTATCATTTCGCGCGCGGCGGCAAGCGGATCGAATTCGCCAGCGAGGACGACTCGATCGGCGGACATTTCCTCCACCTGCTTCACCAGAAGCCGCCCCCCAAGCCGTGGGTCAAGGCCATGCACTCGGCGCTGATTCTCTATGCCGAGCATGAATTCAACGCCTCGACGTTCACCGCGCGCGTCATCGCCGGCACGGGCTCGGACCTGTATTCGGCCATCGTCGGCGCCATCGGCGCTTTGCGCGGGCCCAAGCACGGCGGCGCCAATGAAGTCGCCTATGAAATCCAGAGTCGATATCGCAGCCCCGACGAGGCCGAGGCCGACATCCGTCAACGCGTCAAGCGCAAGGAGATCATCATCGGTTTTGGCCACCGGGTCTACACCATTCTTGATCCGCGCAACACCATCATGAAGCAAGTCGCGCGCGGACTGTCCGAAGGGGACGGCGATATGAAGCTGTTCCAGATTGCCGAGCGGATCGAGTCGACCATGGCCGAAACGAAAAAGATGTTCGCGAACCTGGATTGGTTCTCGGCGGTGGCCTTTCACAAGATGGGTGTCCCCATGCCGATGTTCACGCCGCTGTTCGCCCTGGCGCGCACCAGCGGCTGGACGGCTCACGTCATCGAACAGCGCACCGACAACAAGATCATCCGTCCCAGCGCCAACTATACCGGCCCGGAACACTCGCCGTTTGTGCCCATTGACCAACGAACCTGATTTGATGAGCGCCAGCGTTTCCAACCTGCGGCCAAAACCCGACCGGGTCATGGCCGACATCGCCGATTACGTCCTCCATTACCGTATCAAAAGCAAATTGGCCTACGAAACCGCCCGGCACAGTCTTTTGGATGCGCTGGGGTGCGGATTGGAGAGTCTGCGCTATCCGGCCTGCACCAAGCTGCTCGGGGCCGTGGCGCCCGGGGTAACGGCGTCGTTGGGCGCTCGGGTTCCCGGCACGTCGCTGGTGCTGGACCCGGTCCAGGCCGCCTTCAACGTCGGGACCATGATCCGCTGGCTGGATTTCAACGACACCTTTCTTGCCGCCGAGTGGGGACATCCTTCGGACAATCTCGGCGCAATCCTCGCGGTGGCGGATTGGTTGTCGCGGCGAGCCGTCGCGGCCAGACGACGGCCGTTGAAAATGAAAGACGTGCTGACGGCGATGATCCAGGCGCACGAGATTCAAGGTTGCCTCGCGCTGGAAAACTCCTTCAACAAAGTGGGATTGGATCACGTGATATTGGTCAAGGTCGCCTCCACGGCGGTGGTGGGGAAATTGCTCGGTCTGAGCCGCGAGAAAATAATCAATGCGCTATCCAACGCATGGGTCGATGGGCAGAGCCTGCGGACGTATCGCCATGCTCCCAACACGGGAAGCCGCAAGAGCTGGGCCGCGGGTGACGCGACCAGCCGGGCCGTGCGATTGGCGCTGATCGCGCAAACCGGCGAGATGGGCTATCCGACGGCACTGACGGCCCCAAACTGGGGCTTCTACGACGTCCTGTTCCAGGGCAAACCATTCCGGTTTCAGCGCCCCTACGGCAGCTACGTGATGGAGAACGTCCTGTTCAAGGTTTCCTTCCCCGCCGAGTTCCACGCCCAGACGGCCGTTGAGGCGGCGATGATGCTGCATGGGCAACTGGGCGGCATCGGCGCGAGCGCGGCCGACATTCGCCGCATCTCCATTCGCACCCAGGAGGCGGCCAAACGCATCATCGACAAGTCCGGCCCGCTGCATAATCCGGCCGACCGCGACCATTGCATTCAATACATGGTTGCCGTGCCATTGCTCTTTGGCCGGCTGACGGCCCAGGATTATGAAGACCACGTCGCGGCCGACCGCCGGATCGACGCCTTGCGAACCAAAATGGTCTGCGTCGAAGACCAACGCTTCACCCGCGACTATCACGATCCCAAAAAACGCTCGATCGCCAACGGTTTGACGATCGAACTGAACGACGGCCGGCTTTTGCGGGAAGTCGTGGTTGAATATCCGATCGGACACCGCCGCCGGCGTGCCGAGGGCATTCCGCTGCTGATTGAGAAGTTCAAACGCCATCTTGCCGGCCGCCTCCCACCCAAGAAGTGCCGGAGGATTCTCGCCGCTTCCCTGAATCAGAAGACACTGGAATCGTTTCCTGTGCACGAGTACGTCAATCTATACGCGGCTCGCTGATTCGGATCGTTGTCGGCAGTCGGCGCGGCCCCGACGCCAAATGAGCCGGTGAAGATCGCGGTGTGATTACACTTTGGTGAAATGAAACCGCGTGCCCGCGGCTTGCGCGGCGGCCAGCAAGGCTTCGGCGGCCTTGAGATCGCGCAGGATCGGGTTCGGCTGCTTGAAGTCGTTCAGTTCGGCGTTCACGTACTCGGCCAGCGTGCGAACGATTGTCAGTCCCTCGGACGCGCCGTACCACTGCTCGATGGGCAGACGCATCTTCGAGGGATCAAAGCCCTGATCTGTCAGTTGCTCGATGAGAGCGGCCTGGCTTTCCGAGAGCCGCGAAGTCAGGGACGGAATATTTCGGCAGCGAGCGGCGAAGTCCAGCTTCTCCAATTCGCGACCGAGAGCCTTGCCCGACGAGGCCTTGACGTACGCCGCTTCAGCATCGGGTAGGGGCTTTTCGAGTGCGATGATGATGCGCTGGGCCACGAATTCATCATATCGCGGGGCAGCGGCGATGTCTTGACTCCTCGCCCGTCGCGCACCTGCTGCCCCCCCCCCCCCGCCACTGCGTGGATTCCGTGCGTTTTTGCGCGCGGCGAATTCGTCTTCGGGAGCAAGAGGCCGCTGGTTCAAATCCAGTCACCCGACGGGGTGCGTGACACTTGCTGCGGAGAATTTCCCCCTCCCCATGTACTCAGGGGGAGGGTTGGGGTGGGGGTCGAACGTCGATTGGCCTACGAAACCCCCACCCTAGCCCTCCCCCTGAGTACATGGGGAGGGGAAGAACAG
>JBEKKC010000155.1:0-11054 GCA_050010915.1 Tepidisphaeraceae bacterium | reverse complement strand
ATCGCTCGACATTTCCGGGCGAAGCCAGTGTAATCCGCAATTCCGGTGGCTGCGAATCGTTCGGCAGAATCGGGCGAGAACGGGGCGGTAAACAGTTACAAAAAAAAGCGGGGACGCGGTTCGCGTCCCCGTTATTCTCCCTCTCCTTCAAGCCGGACACCCACGATCCCTCTCTCCGGCTACATCGGAATGCTTCGGTGAATCCAGGGCACTCGCCAGTCTCGCCCTAGATTGCAGATGCTTTAGAAGTGCAATATATATAGCTTCGGAAGTGAAAAAGCAAGTCGGCTATTCAGCCGACAGCTATTTAGCCGTCAGCTATTTAGCGGACAGCGCCCGGAGGTGCGGTTGCCACAAATCGGGGGCAGCGGGCTGTCCGGCTCGGCGGTCATCATTAGAAACAGGGTGAGGATTTTGATAATAAGCTCCGGCTGCCTCCGAACCGAAAGCTTCCCATGCAGACGCTCAATGTGCGTGTGCACGGTACGCGGCGACATCTCCAGCCGGCGCGCAATCGCCGGCTCCTTCTGATCTTCAAGCATCGCTTGCAAGATCTGCACCTCGCGGCGCGAAAGGCGCAGTTTCTCGGCCATTCGTTCCCACGCGGCATCGCCTAAAAATGACGACAACGAGGATGAATGAGCCTCAGTCATTAGCCCTATTCCCGAAAAGCTGAGGTGGGAAGCGGAGGGTGGCGCCACCAGTTCAAGGTTTCGCTTCCTGCCTTCGGGTCGGGTATGCGGGTGGATCCCATTCCTCAACGCCGAATACCGAAACGCCAAGTCGCATTATACCGCAATACGGGCCGATCAGCACTATATTTTGATATTGGCCGGTTTTGGCCGTCGTCCAACAGCCGCTCTCCCCGTCCCCTGCTCTACTTTCTACTGTTCTACTGCTCCACTATCTCGCGCAGCGCGGCCCCTCTCTGACCGCATCTTGATCGCTCGTATCGCCAGGAACATGGGAATCTCCTGGCGCGCCGTGTTCTCGGCTGCCGCCCGCGGGCCGCTGGTGCTCTGCTTATGGCTCGGCCATTCTTCCATGGCATCGATCAAAAACCCGGCGCCGCGCAGGGCCTTGATATATCCCCCGATCGGGCGATGGAACGTCCAGGTGTATTGATGCGGATTCGACCCGGGATGCGTGGCGATCGGGGTCTTGCGGGGAAGCAGGTATCGGTCGATCCGCCGGTATTGTGTCTTGGCCGATTCATCCCAGCCCCAACTCGTTTCCTTCGCTCCGCGAAAGCACGGGTGCATCATGACGATCACCAGCCGGCCGCCGGACTTCAGAACCCGCGCGACGTTCTGGAATATCGGCGGCAGGGGATGAACGTTTTGGATCGCCAGCACGCACGCGGCCGCATCGAATTGCCCGGCGTGCAGGAGATTGGAAAAGTCCCGCGCATCGCCGACGAGGTATTGGATTTCCGCCGGCCCGCGTTGCCGCGCCGCCCGGATCAATTCCACCGCCGCGTCCACGCCGGTCACGTTGATCCCGCGCGATTGCAGGACCCGGCAAAACACCCCCTGTCCGCAGGCCACGTCGATCACTTTTTCCCCCGCCTCCGCGCAGAGCAGCCGCAGCGCCCCGGGGATCACGACTTGCTGGTGATATTCGCTGCCGGATTCGCCGACGTGCTGATCGTACCAGTCGGCCACCTCGCCCCAGTCGGTGGAGACGAATTCTTTGCCGGGAGAATGGGACCGTGGATCGCGGGGTGGATTGTTCATTTCTTTCGGCCGAGGGCGTCGGCCGGAAGGAATACGATTCGCTCGCCCGAACCCGGCTTCTTGGGCTCATGCGCTCCGCAGCCCGTTGAACAGCACGATCCGAGCTTGCTCCGCTTGCCCGCCAGGGTTCGCCATCCCTGCCTGGCCAGAAAGGCGGCGCATGCCGCCACGGCAAGAATAACCAGAAGATTTTGTAGCCACATCGACATCACGATCACTCGAAGAATTATATCATCGTTCGCGCCTTCACGCGTGCAAAAACAGCAATCCCGCCTGATATACGATCAAACTCCCCGCATACGCCAGCACGTTCATGTACACCACCATGAAGATCGGCCAACGCCACCCGCCGGTTTCGCGGCGGGTGATGGCGATCGTACTCATGCACTGTAGCGCCAGCACGAACCACACGAGCAAACTGACGGCCACCAGCGGCGTCCAGACCGGTTTCCCACTGGCGTAATGATCGCCGCGCATGGCCGATTGCAGGCTTTGGGTGCCGGATTCGCCCGGATCGCCGACGGCATACGTGATGCCCATCGTACTGATGAATGTCTCGCGCGCGGCAAAGGCGCCAATTAATCCGACGCCCATCTTCCAATCGAAGCCTAACGGACGAAGGCCGGGTTCCATCCAGTGGCCTAAGCGACCGGCGAAGCTGTGTTCACTCTGCGCCGCCGCCACGGCGTTGGCATCGGCCCGGTCCGCGCGATCGCTTGGCAATCTCGGATAATACGCCAGCGCCCACAGAACAATGCTGAACGCCAAAATCGTCGTCCCGGCCTTGGTGACGAATTTCCCCGCGTTGGTCCAAACCTGCCGGGCTACCTGCGAAATCTGCGGCAACTTGTAACTCGGCAACTCCAAAATGAACGTCGTCGCCCCGCCCTTGAGCAAAGATCGCTTGAACACCCAGGCCGTGGCAACCGCGGCGAGAATGCCCAGGGCGTAGCAAGCCAACATGATCCCGGCTTGCGCCAGGGCGCCGAAAGTGGCGAAGAACGCACCGATCAGCAGCGCGTACACCGGCAGGCGGGCGCTGCAACTCATGAACGGCGCGATCAAAATTGTCGCCAGGCGATCCCGGCGATTTTCGATCGTGCGCGTGGCCATGATGCCGGGAATCGCGCACGCGAAGCTGCTCAGCAATGGAATGAAGCTCTTGCCGTGCAATCCGACGCGGGCCAGAAGTTTGTCCATCAAGAATGCCGCCCGCGCCAGATACCCCGTGTCTTCCAGGATCGCTAGGAACATGAACAAAAGCGCGATCTGCGGCACGAAGGAGATCACCGTGCCCACGCCGCCGATAACCCCATCGTTCAGGAGCGATTTCAACGGGCCTTCGGGAAGTGCGTGCGTCAGCCAATGTCCGATCCACAAGATGCCGTTTTGCATCCCATTCATGATCGGCTGGGCCAGCCAGAAGATGGTCACAAACAGCGTCCCCATGATGAGGGCGAAGATCAGCAAACCCCAGAATTTGTGGACGAGAACGCCATCGACGCGATCGGTCAGCGTTGGCTTGTTCGGAGTTTCGTAATCCAGCACCGGCCCGGCGCCCGCAAGACGCTCGCAGGCCGGCACGAGCGACCCCGCCGCAACCACGTCGATCCAGCGGTAATGCGCCTCGATATCCGCCTGCATCGGGTCGATCCCCGCGGCCGACAAACGCCGGTTGGCATGGCCCAGCAGCGTCGCCACCGGCTCGCGCTTCCAGATTTCCTGCAAGTCTCTCGCCCGGTCTCCGATCAGCAACCGCTCGGCAATGGCTTTGTCTTGATCCAGCGATTTCTCTTCCGACAAAATCGCCAGCGCCCCGCCAACCACCGTCACTTCCTCGCGCATTTCCGCGGGCAACGGCCAATCAGGCAACGGCGCCACCTCTGGTTTCATCAGGGCCGCCTTGAGCTGCTCGATTCCCTGCCGCTTGTGACCGACTACTGGAATTACCGGCACCCCAAGCTGCTTTTGCAGCCGCTGAGGCGAAATGTTCAGCCCGCGCCGCTGCGCTACGTCCATCATGTTCAGCGCCACCACCAGCGGCTTGCCCATTTCGATCAGTTGGCTAACGAGATAAAGGTTCCGCTGGAGATTGCTGGCATCCACGACCACGACCACCGCATCCGGCGCCGGCGTGTCGCCGCGCAAGCCGCGAAGAACTTCCATCGCAACCTGCTCGTCCGGCGATCGGCTGATGAGGCTGTACGTGCCGGGAAGATCGATGACGTTGGCGATCGCCCCGTTCGGCAGCCGGCACCGTCCGGTCTTCTTCTCGACCGTGACACCCGGATAGTTGGCGACCTTTTGCCGCAGCCCCGTCAAGGCGTTGAAGATCGTGGTCTTACCGCTGTTTGGATTGCCGGCCAAGGCGATGGTCAGCCGCCCATCGCTGGATTTGAATTCGCTTTCGATCTTGCAGCAGGAAGACATCGGCGATTTTTAACTCTGGGAAATCGTCACATGTCGGGCTTGCTCGTCGCGAAGGGAAAGATGATATCCACGGAGCCTGAATTCGATCGGATCGCCCAGCGGAGCGCGGCGAACCACCTCAACCTGCGCGCCATTGCAGAACCCCATCTCCAGCAGCCGCCGGCGAAGTTCCGAATCGCCCCCCACGGAAACGACGAATCCGCTGCAACCGATCCCCAGCTTATTCAGAGCGCACGAGCCGGCCGTCCCTGAATGATTGCACGCGTTAAGACCGCAAGCTTTTTCCATGGCATCGCTCCCGTTACGTTTAGGAACGTCTCTTACATCGGATTATTATCTAATTGAGATTGAGTTTCAACCACTGGGGGAAACCCCTATTTTGGCGTGGGGACTTTTACGGAGCGGTTATTGAATGTAAGGCTTTATTGTACATGAAGTTAACGACAAATTGGTGCCATGATCCCCAAAACAATGGTCCGAAGGACACGATCCCCATTGGCAGTCTCAACCAGATGAAGTGCGTGGAAGTGCTCGAAATGCCCTGGGTGAATGATAATTCCACTGTGACATCTGGGCCGTCGTGAACGCGGTGTGATCGAGACTAAAATTGCTGCAAGAACCGCACGTCGTTTTCGACGAACAGGCGGATATTGCTGATCCCGTATTTTCGCATCGCGATCCGCTCGATGCCGAACCCGAACGCCCAGCCCGTGTACCTTTCGGGGTCGATGTTCACGGATTTGAAAACGTTCGGGTGCACCATTCCGCATCCGCCGAGTTCCACCCATCGGCTCTTGCCGCCGGCCAAGTCGAACCAGACGTCCACCTCCGCCGACGGTTCGGTGAAGGGAAAGAAGCTCGGCCGGAATCGCACCTTGGCCTCGGGGCCGAAATACGCATGAACGAATTGGAGAATCGTGCTCTTCAGGTCGATCATCGTGACGTTCTTGTCCACCACGAGCGCCTCGAGCTGATGGAACATCGACAAATGCGTGTCATCGTGCGTATCCGGCCGATACACTCGACCCGGAATGACGACGCGGATCGGCGGCTTCTGTTGTTCCATGACGCGAATTTGCACCGTGCTGGTCTGCGTGCGCAGCAGCATGAGTTGATCGCCCGGCGCCCGGTCCAGCGCCGATGACTGGCCTTCGCCCGTCTCCGCGGCCAGATAAAAATTGTCCAGCGGATCGCGCGCCGGATGGCTGGCGGGAATGTTCAGCGCGATGAAGTTGTGAAACTCGTCCTCCACTTCCGGTCCCGATGCCACGGAAAACCCCATCCGGCCAAACAGTTCCGTCAATTCGTTGGCCACCTTCATCAGGATATGCCGGTTCCCGATCCGGGGCCGCAGGCCCGGCTCGGTCACGTCCGCCGCGTCCTTCGGCCCTTGGGCCGATCCCAACTCGATCTTCCTCGCCTCGAACGCGGCCGTCACGCGATCCTTCAGCGCATTGATCCTCTGCCCGACGACCGGCTTCTGTTCCTTCGGCGTCTGCCCCAAGAGCGTCATCAATCCCTTGATGCTTCCCTTGACCCCAAGGAATTTGATCCGGAACTGCTCGAGTTGGGCGGGGTTGGCGACGGCTGAAAGCTCCTGCTCGGCCTGCTTCGCCACCGCGTCGACTTGTTCCAAAACGTCCGCCATGAAATTCTCCGTCGGCGTCTCCGTCGTGCAGATAGTTTGAATCCGTCGCCTGGGGTCTTTACATTGATTGCGCCAAGGGGTCAAGGCCAATGGAGAATGGAGCACCACCCATGGACCTGTCAAAACTGCCGAAGCTGTCGAAAACCGCGGAATCGCGTCCGGTACCCGAAGCAACCGAGCCCGCCCCTCCGCCGCCGATCCAGGTCGTCAGGATTCCTCCAGCCATCGGATTGCCCGAAGCCTGGATCAGCATCGGTCTCGGGGTGTTACTGCTATTTCTCTTTCCTAGAATACTCATTTATATGCATTCTCCCGCCTCTATTGACCAGAAGAATCCATTCCAGGACGAACAAGGTAATGTGGTTCCGTACATCAAAACAGTCGACTTTTGGAATGACCTTGGCGTCACCGTTTTTGCCGTCGCTTTAATCGTCGAAGGAATCGTTCTCGCCGCTGCCAGAAAAACTGCCCCACTGCTATTTGCGTTTTGCCTGACCACATTGGCTGCAGTCTTCAACGTCGGTGTAATTACACACACCTATCCGTTCGGGTTCCCTATCTTCTGCGGCATCGCCATCGTCGTGCTCGGTTACATGGCGCTCACTCAATGGCGGCTGATTGCCATGCTGCGGCAATAAAAGACCTCGGACGCGGGGAGATGCGTCCGAGGCTCAGGGGAGGGAAAGGCCTTCTCGATTTCTCGTTTTGCGCTTCCAATGAGAAAATGCGCCCGCCAATAAAAAGTAACAGGAAAACGAGAAGATTCTTTACGAAACGGTCCAGCGAATGAGCCAGTTCCGATGTCCGAACGGGCCGATCTGGCCGGCCGAGTCGTCGGCGATGCTTCGGTCGATCTCGTCGAATTGGCCGGTGGTCGGTTCCACGGCGAAATTCCTGTTCCCAGCCGATCCGCCGGTGTTGATCCACACTCCCCAGAACGCCGGCATTCCATCGCCGGATTCATACTCCATCCGCAGCTTTCGCTTCCGCGTTGGATAGGATACGACGAACGCCGATTGAATCGGATCGACCGAAAACAGCTTCCAGCCGCGTTTCACCGGCAATGAATCCGGCCGGGATAAATCTTCGTTATCGCCCAGCATCGGCCACGAAAACATCGTGTCGTACCGCTTCCCTTCCGCATCATGGCTCCAACGGAACCGCTTCTGCTCGACGTCCAACTGCACCGGCTGCGCCATTGACAACAGGCCGTGCAACGCCCATACAAATCGAAACTCAAATGGAGCCAGGTTCGTCAGATCGTACTCCGCGACGATGGCCGAATCCTGAAGGTACAGCTTGCGCGTCAACCGGTATCCAAAACGCAGGCCGTGCCAAACCGTCGTGATTCCATCCTTGGTGGGGACTGCCGTGGTCGTGGGGATCCCCCAAAGCTCGCCGTGATCGGGAACGGCGATCCCGTTGTACGGATGCCGTGGATAGGTGCTTCGCGCCACGGCCGGAAAGCATTCGTCCCAGCCGGCGTACCAGTGATCGCCGTATGGCGCATCGTAATGCGGTGAATCGGGCAACTCCGCCGGATACGTGAACATCAATTCGTATTGATCCGACTTGTCGATGATGCTGGAGACCTTCCCGCCGATCCGCGGCCAGACCTCCATGCGAAACGCGTCGTTTTCAATGGATACCGGATGCATCGTCGTTCCGACTGCCGAAGGACACATTAACCGGCGACGCTCCGCATGTACATGAGGAAAAATGGCGCATCGTTCACGGCTGCGTCGACGGCCGCGTCGCGGGAGCGAGTTCGGATTTCGTCGCAACCGAATCCGCCTGAGTGCTCGGCCCAGCCGTTAAAACCGGAGTTCCGGATTGTTCCAGCACGATCACCGCATCCACGGATTGCAATGCCTGCCGTTGATTAGCCGACAGCCCCGCGTTTGCCCGTAATCCGTATGACAACGACGCCTCCGCCGGCGCGGTGGTCGGCGACGCCCCCCTGTCTTCGGCATCGGCGGATAACGACGTTTGGCTCGTCGCCGCCGCGACGATCATTGGCGCGCCCAAGCTGTTCACGTCTTTGTCCGTCTGCGTGCTCGGCTCGGTCGTCGCCAGCGGCTGCGCCGACTGCATCGTCACCTGAACCTCCGGGCCGTTCTGCGGCACGATCAGCGTTTGCCGCAGCGCATCGGCCTGCTCCGCCGTCAGGCCGCGGGCAACGTAAAAAACATCACTCGACGGCCGCGTCGTTGCGTTGTCGGTTTCGCCGGCGCCGTTGCTGCTGAAATCGAGGGAATTCACGGCGGGTTTCAATTGACCCTCGGCCGCGCCGCCGCCAATCGCCTCGCCGCTGGGCGGCGTGGTCGCCTTGGATTTCCAATCCACCTCTTGGGGAATGACGCTCCACGAGATGCCCGTGCTGTTGTTGAGAAACTGCGCGATTTGCACTTTCGTCGCCGGTGCATCAGTGCTGTTGACCACCATGAGCACCGGCGGGGAATTCCTACCGCCCATTCGGCCGTCGCTGGCGGTAACGCCGTATCCAGAACTTTCCAGCCGCCGGCGAATGGCCGCCAAGTCCGGTTGACTCGCCGCGACCACCTGCCGTTGCAACTGATCCTGAAGATTTTGCCCCCTTTGTATCGTCGCGTCGGCCAACTGCGTTTTTGCCTCGGCCTGATGAGCCGCCGCTTGCGGCGCGCCGGCGAACGCGAATGGCGCCGCCCTGGCCGGGGCCGCGGGCGCATTCATCACAGGCGCGCTCAACGCGCTCGTCGGCTCTATATTATTCAGGATCTTGTTCTCCTCCATGTTCTGCGTGAACTCCGCCGGCTTCAGCGTCGGACCCAACGCCTTGTACAAAATGAAACACAACGAGGCGAAGAGCAAAAATATCGCGGCGATCGCGAAGAACTGCGGCCACCGGCTCATGCGCTCCCGCTGGGGAACAACCGCGCCGGGTCCATCCAGCAACATCGAGCGCTCCGCTCTTTGCCGCAGGGAATCCCCCAGGTCCATCGGCGCCTTGACGCGCGGCAGCCCCCGAACCAGTTCGCGCATCGCCGTCAACTCCGCCAGCAGCTTGCGGTGCTGCGGATTGTCCTGAAGGAGCTTCTCGATCTGCGCCCGCCCCGCGGCGTCCAGGTCGCCCTCGATATAAGCACAGAGCATGGCTTCGTTATCTTCCATTTGTCTAATAACCCGAAGCGGGGAAAATTCGAAATTCGAAACTCGAATGACGAATCAAATTCGAGATTCGAAGGACGAAACAGTATTCGTTTCGAATTTGGTTATTCGAATTTGATTCGTCATTCGAGTTTCGAATTTCGAATTTTGAATCTCTCATCTCATTTTCCCTTCAATTTTCGATCCGCCAAATACGCTCCCAACTCATCCCTCAACGCCACTCGTGCCCGGAACAACCTGCTCTTGAGCGTTCCCAACGGCAAGCCAAGCACGTCCGCCATCTGCTGGTAATCGAATCCTTCCACGTCCCGCATGATCAGCACCGCGCGATATTCTCCGTCCAGCCGGCCCAGGGCGTCCAGCACGATCTGATTTCGCTCCTTCCGTTCGGCCGCCTGCGGCGGCGTGTCACCTTTGGCCGAGGCGACCCGGTCCACCAGCGCCGTCGCCTGGTCCTCGCGCCGCAACTCGCCGTTTCCGCCGCGCGGCACGCCGTCCAGCGAATAAACCCGCACGCGCTGCGACCGGCGGAGATTGCTGATGGCCAGGTTCATGCCGATGCGGAAGAGCCAGGTGTACGGCGAGGCCTCCCCGCGAAAGGTCGCGATTTTTTCCAGTCCGCGCGTGAACGTCTCCTGCGTCAACTCGCGAGCCTCTTCCGGTTCGCCAACCATTCTGAGCAACGCGTTAAAGAGACGATCCTGATACAGGACGACGATTTGGCCGTACGCCGAGCGGTCACCTTTACCGGCCTTGAGGAGCATGGCCGCTTCCCTGTCGCGGCCCCGCGCTGCGTCCTCGCCGGCCGATTCGCCCTTGGGCGAAAGTTCGGCCTCGCAATTGGCGCCGCTCAAACTTGACATGGGATTAGACGCTGGAAAGCCCAAAAAGTTCCCTGGATTTCGGCCGGGAACCATCCTATCGCCGCCGGTCATCCGTGACCGGAAATCTCCGATGCCCATCATGCCACCGGGCCATGGCCGAGTCAATCACCGTGAGCATCTGTTCTGCCGGGGGTTTCCCGCTTGGCAAAGCGCGGCTGCACCCGGTAGGGTTGTCGGTTGCAACGAAAAGGAGAAGTCCATGAATCGTCGATCATTGGTATGTTGGTGCGTGGCGGGCGGATTGTTTCTGGCGGGGCTGGCGATCGCGGATGACATGTCGGGGATGAAAATGGACGGCGCCGGGCCAACCTCGCAACCCGCGGGGCCGGCGTTCGCGGCGGTGGATTTGCGAAATGCCGTCTGTCTCGTCAGCGGAGACAAGGTCGGGGATTCAAATCTAGTCGAAGTTTATGACGGGAAGGTCTACCACCTTTGCTGTCCGGACTGTCGTAAGGATTTCGAGAACGCCCCGGCCAAATTCGCCGCGGCGGTCGCGGGAAATCCGGGAAAATACGGAGTGAAGTGACGCGGGCGGTTACAAGAGCGTTGAAACGTTAGCTGATGTTCATCACTCGACGACAAACGGTTATCTTTTCGCGGCAGCGGGGGAAGGGACGGGATCGAGCCGGTGGAGGTCGTTGAGGAAATCGATGAGCATTCGCAGGCGGGCGTGGTCGCGGCGGTTGAAGGGAAAAACCAGGCGGGGCAGGTCGGCCAGGGCGGGCTCGTCGCTCTCGACGGGCAGGGCGGCGCTGGCGCGGAAGCTGCCGCCGTCGAGAAGATCGGAAAAACGGTCGGCGATCTGGCCGAGCTCGGATTTGCCCAGCGGATGGTGAAGGCGAAGGATCACGTCCTGTCGGGAATGGCGAATGCTGTGGTAGTTGGAATAAAAGTGCCTGATTTCGTTCACGGCCTCATCGATGTCGTTGGTGATTTTATAGAGGCATAAATCGGTTTCGTTGACGAGGCCGCGCGCGACGAGCTGGTTTTGCACGTAGACCTGCCATTGTTTCCAGTAGTCTCCGCCGGGGCTGTCGATGAAAACGATGGGCATGGGGGCGGATTTGCCGGTTTGAATGAGGGTGAGGACCTCGAATCCCTCGTCCATGGTTCCGAATCCGCCGGGGAATAGCGCGATGGCGTGTCCGAAGCGGACGAACATGAGCTTGCGGGTGAAGAAGTATTTGAAATTGACGAGTTTTTTGTCGT
>JBEKKC010000154.1:0-13363 GCA_050010915.1 Tepidisphaeraceae bacterium | reverse complement strand
TGGCTTTTCTGATCTTCGGCCAGAACCACAGGGCGAGCAACACGCATGAGATAGTACCTCCTATCTCAGTTACGCGCCCGCGCCGATTAGGTTCGTTTAATTGTGGAGAGGTACACTAGAACATCATCTGAGCGATCTGTCCACGGAGTTTCTTTAATTGGAATTTCGCCCCCGTTTCCCCGATCGCCGTTCCAGATGCTGAAGCACTCTTTCAATCTTCGTCAACGTCCGCACGCTGGGGATTGTGACGGTGCGTTCGGCGCGGTTGAGCACTTCCACGCGGATGCCCGCCAGGTCCGCCAAGCCGATTTGAGACAGCCCCAACCGTTTTCGTCGCCGAATGATAGTGCGGGCGATGGCCGCGTCGGCGAACGCCAATGCCGGGCGATTTCCCCTTTCATCGGCGAGGGGCAATGGCGGAAGGACGTCGCGATCGAGACCTTGCCCCCTGGCCGCCGCGACTTTCTTCGGTGCGCGCGCCGCCGAAGGGAGAGCGGGGAATACTTTGAGCCAATCGGCCTCGGGCACGATCACGAAATTCCGGTTGTTCAGAACCACCTTGGTTGCGGTCATGGGCGTTCCTCTTTTCGCTCAATCATAAACGTCGCGTCGGTCGCCGATCTTCCACACGGTCACGACCTTCCCAGTCACATGAAATACGACTCGATAATCACCGGTGCGTATGCGATAGTTGCCCGCCAACTCCCGCCGCATCGGCTTGGCGCCGCTGACCTGTGGCCATTGATACAGGCGATGGAACACGGCGCGAACTCTTTTTTGGATCGGCAGCGGCAACCGATTAAACTGTGCCTGCGCCTCGGGCGTGACGATCACCTCAGCCATCGCCCAAGAGATGATATCGGCATTGACTTTCGAGTCAAGTCGGCTGCCGCTGTTTTTCGCCGCCTCTGCCGAAAGCGTGAGGCCGCTGCGCGGAAATCCGAAATCCGAAACCAGAATAACGAATCAAATCCGAAATCCGAATGACCGAATGGAACCCGTTTCAGATTTCGTCATTCAGATTTCGGATTTCTCGCCATCCCTTGATTCTCCCGAGCGCTAACGGCAGGATGGGAAGTCCAGTATGACTTCGCCGTTCCTGCTCGAAATCGACCCGATCACCAAATGGGCGGCCATTATCCTGGGGATCCTCACGATCGCCTACGCCACGATGCGGCCTTGGTTCAGGAAGAAGGACCCGTTGGATAGGCCGCATCGGTTTGGCAGCCTCGCCCAGCAGAGATCGGTCGAGCGGGAAATGCAGAACGTGCTGGTGGAACTGTCGGAAATGGCCCGGCAAATCACCGCCCAGATCGACACCCGGTCCGCCCGGCTCGAAGCCCTGATACGCCAGGCCGACGAACGAATCGCGGCCATGAATGCGCCCTCCGCCGCGAACACATCGCAAGCTCCGCCGGCATCGCACACGCCGGAACCGGCCGAATCTCTCGCGATCGATCCGCGGCACGCCGAGGTTTACGCACTGGCCGACCAAGGCCGATGCAGCAAGGACATCGCCCAGCAACTGAACCGGCCCAGCGGCGAGATCGAATTGATCCTGGCGCTTCGGCGGTGAAATTCCCGTGTCCATCGTACTCGCCAAAATCCTCGCCACCCTGGGATTGGTGGTGCTGAACGCCTTTTTCGTGGCGGCGGAATATGCGGCCATCAGCGCGCGGGCCAGCCGGCTACGCGTCAATTCGGCCAAGACCATGGCGGACCGCGCGGCGCTGCTCATCAAGACGCGGCTGGACCTGTTTCTCTCAAGCTGCCAGCTTGGCACCAGCCTGGCCGCCCTTGGCCTGGGGGCCATCACCGCGCCGGCGGTCGGCAGTTTGCTCGCGCCCGTGTTGTCGGGGTTGCATCTCTCCGCCTCCGCCCAGCACGTCGTCGCCTTTCTCGTCAGCTTCGCGCTGGCGCTGGCGCTACAGATCGTCGTGGGAGAACAGGCGCCCAAGAACATCGCCATCGAGCATGCCGATCGCATTTTGGCCCTGCTGGGAATTCCCCTGGTGATTTTTACCTACGTTTTTTATCCCGCGACCTGGATGCTCAACGCCGCGACGCATGGGGTGCTGCGTGCGTTCGGCGTTCAAAGGCCCAGAGGCCCCTTGGGCGCGGGTTATCTTCCCCATACCGAGGAGGAATTACACGCCCTGCTCCTTCAGGCCGCCGCTCGGGGAACCATCCCCCAGGGAAGGGCCAATCTTCTGGCCAACGCCTTCGAGTTCGGCCAGCTCAAGGTTCGGCAGATTATGACTCCCCGGCCCGAAGTGGATTTCCTGCTGATCAATCAACCGCTCGGCGAAATCCTCCGCACCGTCCAGAAGAGCGCCTTCACCCGCCTGCCTCTTTGCGACGGAGACATGGATCACGTCATCGGCCAGATTCACATGAAGGACCTGTTCAATCATCTCAAGCTGGTGCCGGGCAAACTGAAATTTCTGGATGAAACGCTTCCCGGCGGCGAAGCGGTGGCCATCCCCAGCGGGTTGCCCGGTTCGGCCATCCACGTCATCGGCTCCGGCGAGATCGACTTGCGCCAGATCAAGCGCGACGTGCTGTTCGTCCCCGAACTGATGCCCGTCGCCCGGCTGCTGCGGCTTTTCCAGACGCGGCATCTTCACCTGGCGATCGTCGTGGATGAGTATGGCCTGACCCAGGGCGTCGTGACCATGGAAGACGTGTTGGAGGAGATCGTCGGCCAGATCGAGGATGAATTCGACCCCGTTTCTCCCACCGACGTGGTCCGCGACGGCGAGGCGGTGCGGGTCAACGGACTGTTTCCCCTGCACGAACTGCACGAACGCCTCCCCATCGGACCGGTGCAGGCCAATGGCGTGGATACCATCGGCGGATATATCGTCCAGCGGCTGAACCGCTGGCCGCGGGTGGGGGATGAGGTGGAAATCGGCCAATACCGGGCCAAGGTGCTGACCCTTCAGCAACGGCGCATCGGGCAGGTTTTGCTGACCCCATCCGCCAAATCGGCCCCCCAAGCTACGGTGAAAAGTTGACCCCACTCGCACGTTCCACGAAATCTCTTACAATGATCTATTCTGCCAATGTCCGATAACCGCGCCTGTTGCGAATAGCGGTTTTTGGTGAACCCCGGCGTCGGTCCCATGGTAGGATAAGTTGGTATTTCTTCGGCGGTTATACAGGATTCATGCCGATGGCTTCCAATGCCCCTTCCCCAGAGCGCGATTCCGCCGAGCCCGTGCTCGTTCCGCGCGGTGATTTCGCCGGAAAGCCGCCGCTCAAAATCAGCAAGTCCGTCATTGTCGTCGGCGCGGCCGAGCACTGCCATCTGCATCTGGTCTCCTCCAGCGTCAGCCGCCACCACGCTCTGATCATCCGCGATGAGGATGGGGTCTATATTCGCGATCTGGGCAGCCGCACCAAGGTTGTCGTCAACGGCCAACCCTGCCGTGAAACGTTATTGGCCAATGCGGACGTGCTCCAGATCGGGAAGTTTTCGTTCACATTCTCGATGCGGTCGCCGGCGACCGGCGCTGCCGACCGGCTTGGGCCGGTTCGGATCATGGTCAACGGCAAACCGCTTCCGGATCAGCCCCAAGGCCGGACGCTGCTCATCGGCCATGGAGATGAATGCGATATTCCCCTGGACGGAGAATCGGTTTCGCACCGTCACGCGATCATCTTCACCGCCCGCGGACAGCGTTACCTTCGCGATCTGGATTCGCGCACCGGGACCTTCCTGAACGGCCAGAAGATCCATCAGCACGAACTCGGCCTGGGCGATGAGATTCGCGTCGGCGAGACAAGGATAACCCTGACCAAAGCGCCGGAGCAGGCTGCTCCGTCGCCGGAAAGTGCCGAAGCCGCCATCCCGCTGGAACCGGCCCCCGAACAGCCGACAGCCGCCGCCGACGCCGCGATCGATCTGTCGAATAAACCGATCCCGCTGGAACTGGATACCGAATTCGAAGCAGCCCAGCACGGGACCGAAGCGCCCGAACAGCCGGCGGCTTCCGGCGACGCCGAGATCGATCTGTCGAATAAACCGATCCCCCTGGAACTGGCCCCGGAAGCCGAAGCGAAACTCGAACCCCTCGCACCGCCGGACGAACCGGCGATGCACGTCCTGAATCTTGCCTACACACCGGCGGCGCTGCCTCTGGAACCGGAGGAGCCGACTGGAGAATCCGCGGAACCTGCGGCCGAATCCACGGAACCTGCGGCTGAACCGGCAACTGGCGCCATCGATCATCCCGGCCAATCCGAGACAACGGAATTGCCGCAGGAGGCCGAGCGAGAGGTCGAAATCCCGCCGCCGAGCGGCGAACCAGCCATTTCCGCAATCGATCCTTCCGACGACGCACCGCCGATGAAGACGGCGCTGCAAACTGAACCAAAAGTCGAATCCCCCGAACCGCCGGCCGAACCCGCCAGTCCCGTCCTCGATCTTTCCGATGCGCTGGCGACGATCGATTTGGAGCCGACCATTTCCGCAATCGCTCCATCCGACGAAACGCCGCCGATGGAGACGGCGCTGCAAACTGAACCAAAAGTCGAATCCCCCGAACCGCCGGCCGAACCCGCCAGTCCCGTCCTCGATCTTTCCGCCGCGCCGGCGGCGATCGATTTGGAACCGATCATTACCGCAATCGCTCCATCCGACGAAACGCCGCCGATGGAGACGGCGCTGCAAACTGAACCAAAAGTCGAATCCCCCGAACCACCGGCCGAACCCGTCAACCTAACCCTCGATCTTTCCGCCGCCCCGGCGGCGATCGATTTGGAGCCGGCCATTCCCGGCATCGATTCTTCCGACGAAGCTCCGCCGCTGGAAATGCCGCTAGAAACTGAATCGAAGGTCGAATCCCCAGAACCAGCGGTCGAAACCACCAGTCCGATCGTCGATTTTTCCGACGTGCCGGTAGCATTGGATTTGGAGTCGGCCACTCCTGTCATTGATCCTCACGACGAAACCCCCGAACCGCCGGTCGAACCGGCCAGTGCGATCCTCGATTTTTCCGACATGCCGGCGGCATTGGATTTGGAACCGGCAATTTCCGCCATCGATCCTCCCGACGAAACCGTCGAACCGGCCAGTGCGATCCTCGATTTTTCCGCCGCGCCGGCGGCAACGGATTCCGTGCCGGAGCCGGAATCAGCCGTTCCGGTTCTCGATCTGTCCGATGCGCCGGTGATCGCCGAGTTGGATGTTCCCGCCGCGGACGTGGACCTGGAGCCGAAATCGCCGGCCGTCGAATCAACTGCCGACGCGGAAGGCGAAGCCTCCGCTCCCATCCCGTCGGTCGATATGGCCGATATCCCCGCGATTGCCGAATTCCAATTCGAGCCGGCCACGGCGCCGGTCGATCTATCCGACGTGCCGGCGGTGTCGAATTTGGAGAGCGCGGCCGAGCCTCTGATTTCCGAATTGGATTTTTCCGGCGTACCGTCGGTTTCCGAGCCGGATGCCCAGCCGCTGGAGATCGTCGCCCACGAGTCGGCGGTCGATCCGGGCGGCACCGTGATCGATATTGCCGTCGCCCCCAATCCAGCCGAGGAGAAGATTGATCCGGCGTCAACGCCCGGCGCCGTGGAACCGCCGCCGGAAGCGCGATCGGCCGATGCCGATGCGGACTCCAACGATGACGAGGTTTCCGTCTCCGATCAATCGCAACAGCGGATTCGGCGTCCTCGTCAGCGGCCCGCGCCCGCGGAACCCAAACCGCGAAAGTCTGTCCGAGCCAGGGTGAAGCGGATTCCGCCCAAATCCACAGAGCAAGAGGTCCCCGAACAGCCTATTGCCCCCGCCGCGTCGGCCTCGGAATTGCGCGGCGGCGAGCCCGCGCCGGAAATTCAACCCCCGGCTGCGCCGGTGGAAATTCAACCGGCCCCAATCCCCGCCGAAATCCCCGATGCGGCCGTTTCCGCGGCGCCGCCGCCCGACGTCGCGCCGGCCGGCGCCGACGATATTCCGGCCGAAGTGGTGGCGGTTTCGTCCTCCGCGCCGGGTGACATTCCTGTTCCGGATGAGATTCCCATCCCGGCCGAGATTTCGGCTTCGGATGAGATTCCCGCGCCGCCGAGTCCGGATGTTCCGGCTCCGGAGCCGGTCGCCTCTTCGACGCCGCCGGTTCCTCCCGCGCGGGCGCCGCTGGGCATGGTGGGCACATGGGGTTTCATCGGGGGAGGAACGGTCAACATCGACCACTTCCTCGGTGGGATGCCGATCCGGTTGCCGGAGCTTCCACCCATCCCGCGGGGGTTCGGCAGAATCAGAATCGACACCTCGAGCAAACCACCGCCAGCGCCGGATTGGTCGCCTCCTGCTCCATTGGTAGCGCCTCCGATGGCAACCCCGTGGGCAGCGACACCAGCGGCGCCGGAGGTTTCGTCAGCCCCGGAAGATTTATCAGCGCCGGACGTTTCGTCGGTGCCGGAAGTCTCCTCAGCACCGGATGCATCGCCAGCGCCGGATGTTTCGCCAGCGCCGGAAGCGATCTCCGATCCGCCGCCGCCGGCAAAGCCGAAGACTCCGCCGCCGATCGCGGCCATCCCCAGGCCATCGCGCAAGCTGCCGTTTTCCACGGATCTGCACGAATTGGATTTTGACAAGTTTCCGCCGAGCGCGCACGGCCCGGCATTGCCCGCCGGACCATCGACGGCGTTCGATGGAATGGCGATATCGCCGGCGGCGGGCGTGGACGTATTTTCTAATTTCGAGGCCGCTCAGATACCGATAAACGACGCGGTTTTCGGCGGCGCCCCGACGAGCCGGCCTGACCAGGTATACCTTCCCGAAAGCCCCGAATTGGCCGAGCGGCGTGCCGAAGACGTGGAGCCCGATTTCGCCAACGACGACTTTTGGAACCGCACGGACGAGGAGGATGGCGTGGCGCCCTCGAGCGTCCCACCCCCCACGATCATCCCACCCCCCGTGATCGTCCCGCCCCCCATAAGCGTCCCGCCCCAAGCCGCTGAATCCACCACCGAAAGCCCCTCACCTCAGCCGTCTCCCGAGGTACGACTGGACGAAGCTCCGCCAAGTCCGGGAGAGGGGGAAATGCCAACCGCGATCAACCAGGCCGAGCCGCCCTCTCAACCAATAACTGGTGATGACGACCTATCGCTGGCCGATACTGCCGATGGAACGGCCGCGCTGGATGACCCCTCCGGCGTTGCTCCGCCTTCATCCTCGCCGGAAGAAGAGATCGCGATGCCGCAAGAACTTGAATTGGATGACGCCATTGGAAATGACGCCGAAACTCCGGCATCCCCCGATACTCATGCATCCCCAGCCGAACTGTCGGCCGCTTCGCCTGTCGAGCCGCCTACCCCGGGCAAACGCCGCAGATTCCGCATCCCGTTCCTCATGCCCCTGATTCTTGCCGGAATCGGGGCCGCGCTGTTTGCCATCTGGCGGCTATTGCCCGTCCAGTCACAGGTCGTTGGAAAAATCAACTTCGTAAACTTCGGCTATACCCCCGGCACGCGGGAATCAGTCGAATTTGAAGCCGGGCAGCGCCGGTTCTTCAACGGCGACCTGCTCCGCCAGCACGCGGCGGACAAGCTGCACGGCGTTGCTCCCGGTCTTCCCGAGGGGTTTTTGGGATCGTCGGAAATGTTCGCCCGAGTCGCTTCTTCGATATCGCTGAGCGCTTCCGACCAGAGCGCGCCGCCGCAGACCCTGCTGGAACTCTCCTACGCCGGCGCCGACAAGGACGGCGACCGCGCGCGGATGCTGGCGCTATTGCAATCCCTGGCTGATTTCAACGCGCCGCAGGTCGATGTCAACCGCCGGCTCCGCGATTCCGAGTTCAAAGCTCGGCAAGCCGTCGAGGACGATGCGCGCAAGCTCGATCAGGTCAAAATCCAATTGGGCAATTTGCAGGCGGCGATCGACGCCGAACCGCCGATCGACGAGTTGACCCGATTCGCCGCGCGCAAGGCCGAGTTGGAACGCGTCCGTCTGGACGCGGACGATGCCGTGAACCGCGATCGCGCCGACGTGGCGCGCCTGGAGGCTCCCGCCGCCGGCTCCGCCGTCGCCGCCGCTACCCAGCCCGACGTCGCCGACGCGCAGCTCGATGAAATGCGGCAGCAGTTGAAGGACCTGACCGCCGAGGTGGACAGCGCCCGCTCGGACCAGGTCGCCGGCGCGGCGATGGCCCGCCGGCAGCTTGAAGCCGCCGCCCAACAATTCAACGACCGGATCGCCTCGGCCAATCAAGTGTTCGCCAGTGCGCCGCAACTTCGGCAGTTCGTGGATTCGGCCATGGATTCCCAAGCCAAGGCGCGCGATCTGATCAACATGCTCATGGTCGACGGAGAGGATTTGGAAAGGCAACTGGAGGACACGCGCCGCGACGTTGAAGATTTGATCGCGGCCCGGCAGGCCGAAAAATGGGCCGACGACCCGCAACTTCAGCAGCTTCGCCAGAAGCTCGAGAGCGCCCAGCACCGCTACAACGCCAACGTCGGACAGGAGATCACCGACACCCGCATCCTGGACCCCCTTCAAAGGGAAATCGACGCCTGCACCCTGCAAATCAAGGATCGCCAGGACCAACTCGGCATCGATCCCGGCGAAATCAAGGTGCAGGAGGAATTGAATCACGTCATCCAATCCCTTCGCAACAAGCTCCAGAGGGAGAAACAACAGACCGATGAGGTGCTGGACCCGCTGGAAAAGGAACTGGGGGATTTGGACCCCGTCGTCGCCGCGCTCCCGGCGGCGCAGCAGGACCTGGCAAAACAAATCCACCAACGCCTCGACGCCCTCAACGAAGCTCGCCGCAAATACGCCCAAGCCGTCGGCGACGATCAGCTCGCCCCATCCGCCAAGATCACCGACCTGCAAAACCGCATCTCGGATTTGAAGATCCGCATCGCCGCCAGGCAGACGGACCTGATTCGCAACGCCGTGACCGACCGGGACGCCCAGTGGTCGGCCGATCTGACCGCGGCCCGGGCCAAGCTCGCCGCCGATCAAAAGACGCTCGACGCGGCCACGAAATCCTCGGCCGTCGCCCTCACCGCCTACGAGGACGATCTGGCCCGCCATCGCGCCGCCGTCGCCGCCCAACGGCAGAAGCTCGGTCTTCTGGATGATCGTCACGCCCTCTCGGCCGGGCTTGAGGCCGCGCAGCGCGACTGGGACGACAAAAAATCCGCCGCCGATCACGCCTTCGACATCCGACCCGTCACCGATGCGGACGTCACCGCCCCCGCCCTGCCCGATCCCCGCATGATGTATTCCCTGATCGTCGCGCTCGGCGGGCTCCTCGCCCTGGCCGCCCTGACGTTCTTCTCCCATTCCGCGGTCCGCGCCCCGCGCACGACGCCGCCGACGGATGCCGAGCTGGATTCGCTGGCGATCCCCCTGGCCACATCCCACGGCGCGGAAATCCCAAATCCGGATTTCGATTGACGAATTGGTCATTGGTCATTTGACATTCGGATTTCGCACTTTCGGATTTTCCACTTTATGATCCGCTTCCAGTGATTCGCAAGGACGACATCCAGCGTCAGCTCCAAGTCGCGGCGGAGCACCATCGCGCGGGACGCCTGCGCGAGGCCGAGACGATCTATCGCCGCGTGCTTTCGTCCCGGCCGCGAAACGCCGACGCGCTTTATCTGCTGGGGCTGGTCACGCAACTGACGCGGCGGTTCGCCGAGTCCGCCGAGCTGTTCGAGCGGGCCGTCAGGGAGAACCCGAAATCGGTCAAGTATCAGGTGAACCTGGGCCTGTCGTTGGGCGGGATGGGGCTGGGCCGAACCGCCGAGGCCATCGAAGCCCTGCGCAAGGCCGTCGCCCTCGATCCCAACGTCCCCGAGGCCTGGAGCAACCTGGGCAACGAATTTCGTAACGATCTTAAATTCGATCAAGCGATCGAGTGCTATCGGAAGGCGCTGCGGCTCAAGCCGGACTTTGCCGATGCCCAGTGCAATCTGGGCGTGGCCCTTCAGGAAACCGAGCCGACGCTGGCCGGCGCCATCGCGGCCTATGAAAAGGCGATCGCCATGCAAGGCGATTTCGCCATGGCACATTGGAACCTGGGTTTTGCATTGCTCCTGCTGGGCGACTATGCCCGCGGACTGGCCGAATACGAATGGCGATTCAGAACCCAGACCATCGTCGCCCCGCGGAATTTCTCCCGGCCCCAATGGGATGGAACCGATCTGGCCGGCCAACGGATTCTGCTCCACGCCGAGCAGGGCCTGGGCGACACGATCCATATCGCCCGATACGTTCCGATGGTCGCCCAGCGCGGCGGAAAAGTGATTCTCGAATGCCAACCCGCGCTCCTCCGCCTGCTGGGCCAACTTCCCGGTCTGACCCAAATCGTCGCGGCCGGCGAACGATTGCCGCCGTTCGACGTCCATTGCCCGCTGATGACCCTGCCCCTGGTTTTCAAAACCACGCTGGCGACGATCCCCGCGAATGTGCCCTATTTGCAGGCTGATCCGCAATTGGCCGGGCCATGGGCCCTTCGCCTGCCGCCCGATCCCAACAGCCCGCGCATCGGCCTGGCCTGGGCCGGCCGGCCGGAGAACAAGAACGACCGCAACCGCTCGATGCGGCTCGATCAATTCGCTCCATTATCCGCCATCAAACACGCGCGATTCGTCACGCTCCAACTCGGCCCCGCCGCCGCCCAGGCCCGCCGACCGCCGGCCGGCTTGGAATTGATCGACCACACCAACGAATTGCACGACTTCGCCGACACGGCCGCGTTGCTGGCCAATCTCGATTTGATCATTACCGTGGACACCGCCGTCGCCCACCTGGCCGGCGCGCTCGCCCGGCCAGCCTGGGTGCTGTTGCCGTACATGCCCGACTGGCGCTGGATGCTGGATCGCGCGGATTCGCCCTGGTATCCGACGCTGCGGCTATTTCGGCAAAAGACCCGCGGCGATTGGGCTCAAGTCATGGAACGAATTCAAATAAGCCTCCTGTGACGCCTTTCGCTTCTTCGCTGATATCCTGCAAATTCTTTTCTCCACGCGAAGATTTTCCAAGATCACGCCGCTTTGCCGCTCCATGGGAAGGACGCGAAGTTGCGCGAAGTTGCGCGAAGAAAAAAGCAAGATTTGTTTTTGACCTTCGCGCAACTTCGCGTCCTTCGCGCCTTCGCGGTAAAATTCTTTGGGTTGCGGGCGGAGTTCGCGCCGCGCTGCTTCGCGGTTGATCTCTTCGGAGAATCGCGTTTCTTAGAATCGTCCCTTCCGGGCGGTCAGCGTCTTTTCCAGCGTTGCTTCCAGCGTGTCGCAAACGCGATTGATCTGCCGCTGGGTCATGCGCGTGAAGAACGGCAACGCCAGCGTCCGGGCGGCGACGTATTCGCAAAACGGCATGTCGCCCGGCTTCGTGCCCAGCATTTGCTGCATGTACGGCTGAACGTGGATCGGCGGGAAATAGTTGCTGCACCCGATGCCTTCGTAACGCAAGTCGCGGATGATCTGGTCGCGGTCGCCCGGCTCGAATAGATCGCTGAGCCGAACCACGAACACAAACCAGCTCATGTGCGTGTCGTGCACCAGCGTGGGCAGGATCAGGTAGCGGTTGGTCATCAACCGTTCCATGTACGCCTGGGCGACCCGGCGGCGATTTTCCAGGATGTCGTCGAGCCGAGAGATTTGGGCAACGCCCAACGCCGCGTTGATCTCGCTCAGCCGGTAGTTGTAGCCCAGCCGGGCGTGCGCCAGCCAGTTCATTCCCTCGCGGCCCTGGTTTCGCAGCGATCGGCAAATCGTGGCGAAGTTGTCGTCGTCGGTGACGATCATGCCGCCCTCGCCCGTGGTGATCTGCTTGTTGGGATAAAACCCGAACACCGCCGCCCGGCCGAATGACCCGATGGGCCGATCGGCGAATTTCCCCCCAAAACCCTCGCAAGCGTCCTCGATCAGGATCAACTCGTTCTTCTGCGCCAGCTGTTCCAACTCGATCATTCCCCCGGGGTTCCCGAAGGCTTCCACCGCGATGATCGCCTTGGTTTTTGGCGTGATGGCCGCCGCCGCCTTGTCCGGATCGAGATTCAGCGTCTTTGGATCGATGTCGGCAAAGACCGGCTTGGCGCCGACGTAAAGAATGCAGTTGGCCGATGCGACGAACGAAAACGGCGTGGTGATGACCTCATCGCCCGGCTTGATCCCGGCCGCCACCATGACCGCGTGCAGCCCGGCCGTGCCGGAGGAAACCCCAACCCCATATCGCCGCCCGGCGATCTTCGCGCAGCCGCGCTCGAATTCCTCGATCTTCGGCCCGATGGAAAGCGTCGGCGTCTGCAAGACGTCGATGACCGCTTCAATGTCCGCGGCGGCAATGTCAGGCTGGGAAAGCGGAATAGGCGCCATGGCGTGGGGGAATGATAAACGTGGCATTGGCATCTTGCCAATGTTCTCCGCTCCCCTGGTTGAATCCGCAACCAGAAAATATTACCGCGAAGGCGCGAAGGACGCGAAGTTACGCGAAGAAGAAACCAAGAGTTGATTTTAACTTCGCGCAACTTCGCGTCCTTCGCGTCTTCGCGGTAACGCATTTGACGATGACGCATCGCCATTCCATTTCGGCTATCATTCTCCCCATGGAAGCCGGCACGTTGAATTGCCCCGAATGCGGCGCGGCCGTGGCCACGGATTCCACCCAGTGCCAGTATTGCCACGCCCTGCTCCAGACCGTGGCCAGCCCCAAATGCCTGGGGATGATGTTCGCCGGAACGAAATTCTGTCCGCATTGCGGCGCCAGGGCCCAGGCCATCGCCGAGGGCCCGAACACCACGCGGGTCTGTCCGCGTTGCCAGGTGAAGTTGCTGGACGTTCAGGTCGGCGATACGCCGCTGGAGGAATGCACGCGCTGCGGCGGGCTTTGGGTGGACGTTTCCAATTTCGAGCACATCTGTTCCAACGCCGAGTCCCAGCAGGCCGCGACCGGCCTGCGCCTTCCCCCGCCGGTGGAGACGGACCCGCGCGTCCACTATCTCAAATGCCCCACCTGCGCCAACCTCATGAACCGCATGAATTACGCCAGCCGGTCCGGCATCGTCATCAACGCCTGCTCCGCTCACGGAATCTGGCTCGACCGCGACGAGATTCGCCAGATCATCGAATTCATCCGCGCCGGCGGCCTGGACCGTGCCCGCAAGGTCGAAAAGGTGGAACTTGACGACGCCCGCCGGGCCGAGGAATTCCAGCCCGTCGAGCCGCTGGTTCCGATGCTCGGCGAATCCCTTCGCGACACGATCAAATCCGAAGACCGCGTCCCCCTCCTCCGCGGCATCGCGTCATTGGCCAATCACTTCCTGGGCGACCACGATCCGTCATAAACGCGGCTTGATCGGGAGAAACGTAGACTCGCGTCACGCATTGACCACATGAAGCGAAA
>JBEKKC010000153.1:0-11405 GCA_050010915.1 Tepidisphaeraceae bacterium | reverse complement strand
CGGCGATGGTGGTGATGGGGTCGGTGGCCCCGTAGGTGATGATGAGGTGGTCGTTGTTGATGTCCAGCACGCCGCTGCCGGTGATCGACAAGGACGTGAGGTCGATGGGGCTGGTGACGGCCGGGCCGGAGCCGCCGGAGACGCCGGTGGCAAGTCGCAACACTCCGCCTTTTACGGTCACCGGCTCATTTGCGGGCAAAGCGCCTGCCGCGTTGACCAGAAGCGTACCGCTGTTGACCGTTGTCCCGCCCGAGTACGTGCTGTTCGTGCCGTTCATGACGAGCGTGCCGGGACCGGTGAGGGAGAGGTTCGCAGTTCCCCAGGCCGGGCCTCCCGTGCGGACTACGCCGCTACTTCCATCACCAAAGCTGGCGGCGGAGGTAAAGGTAACGCCGGACGCAAGATTAAACGTGAAGCTGGGCGCGAAGATTGTCGCCGAGCTATTGGTAACCGTGCCCGAGACTATCGAGCCGCTGGTGAACGTGGCCGCGCCGAACGTCGCGTTGGCGGTGTTGATGTCGAGCTTTCCGCCGTCGACCAGCAGCGCATTGGTTCCACACAGGGGATTGGCAAGATCGGCGCCGATGAGTCTGAGGGTTCCCTGCTGGATTTCGATGGGGCCGGTAAATGTTTCCGGCACGTCATTACTGGGGTTTTGGAACTTGAGGATTCCGGCGCCGGTCTTGGTGATTCCCCCGCTGTCGTTGATCAGCCCGTAGAGTTGCAAGTCGCTGGAGTTGAAGCTTTGTCCGGCGATGGATTGTCCGCCCTGTTCAATGTTGAAGATGCGGTTGACGGTGCCGAGATCAATGCCGTAGTTCGCACTGCCAAACTTTTGAGTGGGAGTATTTGGACCATTCAAAAAGGTAAGCCCGCCGGTTCCGGCGGCGCCGGTCCCGGTGAAATCCAACTGGAAGCGGAAGTCACTGACGGTTGACGTAAGGCCGGTGGCGTTCCAGGTGAAACCGGTGCCGGTGTTGTTGGCGATATACAGGCCGCAACTGCCTGATTGGTTTACCTGGACTGCGCTACCGCCGTTAAGAAGGGTTAACGAATGGACGGTCGGAAACGTAGTCGCCGAAAGATAGAACAGCGCAGTTGGCCCGTTTACCGTGACGTCCGTGGTGGTGGGCAATGCGCCCGTGGTCGTAACCCGAAGTGTTCCACTGTTGATCGTCGTGCTGCCGGTGTAGGTGTTGGTATCGGTGGTTCGAAGTTCCCATTCGCCGGTGCCATTCATCACCAGGTTCAACGTGGTCGCCGCGCCGTTGGAAATATCGCTGACAATGGCGCTGTTGCCGGTGCTGCTGCTTATTTCGTTGGCTCCGTCCAGATAGAGATTGGTGGTTCCCGCGACTCCGCCCGAGACATTGCCGGAAATCTGCAATCCCGCGGTCGAGGTCGTCGACTTGTCGATGAACGCATAGGAATTGCCTTCGATCACAATGGGCGCGTTGATGATCTCGTCGCTACCGTTATCGACGGTAGAGTTCACGGTGATGGATTGCGACGCGCTTTCCGCGCCCGTGCCGCCGGTCAGAAGCAGCGAGTAGGTCGTTACGCCGGTTGGGCCGATGGCGAAATTGGTGGCGTTGGCCGTGTCGAAAAGGATGTTCTGAAGATTCCAATTCCCGTTGAGATTGACGACGTTGGATGAGGGCGAGCCGTTGAACACGGCGGTGTCCGTATTGTTGGTGACGCCGGTATCGTTGCCCGGGATGACACCGCCTAACCAATTGCCCGAGTCGGTCCAGAGTTCACCTGCGCCGGTGTCGCCTTCAGTCCAAGTGCCCGTCACCTGGGCCGAGGCTTGACGGCTGAATAACCCGGAGGCGGCGGCAACTGCCAGAACGAAACCGGCCTTCGCTGAGCGCGCGGTCCGAGAAACGCCATGCCTCCGAAGATGCAACTTCTTCATGGAACCCTCCAGAATAGAATTTCTTGCTTCGAGTTTTTTCCGAATTACGCTTCAGGAATCATACTTCAGCGTTCGCCATTTGCCTTGTCAAAAGATTTGCACAAAAAGTGAGTTTCGTTGCATTTTTTGGCCTCCCGGGCGGATTTGTGGGCATAATCGTGCCAAACTGAGCCGCCGCCGGCGACCAGCGCCGATGCTGAAGAAAAAAAAGGGACGCGATCGCGTCCCCTCGTTGCGCTTGTGTGGTTTGCGGACGATTACGGCACTCCCTCCTTCGAGCCTCGGTTGTGAACATCGCTTGTGTTGTCTGAACCGGGTCAAATCACGTTGAACGACGCCGACGACGGGCTAATCCTCCGATCGCGCCCAGTGTGAGCAATCCCACTGACGCCGGTTCCGGAACACTGGAAGTCGGCAAGGACAATCCGTTGGCCACGGCGAAGGCGTCCAACGCCGCGAAATCGCCGACCGACGCATCGGCACCGCTGACACCCTGGTTGAAGTTCGCCGCCAAGTCGTTGAAGTCGGAGGCGTTGACCAGGCCATCGTAGTTGAAATCGCCCTGGTCCCAGCCGGTGATGCTCTGGTTGAAGTTTGCCGCCAAGATGTTGAAGTCCGAGCCGTTGACTAGGCCGTCAAGGTTGGCGTCGCCGAGTAAGGTATACATCCTTCGATCTGGCCCGACGACAGGCCGCCGACCACGCCGTCAGCCCCGTCGGCGTAGCCCACACCGTAATAGAGGCCATTGGTGGGAGTCAGCGCCGCCGTGGAAATGATGCCGGGGCCGTTCCATGCTCCGTTGTTGAAGCCAGATTTGATGTAGCCGGCGATGGTCGTGATGGGATCGCTGCCTGAGCCGTAATTGATGAACATGTGGTTGTTGGCAACGTCGAGGGTCGATCCTGCGTTGATACTCAACCCATTTTGCGAACTGTCACCGCTGTCGTAGGCGAGTTGAAGCGTGGTGGCGTGCGTACCATCACCGATGGTCAGAGTACCGGTGCCCGTAATGCCGTCCATGGAAGCGGTGCACGTGGTGGAACTAGTGACCGAAAGGGTGCCGTTATTGTCGTTGCCACCGCTAGAGCTAAGGAGGGTGCGGTCATTGCCATTGCCACTGCTAGGGCCAAGGCTGATTGTGGTTCCGCTGGGTCCGGATTGAACCTGGGCACACGCATAGCCGCCCGCTCCGTTGGCGCCCGGCCCGCCGAATTGCACCACAGCGATATTGTTGGCAATTGCCGTGGCCGTGGCTGAGCCACCCATTCCCACGACTGCTCCTCCTGAGTATCCGCTACCACCGAGGCCGCCAGACGCCGTAGCTAATGCGTCTGCAACCCCCGACCCACTGAACGCCTCTGCAGTAGCGGTCGCTCCATTGCCATTGCCCCCATGGTTGAGGAACCCTTCTCCCACCCCTCCGACGCCGCCGGTTGCGGTGGCCTGGGCGGTGGCATTCCCTATGTTTGCGTTGGCGACCGCGAAAGACATCGACGTCCCACCATCGCTTCCAGTCGCGCCATCCGAACTTTCGCTGCTTTGAAAACCGCCACCGCCCATTCCGCCAGTGCTGCTGGCCGATGCGGATGTGTTTCCGCTGCCGTTGGTTTCAGCAGCTGCCGTGGAACTGGCATTGCCGCCGTGGCCTGGGGTTCCGCCATCGCATACGTCGCACCCGGTTCCGCCAGAGGCCGAAGCGGTGGCACTGAGGTTCGTTGCGGCTCCGTCCGTCACAATTATTTGGGTTGTAGCAGACCCGTTGCCTCCCGAGGGACCTGTGGCACCGAATGGTGCCACCCCGGTCGCGTCCCCGTCACCTATGCCACCGCCGAGGGCGGTGGTGGAAGCGGCGAATCGGTTTCGCCGTGGATGGGAGTTTCAATCAGGCTCGCATTTGCATCGCCTCTCGGCTTTGAACTGTCATTATTCGGGTAGTCAGAATAACCGCCATTACCGGCCGCAGCCGTCTCTGACAGACTCACAGCCCCGCCAACGCTATAGCCGCCGGCCGCGTTCGTGAGACTCACACTTGATGCGTTGCCTGCTAGTCCCCCTGCCGGTGGGTATGGGAATTGATAGTAACCCCAAACATCTCCGCCTGTACCACCCTCTGCGATTACCGACGCGCTGACGGGGCCACCATAACTTGACGACGCAGAGGCAGTTGCGGTGGCCAGCCCGCCGTTGCCGCTATTGTCAGAAAAAGAATCGCCACCCTGGCCTCCCACCGATAGCGCGGTGGCGCTTGCTCCCGATCCAGTTAGATCAACTGCACTTGCCTGCGCATTCGCGTTACCGCCGTCACCGGAGTTAGCTCCATATGTGGACCCAACTCCGCCATATGCTGCGGCGCTTTGGCTTGGATTTGATCCAGAAGCTATGGCAGTCGCATCACCGCCATTACCTCCTCCATTATCGTCGCCATCGCCTCCAATGGCGAGAACAGATCCGTCGCCCGTTTCAGTATCGGAAAGACCGTCGGCCCTTGCGACTTGTTCGGCGAGCGTCGAAAATACCGTCGTATATGCTAGCGCGGCGGCGACCGTACATAGATTCCTCTTCCCGCTTTTCATGGTGGTATCCTCCGTCGACGGGCTCCGCGAGTCCCCACCCGAGGTTGGAAGAACCGCACCCGTGGACAAAGGGCGCCTTTTATGCTTCAATTACTGCCGCAGTCCATCGGGGGGAGGCCTATTTCAATGTAGGTGAAATTCCCTAGGGTCGGTTTCGAAGTTTGCCCTGGGCAGTGACGAGGTGAGTCACGCGGAAAGATGCCGCCAGCCCACAGTATCGGCCTTGTTCCTCACACGCGTCGAGTCCGCTGCGGCTTCGGCAACTGATCACAGCCGCGCGGCGACATGAAGACGAAATCAAAGACCCGGCGCGCCCTTGATCCATGGCATCTGCCATGGCGGATTGTCACCCGCCCTGTAATAGCCGACTATCCAACTCTTGGTTGGAAGGCTTGTCACCGAGCTACCCGTGCCTTGCGTGTATGTCCACGGGATCGTGCTGGTATTGATGCTTGCGTTGCTTCCGGGCAGTACGAAGTCGTTGGGCGAAACCGTGCTGATGTGCCCATCAAGGAACAGGGCGTTGGCCAGAGTCCCTTTCGTATGGGGAGTCCACATACACGGCGGATCTGTATTCCACCCGGTTGGAGGCGCGTCGTGGTTGCCGAGAAGGTAGTTGGGTTCGTGGAAAATGGAAAGGGATGCCTGGTTCGGTGCGCCCGTGTGCCCCTCAGAATACGCCTTAATCATGTCTACCATGACAATGACGTTACCGGGAACCTCGGACATTCTTTCAAAAGGCGTGTAGTTTGACGCCGCGGTGTTGAGAGTGCCGCTGGAATAGTCGTAGCAGCCGAAATTTTGATTGTAGGTGTAGTCGCCCGAATAGACGGTGCTGCTGCTGCTTGGCGGAAGATCAAGCGTGTGATCGGCCGAGGGACAGGTGAGAATCTTAAGGATTGCTTGTTCGGCAAGATTGCGCTTGGTGTCGTTGCTCAAGTTGGTGGCGCCTAACTCATTGCCAAGGAACAGTGGTGACCACCAGTAGGGTTCGTAGCTGCCAATACCGGGTTGGAAGTAGGGGCTGCCGGGAGTAGTGCCCGTTGTGACTCGGGCCGGCAGGACAAACTGCTGATAATCGTCGGCGTATTGCACCATCAGGGCATAGAACTGCCGCTCGTTGGATTGACATGCGACCGTATTCGCCTGATCGCGCGCCTTCTGCAATGCCGGCAAAAGGATGCCGATCAGCAAGGCAATGATGCCGATGACCACCAGCAACTCCACCAACGTGAACCCTCTAAGCCTCTTCATAAGCGACCTCCGACGAAATGGACGACGTAGCAACACGAGCCACGTACGGAGATTTCGTACCGCTAAACACTACTATCGGTTTGTGGAGATATCTATCGCGTTTCCTGACAACTTTTTATGAAATCGTTGTACTTTTTGACCCCGCCGCCGGGGGGTTTGCGGCCGATGGGGCCGGATTCTCCGGGGTTTGCGGGCGCTCGTATTCTCCGACGCTTCCATCGTCGCGCTGATCGCGCTTCATGGACGAAAGGCGACGGAATAGCAGACCCAGGTCGAGAAAGCCGCCGATCCCAAACCATACCAGCGTGATCGCCGCCACGATGATGGGAAGAATGATCCCGACCACGAGCCAATAGGTTGCCCAAACGTCGGCCGGCCAGCGGTGGATGAGGTTCCAGATGGTGCCTACGACGACGACGGCCAGCCAGAACATGGACCAGAAGAATATCCCGCCGGAGACGATTTTATCGGCGAAAGTGAAGTCGGCGTCGAAGCCGAGGAGGCTGGACCAGTTGAACTTTCGGCGGGGCCGCGGCGCCAGGGCCGCCGGGGCGGCCTGGTCGTCTTTCAGCGCATACCGGCCGCGGTGCAGCATGCGGTCCATGTCGAAATCTTCACCGCAGGTGAGCAGGGCGACGGTGACGTAAACCACCACGGAGGCGGCGGCGGCGATGAAGCGGGCCTGGTTGCCGTTGAAGTCGAAGTATTTGGAAAGCGAGGGGAAGGCGTGGACGATCAAGATGCTGCCCAGAGTGATGCCGGAGCCGGTCACGAGCGCGGCCCAAGCGGCGGGCGTGGTTCCCTTTTTCCAATAGAGTCCGCCGATGATGGCCGCGCCCCCGCCGCACAGGAAAACCCCCTCGGTGACCAGCCACCACATCACGATGTCCTGCTTCTGATGGAAGAAGACGCTGAAGAGAAAGGCGAAGAGGGCGACGCCGACCACCGCGATTCGCAGAACCAGGACGTGTTGTCGCGGGGTCATCGGGGTTTTGCGCAGGGGCAATACGATGTCCTGAATAAGAATGCCGCCCCAGGTCAACATGTGGCTGGCGTCGCCGGACATCAGCGTCAGCACCATAATCAGGCAGAACAATCCCTTCACGCCGACCGGCAACATGTATCGCAAAGCGATCGGGACCTGCATCTGCGATCGGATTTCGGGATCGGCAATGGCGTGAAGCGCGGCCCGGCCTGGAAAACCAGGCGATTTTATGTACGTCAGCGCCCCCAGCGCCAAAATAATCAGCATCACGTTCCGCGCCATCGTCCGCCAATTGCCCAGCACCACGCCCATGCGGGATTCGTGCGGATTCCGCGCCGCGGAAGTGAAGCTGTTGTCCTTCTGCACGGCCAGCGTGCCGTAGACCGTCGTTATCAGCACCATCATCGCGTACCAGACGTTGTAGTCCTTGGTCTTGTTCTGATCGAAGGGATCGACCATCGAATTTCCCGGCGGAGTGTTGGTAAGAGTGGCGCGCAGTTGCGGCCAACTGATGACGCAGAAAATCGCCGCGATCACCACCACCCAAACCAGATGAGATAGAATTCCCTCCAGGCAATCGGTGACCATGAGCGTGATTTGTCCGCCGACCAGCATCATCGCCAGGGCGCAGCTCAAATATCCCGCCATGATCAGCACGTTGGTCGGGGCGGCGATGCCGAACAGATGCACGCGCTGCGGCAGTGCGAGGAAATAGACGAAGAAGGTCGCCGAGACGGCGGGGAAGATGCCATAATTGAGGATGCCCGACAAAAATCCCAGGATGCCCGCGAACAGCCGAAAGCGCCGCGAATAGCGCATCTCGAAGAACTGGCCAAGGGTCATGGCCCGGGTTTGACGATAGCGGTAGATGACAAACCCGAAGATCGCCACCAGCATGTAAACCGGCATGGACAGCGAATCCCACCAGGAGAGGCAAAAGCCGGCGGTGATCAAGGGCTGGAACTTGGCAAGGGTGTTGGCGACGCCGGTGGACGCCTGGCCCTTGGCGTTGCAAATGATGTACCGCCCGGCGGCGCGCCCCCCGGCCATGAAATCGGCCACGCTCTTGACGTAGCGCCGCGTGTACACCGCGCAGGCGATCACCAGCAGAATCGGCAAGACAGTCAAAATCCAGTCGATCGGTTGCATTGGACTCATCGCCAAGTTCTTGAATTTCAGGCCGTTGTCGATTGTGCCGCGATTATCGCCTTTGCCGATCCGCAACGCGAAGCATTTTAGAAAATGCAAAGGAATTGTTAACTTTTGTCAGCCATCCATATCCATCACGGGTAAAATCTTACTGGACACGATGCTACTACGTGTTGGGAGGGGGCATCCATACGTCAGCCGGCTCTGTAGCACGAGCTGACGTTCCGGCGAGGAAACGACATGGTGTGGCGGAGAAAAGCGCGGCGCGGGCGGCTTTGCGTCTCGGGGTCGCTCTCCAGGCGGAGGAGCACAAGCCAATCATTCATCGCGGCCGCCGCCGTTGCCGCCTCCGCTTCCTATGCCTGGGGACAGGCCACTTCGCTGCCCACCTTCGCGAACAACGTTTACAACGTGACGGTGGCCAACCCAAGCATCAATGGCGGCGTCGCGGCCAGCACCGGGTCGTCCGACAATTCCACCGCCTTGAACGCGTATATCTCCTATTGCTCGGCGCACGGCGGCGGGACGGTCCAAATCCCGGCGGGGACTTTCGATTCCAACACCATTACCATGCTCAGCAACGTCAACTTGCAATTGGCAAGCGGATCGGTCCTGTACAACGCCACGCCCGCCAACACCCTTATCCAAACCTCCGGCAGCGCCAGCAACATGGAGATCAGCGGCAGCGGCATCATCAACGGGGCCGCGACCACCTCGACCGGCAACAATAAACTCGTCTATCTTCAAAACGTCACCACCTTGGAAATCACCGGCGTCTCCATCGAAAACGCCGCCCAGGAACACCTCGGCGTTGAAAACGATTCCAACGTCACCATCAACAACATCACCATCGCCGATCCGGGAACCCTGGCGGCCAATGGCAACAACTATCTTTCCAACACCGACGGCATAGACTATTCGGGCAGCAATTTCACCATCGAAAACTCCAGCATCAACGACGGCGACGACGACATCGTCGCCAAAACCGCTTCCACCTATTGCAGCAACATCCTCATCACCAACGACACGATCGGCGCCGGTCACGGCATCTCCGTCGGCGGCGGAAGCGCGGCGGGTCTGAAAAACATGACCGTCAGCAACATCACCTTCAACGGCACCACTGACGGTCTTCGCCTCAAGGCCCAGGATGCCTCGGGGGACGATGCCGGCGGCGGGACGCTCCATCCGGTCTCCAACGTCCTCTACTCCAACATCGTGATGACCAATGTCGAGGATCCCATCGTCATCGACAGCTTCTACGACGGCGGCAATAATTTCCCCTCCAGCCCCACTCAAACCAATAAAGCCGTCGATTCCACGACTCCCATGTGGGAAAACATCGGCTTCAGCAACATCAGCATCACGGGATCGTCCAGCGGCGCTTTGATTTACGATTTGGATACCACACCGCAGAATTTGCAGGGGCTGTCCTTCAGCAACGTCAGCCTCAATTCCAACTCGGCATCGAAAATGTGGTGGGGGACGAACGTCAATCTTTCCGGCCTGACGGCTAACCAGAGCCTTGGCGAACAGGATCTGACCAACGTCACCGCCCCCGGCGCGGTCAGCATCACCTGGAACAACACCGGCGCCAGCGTCGGTGGAACCGTTCTGGCCGACGGCGCGACCTGGGATATCGTCGGCAATCAAAACTGGAACACCGGATCGAGCTTCACCGCGTACACCAATTCCTCCAACGTCACCTTCAACGACAGCAATAACGGCCATTACAGTGTGACGCTGAATACAACCGTTTCCCCGCTTTCAACCACGATCAACAACAGCTTGGGTGCATACACCATCAGCGGCTCAGGCACGATCGCCGGGTCCGGGTCGCTCACCAAAACCGGCGCCAGCACCGCGACGATCTCGACGTCCAACGCCTACACGGGGGGAACCATCATCAATGGTGGAACCTTGACCGTCGGATCGGTCAACGCGCTGGGCGGATTGGAAACGCTGGGCACGGGCGCCGGCGCGAAACCGGGCGGGACCACCGTCAACACAAACGGCTCGCTCGATCTCAACGGCATGTCTCTTTCCGAACCCATCACGCTGAACGGCGGGACACTCACCAACAGCAATGCCGCGACCGCCAGCGTGATCGGCGGTGTGAAGGGCGTCGGATACACGACGACCAAAGCCGGCATCGCCGCGGGTTCGACGATCACCTTCAGTTCCGGAACGGCCGCCGCCACGCCCATCTTCGGAATCACCGCCGCGTCCTTCAGCGGGTTCACCGGCACTTATACCACGCCCACTTCCACCAACAATCCTCCGCCGCAAGCTCCCAACGTACTCATTACCTCTTCGGACGGGAAAGGCTCCGGCGCCCTGGCCTACGCCGACCTGACCGGAAACAGTCTGACCGGCATCACCGTCGTCTATCCCGGCTCCGGTTACGATGCCGCGCCCATCATTAGTTTTATCGGCGGCAACCCGAGCGTTGCTGGGTCAGCCACCGGCAATGCGAACAACTTTACCATCGTCGGCATTCAGACGACTTCAACCGGCAGCGGATACACCTCCGCTCCCACCGCCACCCTGAACAACAACGGCGGCGCGGGCGCCGTCACGCTCACTACCGTGATTGGCTCGCTCACGCTCCAGTCCACCAGTTCCATCGGCGGCAACGCCGGCAATATCAGTCTTGGCCTTCCCATCACCGGCGCCGGCGGATTGATCAAAACCGGAAGCGACACGCTTACCCTCAGCGCCGTGAACGCCTACAGCGGCGCGACCACGATCAACGCCGGCGCGCTGAACGTCCAAAATGGCGGCGCGTTGGCGGACACCTCCTCGGCGACCGTGGCCAGCGGCGCGGCCCTTCAACTCCAGGGAGGTATTTCCACAACCACGGCCGTGGGCCTGACCCTCAACGGCACCGGCATCGCAACCAACGGCGCTCTGGAAAATGTCGCCGGCAACAACACCTACTCCGGCTTGATCGCCCTCGGTTCCAACTCCACCATCGGCTCGGACGCCGGCACGCTGACCCTCAGCAATACCGGAGCCATCACCGGCTCGGGCAATAATCTCACCCTCACCGGATCGGGCAACGGAACGCTCGCCAGCATCATCGGAACCGGCGCCGCAGCAGTGACCAAGTCCGGCAGCGGCACCTGGACCCTCACCGGTGCTAACACCCGGTGCTAACACCTACACCGGCGGCACCACCGTCAATGCCGGCACACTGGTTGTCGGCGTCAACGGCGCACTGTCCGACGCCGGCGTCAGCGTCACCGGCGGCACGCTGCAATTGGGCGCCGGCACGGGGCAGGCGCAAATGACCTCGCTGTCGATCACCGGCAATGGCGCGCTGGACGTGAACAACAATCACTTCATCCTCACCTACGGCGCCAGCGATCCGATCACGACCATCGCCGGGTACATCGCATCCGGCTACAACGGAGGCGCATGGAATGGGCCCGGTGGCATCATTTCCACGGCGGCACAAACGTCCACCAATAGCCTGCTCTATGGCGTCGGCTATGCCGATGGTGCCGACGGCGTCGTCTCCAACCTG
>JBEKKC010000152.1:0-17280 GCA_050010915.1 Tepidisphaeraceae bacterium | reverse complement strand
GGCCTAGTCAACGGTGCTGATTTCCTCGACCTGGCGGCGAACTTCAACCAGGGCGTCAGCGGCGCCCCCTCGGCCGGCGACGTTGCGGCTTTGGACGCCTTCGCCGCGGCCGATGGATTGTCCTTGCCGACATTCGCCAATGTCCCCGAGCCAGCGTCGTTGGGAATTCTCGGCTTCGGCATGGTAGGGCTGCTCGCCCGCCGTCGCCGGCCACATTTTCTGCCCCCCAGGAATCGATCTGATCTCCATCAATAAAAAGGGATTCAAAGTGCGATGCAAACAATCCCAGATGAAATCTAAAGCCATACTTTGCGGCGTTGCCACTGCGGTCGTCTCGCAACTGGGTGTGCATGCCGCTTCCGCCCAGACCACTGATTACCATGACACTGGGTCGGAGACGAATGTCACTCTGAACCCCGGTACATACATCATCACCGCGTACGGCGCTGCGGGCGGGCCCGCAATGATTGGGAACAAGTTTGGCGGCCTCGGAGCCGAGATGAGCGCTGAGTTTAACTTCTCGTCGCCCACAGACCTCACTCTTCTGGTGGGTAATTTGGGCCTCTTTGAACCCAATGAGAGCGAGCAGGGCATTTCAGAGGCCGGGGGCGGCGGAGGCGGCAGTTTCGTGGTCGAAGGCAGCACACCGTTGGTCGTCGCCGGCGGGGGCGGGGGCGGCGCCATATATGGCCTAAATGGTAGCGCCCCCAATATCGCCGATGGCGGCAATGCCTCCATCACCCCCTACGGCGGCACAGGTGGCGGCAACGATGGCGGCAGCGGTGGCACTGGCGGCAGCGGCGGCAATGGCGGCGGTTACCTCCTTTACGGCGGTGGCGTAGCCACCGATGCTTCCGGCGCTGGCGGCGGCGGTGGCTTCAACACCGACGGCGGCTATGGCAACGCTACCTACGGCGGCGCCTACCCGATCGGTGGGTCAAGCTTTGAAGACGGCGGGGCCGGCGGCAGCGGCGCTGGCCTGGACGGCCCTAATAACGGCGGCTTCGGCGGTGGCGGTGGCGCCTACACCAATGCCAATGATGCCTTCGGCGGAGGCGGCGGCGGTTATAGCGGGGGCGGCGGCGGGGGTGTCGACCTCCCCTCCGATTATTTCGGCGCCGGTGGCGGGGGCGGCTCGTTCATCGACTCATCTGCCATAGCGATTCTCGCTGAGGTCTCCGGCATCAACAGCCCCGACGACGGACTCAAGGGCGAGATCATTATTGCCTCCGTCCTCACATGGAATAACGCGGGCGGTAGCGGCGACGGACTCACCTGGGACGCAGCTCAGCAAAACTGGAACGCTGGCTATGCCCCAACGGCATACGCCGATGGCGGCGATGTAATCTTCAATGACTCCAACAACGGTCATTATGCCGTGACGCTGAGCAGCACCGTCGCGCCGGCATCCATCGTCGTGGACAACAGTGCGGGCAACTACACCATCAGCGGCACAGGCAGCATCGGCGGTACCGGTTCCTTTACCAAAATGGGCACCAGCACCCTCACCCTCTCCACCGTCAACACTTACAGCGGCGGCACGACGATCAGCGCCGGCAAGTTGATCGTCGGAGTCAACGGCGCTGTGCCCGACGGCGCCGTCAGTATTTCCGGCGGCATGCTGCAACTGGGCCCCAGCACCGGTTTGGCCCAAGTGAGTTCACTGTCGATCTCCGGCAACGGCACACTCGACATCACCAACAACCACATGTTCATCGACTACGGCAGCGGTCCCGATCCGATCACGAGCATCGCCGCGTACATCAAATCCGGCTACAACGGCGGCGCGTGGAATGGCCCGGGCATCATTTCATCGACGGCGCAAACGCCCACGAACGGACTTCTCTATGGCGTCGGCTATGCCGACGGGGCTGATGGCGTCGTCGCCGGCCTATCCTCCGGCCAGATCGAAGTGATGTACACCTTGCTCGGCGACGGCCTAGTCAACGGTGCTGATTTCCTCGACCTGGCGGCGAACTTCAACCAGGGCGTCAGCGGCGCCCCCTCGGCCGGCGACGTTGCGGCTTTGGACGCCTTCGCCGCGGCCGATGGATTACCCGTACCGACGTTCGCAAATGTTCCCGAGCCGATGAGCTCGGGGATGATCGTGATGGCTGGATTGGTAGTTCTTTGCCGGAGGCGACGGTCAAGTCACCGCGTTGGTTCGAGATAACGGACGAGAAAGTTTGCCGTCAAGGGGGGGGGATCAGCGTAGGAATGCGGTTGGCTTAGCGGACACCGTCTTCCAGTTCCACGCCGCACGCCTCCGCCAATAGACAGGCGCATCGGTATTGCTCATTGGGCCCATCCCCGTCATTGCATCGCGCGATTTCCCAAGCCGACGGTGTAGGCCTATCGCTCACCTTGATAAAAGATTTGAGCGAATTGTAGCGTCGTGCCATCAAAGAATCCTAACCACCGGCTCCTTCTGACATCGAGCATGCGCCGGAGATTGACGAACGAAGATCGATCCGGGGATTCACATTCTCGCGCCGCATGTGGATTGATCAGGAGCGATTGGTTGTTGGCGCGGGGGTTTCAAGGATTTGTGTGAGCTTTTTGATGGTTTCGGCGTTATCTGGTCCGGCTGCGAGGATGGTGCCGAAACGATCCAGGAGAACCAGCGAAGTGGCGTTGTAATCAACCGCGCATAAGTTGCCGTAGCCTCTGATATTCGGGCATTTTTCCTTCGCGGATGGCGGCAGCGCGATCCAGTTCATCTTGTAATCTTTCATGAAATTGAGCATGTCCGCATCGTAGTCGGGGCTTTTGCCGCCGGTGGTTTCTTGCCGATCTTCTTCACTCACCATGACGATCGCCAATTCGGGGTGCTTGGAGCCAACTTCGCTCTGGAAAGCGACCACCTGCGGGGCGAAGTTTCGGCAAGGCTCCCACCAGCTTGCACTGAAATATAAAACGACATATTTCACGCCTTTATCCGGACAATCCAGAAGCTTGCCATCGGAATCAACGGTGTTTCCCTTGAGCTGGGTTAGAACTCGGCTGCGGCGTGAATCTCTCGGGAGAGCGGCCAGTTCACGAGCGCGCGGGAATAGATCGGTCAGATCATACGGCGCCCAGTTTAAGATGACTTCACCGAAAGAGAATTCCACGCTGCTGGGTGCATCTTCATGGAAATGGAGAAAATTCACTTCGCTTCCGACCGGCAATGAACGCCCGTTTGAAAACGAAATGGGGGCTTTGGTTTTCAGCTTCAGCGGCCACAAGCTGGCATCGGCCTGGATGACCGCGAGCGTCAGATGCCTCTGTTCTGTGCCTAATTTACTCCACATCGCATTGGCGGCGGCAACTACATCGGAATCATCCGGGCCGATGTTGTAGTTCACTCCAGTGGTGCTGGCGCTGACCAGCGCGCCATTTGCGTCAACGGAGATCAATCTCATCGCTTGATCGACGGCCAGAGTGGTGTTGTCGGCGAATTCCAGTTCATTTGTCATCTTAACCTGATCCGGCCACCTTTCCGGATGATCCGCCAGATCGGAGAATTTTAGAACCGAGGGTGAATCAGTCGGGGAATCGGCGCGCAGCAATATCGGGCTCATTCCCAGCAAAAACGCCGTGACAATCACCAAAGAGATGTGACGCATTGGATAGTCCCTTCTATTAAACCGATCAATACCTACTTGAGTTGAGGCCTTGGATTGGACCTGGGCCAAGGGAGCGGATCTTCCATGTCAAACGCGCCGTCAGGCAGTGTCGGGCTTATGATCTCAAACGTCCCATCCGTATGCACCCGCTTGGTGGTGATGACCAGAGGATCGTATTGCTTTTTCTGATCGCGGCGAAGCCCCTGAACGCCGAGGCGGCCATCGGAGCGCATCCAGAAGAAATGCAGATGGACATCGCCGGGAGTGTACTGCTCCTGGTCCGCCTTGTAGGGATCGCCGTCGGTATAGCCGTCGTAGCAGACTTCGATGCCGTGCCATTCGCCGATGTAGGGCTGAGTTGACGGTGGTCGAACGGTAATAGCGCCAGCGTCGACGTCATATGCCGAATGGTCCTCGCACAGCGCGTACTCGTTCTCAAGTTTTTTCTGATTGGCCAGCCCGGTCGCATGAAGTGCGGCTTGTTGATTGTAGCTTTTGAGATTGGTTGTCTTCAGCTGGGCGGCAGGCTTGGGTGGCGCGCTGGCTTCGTTAATTTCCTTGATCGCCTGATATTGCCAATTGTAAATATCAAAAGTGGGGCAGAACCTGGCGGTGACCACTATCGAACTGTATTGCGTTTTGACAGCTCTGTCGGGCCCTTTCTTGGCATATTGGATCATGGTGCTCGTCGACACCTTCGTGTTATATGCGAACGCGTCGACCTCGGCCGGCTTGCGTCCGCTGACATTCAGGAAACGGATCGGTACGTATCCCGGAAAAACTCGCAGGGGGGGCGCAAACGTATTCCACTGTCCCGAATAGCCACTCCCGTCGACGTATAACGAAATCCGGCGTAGTTTGGACAATGCTACCCAGTGCGTGTCGTAGACGAGCGTAAAGACCCACAGAAGCTGCGCATCTTTGCCGGCGGTTTTTCCTGTGCTCCAAGCGTAGATATTCTGCGGAATCTTGGACGTGTACTGGTCGCTGAATTCAGGGTCCGGAAGGCCGGTGGCTTGCAGGACCGCGGGGTTGTGCCGGCCGGGGTGCCATTCGATATGGGCGGGGTCATTGGGAACATGCCAACGGCCGCCCCAGATAAAACCCAAATCAGGAGCCACGTCTTGAAACGTCTCCTGCCACTGCTTGGAGAAGAAAGGCAGCGTGATTTGCTTTTTTTTCGGATCACCGGGGACCGGGACTTGCTTGGGAGCCGCTCCATCGTACTGGCAAAAGTCGGTCGCCAAACCGAAATTGTGCCAACCGATCCAGGTTCCCGTGCTTATGGGATTGATGCCGTCTGGGGTCCAGTTGTCCGGGTCGTCTTCGGAAGTACCCGGTGTGAGCACGCGCCCGATTTTGTAGAGCTGGTGTTGATCCTCAGGACTGCGAAAGGCTCCCTCGCCCGGGACGATCCCGATGTCATTGTTTCCCGTCGCCTGGTAATAGGAAATCAGGGCATTGAGCCGCTTGACGAATTCCGGATTAAAGTCGGCTGTGATCAGTTCCTGACCGGGGTATGGTGCCACCGTGTCCTTGACATCGATTTCGGATTCCTTGCAATAAAATTGGAATAACTGGGGATTCCACACCGCCTTATCCTGAATGAGATTCCCCCCCGCCCCTCCCGGCGGCGCGGCGAAAGAATTGAGCTGGACGCATAGTCCGGCGAGAAATGCGAAGATGATCGTTCGCATAGATGTGCTCCAGAGAAGTGCATGGGCGCCATCGAATTGATGGCCGCCGCAACGGCTCACACGGAGAGCCTCAATTACCAATTAACATCCCTTCATCGGGCGACGCCAGCGCCGCTGGGCAATGCCTGCGTTGTTGGACCGGGCATAGTTACTTTAACGTCGGCAATGCTGCCCGCGACGATCATCACGTTTTCCGCGACGGTGCGCCATGGTCCATAGCCCTGGCGCAACATCAAAGAGTAGGAGCCGGGTGGAATCCAGACTGTTGTAAGCGCCCTGGGCGCCGCGCCGCTTTGAATGACAGTTCCGAGGGCGGGTTGGTTTGTCGGCTGGGTGGTGGCCGGGGGTGTGGAGATGACTTGGAAGGTTTGACCCGCTGCCTGATCCGCCGTCAAACCCGTGATGCACAAGCCGCTATCGAGTTTTAGTGTCGCCAATTCGCCTGGCTTCACCTCAACGAGCCCTGGCCAAGTGACGCCTTGCCATTCATATTGATATTGCTGAACCACCACATGATAGCGACCCGGGTGCAGTAGCACGCCGCTCCATTCGAATGGCTCCACATCGATCCCGCTGTTCAGCGAAACTTTTAGTTTTGAGTTGTAGTCCAGATGCATGTTGTCTACCCACGTTATTTCCTTGGTATCGTACTGCGTCGGCGTGATGGCCAGTCGGTAGTCTCCCGGCGGCAGCCAGCAGCTCGTCGCTTGGCCCGCCCACTCCGCGGCGACTTTGCGATTTGTTTTCGCGTCATAGACGTTGAACGAATACGGCATCGTCGTCCATGCGCTGGCAACCAGGTCCACCTTTGCCGGAATCGGCCCGGTTGTCATCTCGCCCGCCTTTACGGTCAGCGGTTCCGGAAATACTACTTGCAGCGAGTTGTACTCCGTTCTTTGAACGGCCCATAAATACTGACCAGGAGGAACGTTGAAGCTGCCCCAGGAATTGACGGCATACTGCACCGTGCTTTGATCCGATGGCGACAATAACGACCATGATGCGGGTCGCGACTGCGCGGCTAAAGCATCGGGAGTGGTCACGCCGCTATTGAGCTGGATCTTGACGCTTGCGTTGCTCTCCAGGTGCAGATTGTCCACCCACGTTATCTCCTTGCTATCGTACTGCGTCGGCGTAATAGAGAGTCGATAGTCACCCGCCGGCACTCGGCAACTCGTAGCATTGCCGGCCCACTCCGAGGCGATCTTTTGGTTTGATTTCACGTCGTAGAGGCTAAATCTATAGGGAGCCCCCGCTAGGGCATTGGGGATCAACTCAACCTGCGCCGGTAGCGGCATGAACGTCGGACGGCCCGCCTCCACGGTCAGCGGCTCCGGGCAAATCACGTTCATCGAGTTGTATTGCGACCGTCGAATGGTCCACAAATATTTCCCCGGCGGAACGCACAGCGTTCCCCATGCGTTGGAAGCATATTGCACTGTTTTATGGTCCGTTGTTGTCAGTGACCAGGATGACGGCGGCGGCTGCGCGGCCAGCGTATCCGGAATTGTTACGCCGCTGTCGATTCTCACTACCAAGTGCTGGCCATCTTCCAGGTGCAAGCGCTGCGGCCAGCGCACCCATTCACTTTCCCACTCATTCGGCTTTGTCTCGACAAAATAGTCCCCCGGCGGCAGGAGCATCACCGGATGCGCCGATGACATGGATTGCACGGTTTGATCCTGATGGTCCGCATGAACGGCGCGCCATTGCCACGGGATTGGGACCCAAGCCGGCGCTTGAAGCTCGACCGTTGAAGTTACAGGCGTCGCCTCTGTCGTGGAAGCCTGGGGTACAGTCGCTTGCGACTGCTGTTTTTTACACCCGAATGTCAGAGTGATCGACAGTATGACTATCAGCGTCCACCGGCCAGCCCCCAACGTCCGACGAATCCACGCTCGATCACCGCACATTGGCGGGATTTAACATCAGCCATGATAAATTGTCAATTTTTGCGGCAATTATACCAGCCGCTGTTGAGGGCGACTTCATCCCTCTACTCTTCATTCTTCACTTTCACAAATGCCCACGCCAAGCGGACTAGAACGTACAGGGCCACGATCGCGAACAACATCAATCCCCACGCGCTGCCGCTGCCAGCGATAACAACCCCCGGAATCCCCACGGCAATGATTAGAAATGAGACACAGGCAAGATAGCGCCGTCGCCAGACCGGATCGCTGCGCCAGGCGCCGCTGCGCCAGGCTGCTTTCATTTCTGCAAACTTCCAGGAGTCTTCAACGCTGGCGGAAAAGGATTTGCCCTTGAAACGATAGACGGACGCGGAAGCAATGACAGGTCTATCACGCCATGCGCGGTCCACCGGGCTATTCGGCGGGAGTGGTTCCCGGGATGTCTGCTGCAAGCCTGTCCAAACCAGCGTCACCGCCAACAAGACTACGCCGCACACAAGCAGGGTGATCGTAATCGCTAGGAACAAGGCGTGATGTGCGGCCAGATATCGCTGCGCGTACTGCCCGACCGGCGATTGCGCAAGGGCATACGACACGACGAGCATCAGAACGATTTGCAGCCACCAGACGAAGCTGAAGCGATCGCGCTGGTCGGGCGTCTCTGACAAACGGGCAGCAGTGTCGTCCTGAATCTCGGGATCTTTCTCAGGTTGCTGCAATTCCTCACCCATCGCAAAATTATGCCGGGTCGGCCAGTGCGATTCAATACGCAAGAGGTCGCAGGGTGCATGACCGTCGTTGTGTTCACCCGGGCGCTATAATTTGCTCATGCCGCGTCAGTGAGCCAATGGTCTGCCAAAGAAAAAGACGCGGTTGGTTTAACGGTCACGAACATCGGAACCAGAAGTTTTGGTAACAATTTGGCAACAATATTGGCAATGTCGGCCCAACGCCGGTACAATGCCGTTCAGTGCGATTTGTTACGAATCGCCCGGAAAAACAATGGTTTCCAACGCCGCTGCAATGCGAAACCAACGCGGAAAACTCAGGTTCGAATCCTAGTTCCCCAGCTTGTTGCGATTTTGGTCGAGTTTACCGATATACGCCGTCCCGTCGCATTCGACCGGGGCAATTTTGTCGGCGAGTACGCAATGATCATTGCATACGTGACCGTTTAGCCATCTTCCATTACTTATGCATCCAAGCGCCTGCCCTTGGGATTTTCTGATTGTGACCGCGCCGAATGCCGCGCAGGCGGCGGCCTACGAATCTCAGTTGAAGCTTCGCCGGGAGTTGGGCCTGTTGGCCGGGGTCAATGAGGTGCTTGTCGTTGCCGACCCCCCTCAGCAGCGCATCGGCAGCGGGGGTAGCACCGTGCTGTGCTTGTGCGAGGTGCTGCGGCGAACGTGCGCCTCTGGAGCCGGTCCCAGCGACTGGCTTGTCGCCTTGCGGCGGTTGCGGATTCTGGTTGTCCATGCCGGTGGTGATTCCCGTCGTCTGCCCGCTTATGGGCCGTGCGGCAAGATCTTCATTCCTGTGCCCGGCGAGAGCGACAGCGCGATCGCTCATACCTTGTTTGACCGGCAGATCGAGACATATCTCGCGTTGCCGCCCACCCCGGCCGGCAACGGCCAGATCGTAATCACCGCCGGCGACGTGCTGCTCAGCTTTGACCCCGCCGCGGTGCGCTTTGCCGACGCAGGCATCACCGGGCTTGGCTCGCACGCCACGCCGCAGCAGGCGGCCAAGCACGGCGTCTATTGCACCGTGCCGAATGGCCAGGCGACCGGTGGGCCGGTTCGGCTGTATCTGCAAAAACCAACCGTTGCAGAGCAAGAGCGGCAGCAGGCGATCGACCACTACGGGCAATCAGTGCTGGATATCGGTGTCATTGCCTTCGACGCCGCCACCGCGGTCGCCTTGCTAAAGTCCTGCGGCGTGGGCGAGGTGGCTGACGATCTGCGCTGGTCTGGCGAGGTCGGCCGGGCAATCGAAACGCTGGGCCTGGATTTTTACCGGGAAATCTGCTGCGCGCTCGGCCGTGATGTCACACCCGAGCATCACCGCAACAGTGCGCGCGGCAGCGGATCGAAGTGGAGCGATCAACTGCTCGATCGGTTGTTCAAGCAATTCAGCAAGATTCCCTTCACGGCGCAGGTATTGCCGCATTGCTCGTTCCTGCACTTCGGCGCTACCCGGCAAATCATCGACAGCGGGGTGGAACTGCTTCGCGAAGATCGCGGTGTGGTGCAATCCGGATTGGTGCTGAGCGTCAACAACGACATCCGCGAAGGCGGTGGAGTCGTGGGTCGCGACGCGTGGGTGGAAGGATGCACGCTGACTGCTCCGCTGACCCTTGCCGGCGAGAACGTCGTGGTCGGGGTCGATGTTCGCCAGCCGCTAACGCTGCCCGCCGGCGCCACGCTGGACGTCCTGGCTGGCCGCGACCGAACCGGCAAAAACGTTTGGTTCGTGAGATACTACGGGACGCGAGACGGGTTCAAGGAGTCGCTCGCCGCCGGCGCCACGTTCTGCAACCGGCCGATGTCGCAATGGCTCGAGCTGATCGGCGCCAAACCCGACGATGCCTGGCCCGCAAATATCCCCGTCGAGCAGCGCAGCCTGTGGAACGCCCGCGTATTTCCAGCCGTCCGGTCGGCCGCTGAATTCTCGCAATGGATGTGGATGTTCGATCCCGTCGGCCCCGCCGCCGACGCTCGGGCCTGGTTGGAGGCCGACCGGTACAGTTCGGCGGAGATCCTCGAATTGGCCGACCCCGATGAGTTCCACCAGCGGCGGAGCACAATCCGCGCCGGCGAGGTGTCCCGCTCGCTTCGCCGGTTGTTCCGCCACGACAGCGGGTTCAGCGCCGCCGATCTGGCAAACGTGCTGGAGAAGTCACCGGATTCCGCCGCCACGCTTCGCCAGGTGCTGGCGGAAGCGATGTGGTACCACCGTGAAAACAGCGATGCGGGAATGCAGGCGTTTGTATTCGCTCGGATCATTCATTCGGTTGGCCATGCGGTGGAATCGATGGTCCCGGCAGACAGCGCGGGGCGGATTCTCGGCCGGCTTGATGAACTGCTTAGTGCGCAGGAGCGCACGTGGCTTGGCGAACTTCGCCTATTGCCCGGCGAACACGCATCACCGCTCTCCTGGGCACAGCGGGCACAGTCATCGGCATTCGACGACCTGGGACGAACCATCATCTCCGGCGATTCGCCGTCGCAACGGCCGGCGCGCCACCTTCGCACTGACGAGATCGTCTGGGGTCGCGCTCCGGCCCGATTGGACCTGGGAGGCGGCTGGTCGGATACGCCCCCTTACTCTCTCGAACACGGCGGATGCGTCGTGAACGCCGCCATCGATCTGAACGGCCAGCCGCCCATCCATTGCTATGGTCGGGTGATTCCCGAACTGGTGATCCGCATCGGTTCGATCGACCTCGGTACGCGGATCGAAATCACCCAGCTCGACGCCCTGTTGGATTTCCGAAAGGCCGGCAGCGAATACGGCCTGGTGAAAGCCGCGCTCGCCCTCAGCGGATTTTCGCCCGAGGTCGGCCATTGGCCGGCCGGCGCCTCGCTGACAAAGATGCTTGAGCTATTCGGCGGCGGGATCGAGCTGACCACGCTGGCCGCTGTGCCCAAAGGCAGCGGGCTGGGCACCAGCAGCATCATGGGTGCGGTCATCTGCTCGGTGATCGCCCGAATGATGGGCCGGCAACTCACCCAGCGCGAACTCTTCTATGCCGTTCTCAGATTGGAACAGGCCCTCACCACCGGCGGGGGTTGGCAGGACCAGATCGGGGGTGTCGTCGATGGAGCAAAAGTCGTCACCACCGATCCGGGCCTGGTGCCCGATGCCCGCGTGCATTATGTCCCCTCGGATGTGCTCGATCCGCACACCAATGGCGGATCCACGTTGCTCTACTACACCGGCATCACCCGGCTGGCGAAGAACATCCTCCAGCAGGTGGTGGGTCGATATCTGGACCGCGATCGTCAGGCAATGTCCACGCTGAAACAGATCCACTCCCTGCCCCCGCTGGTTGCCGACGCGATGTCCCGCAAGGACCTGGCGGCCTTCGGCCGATTGATCGACGTCGCATGGCGACTGAACAAGCAACTCGATCCCAACAGCACCACGCCCCAGATCGATGCCATGCTCGATCTCGTTCGCCCGCATCTGCAAGGAGCCAAGCTGCTTGGCGCCGGCGGCGGCGGGTTTCTGCTGATGGTCTGCAAGTCCCCCACCGACGCCGACGCCATCCGGCAGATGCTACGGGATGCCTCCCCCAACGCCCGAGCCCGGTTTTTCGATTTCAGCCTCAACCACACCGGCCTGGCGGTGAATGTGTGTTAAGTTCCGACTGGTCTGTCTCGATCCAATCGGATAACGCCTCGACCACTCGTGTGATGACGCCGTCCCAATCCCCGATGCGCGGCTGGCGGAATAATCGCATCGAGGGATACCAGGGGCTGTCCTGGCGCTCCAGCAGCCAACGCCAGTCTGAAACAAAAGGCAACAGTGTCCAGACCGGCTTGCCCATGGCGCCGGCCAAGTGCACGACCGCGGTGTCCACCGCGATGACCAGGTCCAGGTTGGCGATCAACGCGGCGGTGTCGGCAAAATCCTTGAGCTCCTGCGTCCAATCGACCAACTCCATGCCAGCCGGCGGAGTCTTGGTTTCGGCGGCCGCCTCGCCTTTCTGTAGGCTGAAGAACCTCGCGCCGGGCACCTGTCCCAGCGGGGCCAACGTTGCCAGCTTCATCGAACGGTTACAATCATTCCTATGGGCTGGACTTCCCGCCCACCCCAAGCCCACCTTCACGAGCGGAGAATGGTCGGCCAGCCGCCGTTGCCACCTTCCGGCGTCCTCGGCATCGGCGCGCAGATAGGGCACGTTATTGGGAATATTGTCCAAATTCGTCCCGAAAACCCGCGGCAGGCTTAGCAGAGGACAGTGAAGATCAAAAATCGGCAGCGGCTGGCCTGAGACCACGATTTGGCATCTCCCGGCGATAGGCCGGATGAGCCGTTGTAGTTCCGCCTGACATTCAATGATGATTCTCCCGCCCCGCTGTTCCACCAGCGGCAAATAGCGGATGAATTGAACGCTATCCCCCAAGCCCTGCTCGGTGTGGAGCAGAAGAGTGCGGCCTTCCAACGGGCAGCCGTCCCATTGCGGTTGAGCGAAATTTCGCGCGGGGGACGGAAAATCCTTGCATTTCCATCGCCATTCGTGCTCTTCCCAACCTTGTTGAAAATCCCCCCGCGTCAACAGTGCTAAAGCTAGATTGTTGTGCGTTCTGGCGTCATCGGGCTTGAGCCAAAGGGCTTGCCGATAGGAGGCGATGGCCTCGTCCAGTTGCCCATTGCTTTTCAATGCGACGGCAAGATTGCGGTGTGCCGCGGCAAGATCAGGCTTCAGCCGAACGGCCTGCTGATAGACGCCGATCGCCTCGTCAAGTTGCCCCTTGCGTTGCAAGGCCACGCCCAGGTTGTAGTGGACTTCGGCAGACTCGGGCTGAAGCGAAACCGCATGCCGACAGGACGCGATCGCCTGCTCAAGTTGCCCCAGGTCCGTCAGTGCATTGCCGAGATTGCTGTGATAAAACGCATTGGTCGAACAGATCGCCGTTGCCCGGCGGATCAATTCCACCGCCATTTGCGATTCGCCTGCCTGCATCGCCAGCACGCCCAGCAGATGCAACGCCTCCGCATGATCCGGCTGCCGCGCCAGAACTTGGCGGTAAATCTTCTCCGCCTCCGCCAGTCGGCCCGCCTGGTGATGCGCCCTGCCGTACTCGAATTGCTGTTGAAGCGTCATGCGACCGGGCATTGTAATTAATCCGAGCCCACGGCGCAGCAGCGATATCCGAACCCACCTTTGATCGACTCGTCAACGCAAGTATGATGCGTTTCTTCAGATATTCAAGCTGACTTGACGGAGCGGCAAATGGGCAGAAATAATCTTAGCGGAAGTAGGACAGTAATATTCCTCGGCGCAGGTGCGTCTTGTTCGGACGGCGCACCTCTTCAAGGTGACCTCTTTCGACGCTATTTCGAGCATTACAACCAACTGCCTTCGGGCCGCCTATATCACGAATGGGATCGGGAGTTGGCGACGTTCTTTCCTGACTTCTTTGGCATCAACACGGACGATCTGAACGAGGTCAGAATTAAACCCTTTCCGACCTTCGAAGAGGTACTGGGAGTCATTGAAATTGCTAATTCGCAAGGAGAAGGGTTTCGCGAATGGGGAGCCGCCGGTATTCTTGACGCACAGCGGAAACCTCGAATTCAACACCTTCATGACGTGCTCGTTTTTCTAATTGCTGAAACCCTGGATGTCACATTGCAGAAGCCTGCAATTAATCATCCAAAATTGATTAAAAACCTTGAAGACGCAAAAACCCTTCAGGACTATTGCTTTATCAGCCTCAATTACGACATCTTGATCGATAACGCACTCCTCGGAAGTCAGAAGTCAATGGGCTTGGATTTAGATAACGGCATCGAGTTTTTGAATTTTGGGCTCAATTGGCAAAAACCGCGGCCCGCTCATTCTGTGCGACTATTGAAGCTGCACGGAAGCCTTAACTGGCTGTATTGCCCGACTTGTCGAGGAATCGCAATTACGCCCAAGGAAAAAGGAGTTTGCCGCCTTAAGTGGCAGCCAAACGAATGTTTGTGCGAAGTTTGCCAAAGTGTTACGGTGCCTATCATCATTCCGCCGACCTTCTTCAAAACCTTGTCCAATTATTTCATTCGGCAGATTTGGTATTTAGCGGAGCAGGAACTAATGCAATGCGACCGGATTGTGTTTTGCGGGTACTCGTTTCCGGAGGCGGATGTCCATATCCGCTACTTGCTAAAACGGGTGGAAGTCAATCGGCAGCAACGCCCTCCAGATGTCTTCATCGTAAACGGCCCTGCATCGGACGGAGGATTAGGTCAAAGCGAGTTGAAAAAAGCAGAGAAGGTGCGATACGGAAGATTCTTGAAATCAAGAGTATTCTGGACCGACGAGAAATTCGAGGAGTTTTGCGGCGATCCGTCGCTCATTGTCACGGGTACGCATGAGAGACTCCGCTAGCCATTTGCGGAAACTCCCGTTACTGACAGAAACTCCCGCATTAGCAATTCAAGTCGAGGTTCGGGTCGAGGATTTCGGGGCGGGGACGCCCCGGCTCTTTTGTGGCACGCTGACGCGTTACGTATTGCAATGCGTTCGAATAGTATTCTTCCTCCGTGATCCAACGAATGCTCCCGCATTCGGCCCACCATGTCGCGCCGGGCGGCAGCGGATAGTGACGGGATAACTCCTGCCCAAGCCATCGCTTCAGCAGACGACGAATCGTTTCCGGATCGTGCTCGGACGTGAGTATCACGTGCACGTGATCCGAACCCACGGCGCAGCTGCGATGCGTCCAATGTCCTCGCTGGCACACGTTTGGAATCAAAGATTCGGCGAAGATTCTTTGCTCGTCCATCAGGCGCACGGGCGGGAACTTCAAACGCTGTTTTTCTTGTTCCCAGCGGTGCTCGTCGAATCCAAGAATGGGGCTGCCACGTTGATTATGTTCTCGATCGACGGTCCCGCGAGGATCTCCGTGCAAGCGCGTTCCATAGGTGCCCCAGGTAATGTGATACGCAATAACTTTCATGCGCGAGCCGGGGCGTCCTCGCCCCGAAGAATCGTCAACTGCACCCGCTTCGCCTGTTCCGCGTCCTCCACGTTATCGCTGTGACACGCCGCCTTTTTGCCTTTGTGGGCAAGAGCCATGATCTGCTCGGGCGTGAGATTGCCGCGATTCTTGAGAACTTCGATCCCGCCATCGCTTAGGCCGGGGGATGGGGCGGCGGTTTTTTGGGGTTGCGAGGATTCGTCCTTGCCGGAATAGAAATCCGTGATTTCCTTGCTGATTCGGACGGAGCACCAGTCGTGCCCGCACATGGCGCAGAAATCGGTGTCCACTTCCAAATCCTCATCGTGATAGGCGCGGGCCAGTTCGGGATCGAAACTGAGATCGAAATGGCGTTGCCAGTTCAACGCGGCTCGGGCCTTGGTCAGTTCGTCGTCGCGGTCGCGGGAGCCGGGGATGCCCAGGGCCACGTCGGCGGCGTGGGCGGCGATCTTGTAGGCCACGCAGCCTTGCTTGACGTCGTCCATCTTCGGCAGGCCGAGATGTTCCTTGGGAGTGACGTAGCAGAGCATGGCGGCTCCGTGATATCCCGCGGCGGTGGCGCCGATGCAACTGGTGATGTGGTCGTAGCCGGGGAATATGTCGGTGACGAGGGGTCCCAGGACGTAGAAAGGCGCTCCATGGCAGAGCTTGCGTTGCAGCTTCATGTTGTATTCGATCTGATCGAAGGGAATGTGTCCGGGTCCTTCGACCATGACCTGCACGCCCCTGGCCCAGGCGCGTTCGGTAAGTTCGCCCAGCGTGGCCAGTTCGCGAAGTTGTGCTTCGTCGGAGGCATCGGCCAGTCCGCCGGGACGCAGGCCGTCCCCGAGGCTGAAGCTGACGTCATACTCGCGCATGACGTCGCAGATGTCGTCGAAGATTTCGTACATGGGATTCTGCTTGTTGTGCATGAGCATCCATTTGGCCAGCAAACTTCCGCCCCGGCTGACGATGCCGATGAGCCGCTTTTTGACATAGGGGAGATGCTCGCGCAGAACGCCGGCGTGGATCGTGAAATAATCGACGCCCTGCCTGGCCTGGTTTTCCAGTTCCTTCAGGATGACGTCGTAGGTCAAATCCTCGATTTTGCGTCCGATGATCATGGAATAGATGGGAACGGTGCCGATGGGAACGGTGCTGTTTTGGATGATGGCCTGCCGGCAGGCATTGAGATCGCCGCCCGTGGAAAGGTCCATAACGGTATCGGCCCCCCAGCGTTCGGCCCATTTGAGTTTTTCGACTTCCTCATCGGTGCCGCTCGAAACCGGGGATGCGCCCATGTTGGCGTTGATCTTGGTGACCGAAGCGCGGCCGATGCACATCGGCTCAAGTTTGTATTGGAGATGGACTCTGTTGGCGGGGAGGATCATCCTGCCGGCGGTGATTTCCGCGCGAATTTGTTCCGGGGAGAGATGCGGCTCGCGGAGCGCGACGCGTTTCATTTCGGCCGAGACGATGCCGGTGCGCGCCTGCTCGAGTTGGGTGCGGCCATCGCGATCTTGCGGGCGGGCGAAATCCATGGCGGTGACCGCGGAGACGCCGGGCATGCCGGGGGTGTCGGGGGAACTGAAGGTGTACGCGGTGCCGACGCGTCCTTTTTGGGCGAATGAGCCGGGAGTCGTTCCCTGGCGGTTGGTGGAGGGATTGTCTCCGAGGGGCGGCAAGCTGTAGGAACGATCCATCGTTTGCTCGGTTTGGGGCATTGCAGTCTCCTTAAAGGGGGGGAAGGCTGGACGTGAAGCAGTCCATTCGCTTCCCTACGCCGGCATCATCCGGATCAGGTACCAAGGGTGTGCTCTCAGATCGCGATCGGCGATCACCCCTAGCGAATCTAGGGGAAGTTTAGAATCGGCAGAGGGTTTTGACAAGGTAAAAACCGGCGAGAAGCAGCGGATGGCCATCCCCCGGCTCTTTTACGAGCCGATGGAGGAGACCAGGAAATGCCGGATGGCGCGGCTGACCTGCTGAGGCTGCTCGAGCGGCGATAGGTGGCCGGCATCCTTGATGACTGAAATCGTCGAGCCACGGATGCACTGGTGCATCTCCTCGGCGACCGATGGCGGGGTCATGGCATCGAATTCACCGACGATAATCAAGGTGGGCGCGGCGATGCGGTCAAGGGTTGGGCGATAGTCGGGGCGGTCGCGCATTGCGGCCAGAGCGTGTTCGATCGTCAGGGGCGGGCAGGCCTCCATGATGGACTTCAACTCGGCGACGAGGTCCGGGCGGCTGTCGAGGGCGCCGGGGGCGAGTAATTTGGGCAGCATTTGTGCGGCGATCGCGGCCGAGCCGCCGGTTTTGGCCAATTCGATATTGGCATCGCGGGCGGCGCGGACTTCGGAAGGATCGCTGGCGGCTCGCGTGTCGA
>JBEKKC010000151.1:0-11503 GCA_050010915.1 Tepidisphaeraceae bacterium | reverse complement strand
GATCACGGGTTTGTTTGATTCGAGAAGTTCGGCATTGCTTGCCCACGAGGCAAAGTGATCCAACATCTTATTCGTGTGGGTGGCGTCTGCATACGCCTTGCTCAAACATTGAAAAAATTCGCCGTCTTGATCGAATTCGCACCAGCTTAGCGTAGCAGCCTCCAGAAAACTTAGGGTCATGCGCTTCATACATGGCTGGTTATACTTCGCATTTTTTGTGTCGTTGTCCGCGATGCCAATGTCGCTCGTAATATTGGGTATGTCAGCTTGCAACCCCTTGAGCCAAGATCGAAGTTTGACCGCCTCCTTCTTTCGTTCCCGTTTAACGTCCAAGCCATGAGCGTATCTTGCGACGGAAAAGCTCATGCATGCCCCGATCAATGCACCAACTAAACCGCTGAGAAGATTGGATATCATGTCAGGCATGGGGGTATTTTACCCCTTCGCGCCGCCTGCCCCAAGCCAACTTATTCGCTTTTCGAAGAGCAAACCCCATTCGCGGCCAAGACTCCCTGCAACGCCCGCATGACCGCCAGGCGGGTAGCTTCCAACTGCCGTGCGTCGGCGGCCTCTTGTCCGTGGCCGTAGCGCGCAGTAGCCTTTACAGCCCCATCGCGGGAGGTTGGACATGCCAAGATGGTTGATTGTGATTTTGATCGTCGGCCCACTGGCCGTAATCGGCGTGGCCACGATGATAATTATGAAATCGGAGGCCCCCGCACCCCTTGCGTCAGAAAATGCGGCGGAGGTTGTTCCCGTACCGAAGCCGGCGCTATCGCCAGCCGCGCCAAAACCCGTATTCGTTGCGGTCGCACCCACCGCACCTATTGCAACAATTCCCGTTCCGATCGTACAGCCAGTGGTCGCTCAAAGGCCCCCTGTTCTTGGCAAGATCGTCGGGTCGGCATGGAGCGTAAAAAATGATGGCACATCCAGCCTTTTCCGAGGGCTGCCGCTTGTGGTTCTCAGCCGAGAGACATCCGACATTCCTTCTTTGGTTGAGTGTCTAAAAAAGCAACAGTCTGACTATGAAAGTTTAATTACCAACTATCAAGGCATGGCAGCAGATCAGATTAAATTATATGGGCCTGGAGGTGAACTTCATGGCATGGCCGAACCGAACCTTTATACGAAGGAGATCAACGACCTTAAGGCCAATGTGGCTGATATAAAGGCTATGATCGCTGATGTGCAGACAAAGGCGACAATTGACCGACTTGAAGCATTTAGACTGTCTAAACAATATGGCGGCCCGCATCTGGATATGAGTGGAACGCCAGTAGGCGAGGGTAGAACGAATGTCGATGGGAAGTTTGAAATTGATAACATTCCGGCGGGGGACTATTACCTCGTATCCTTCTTTGGCAGTGAGACGCTTGTAATGGATTGGATCGAGCCTATCCATATCGATAGTGAATCAGCAAAGTCTCTTGATCTTTTCAATGACAATGCTGTCTATATTCACAATGCCACCAATTAGCTGATTGGAAAAACTGCGCCCTCTACGCCCCGAAGAGCACACAAACAACGGGGAATGGTTGGCCGACGCAGCCAACAAGGCGAGGTAAGACCCGGCTGACCCCGGGAGACAACCTTGTTGGTTCCAGCCCAGTGCCCTGGCCGCCTATTCACTTGTGAAAGAGCAAACCTACTCGCGGCAGGGCACCGGCGGGTTATTCCTGCATCAGCATGGTGCTGGCGGCAATGGAGCGGTGGGTCAGTAGACCTGATCGATATCGTGGGCGTTAGGTGCTCGGATCATGTCACACAGTCGATCCAGAATCTTGCAGGATCGACCGGACTATTCTAGCGATTACGATCTCTTCGTCGGTGGGGATGATTCGAATGGCGATGCGGCTTTGGGGGGAGGAGATGATGGGTTCGCCGCGGGCGTTGCGGGAGGGGTCGAGGTGTAGGCCGAGGAAATCCAGGCCTTGGCAGATTCCGGCGCGGACTTCGGGGGCGTGTTCGCCGATTCCGCCGGAGAAGACCAGGGTGTCTAGGCCGCCGAGAGTGGCTGTTAAAGCGCAAAGATGTTTTTTGGCTTGGTAGCAGAATAAGTCGACGGCCTCGGCGGCGCGGGGATCGGTGGGGCGGGCGGCGAGAAGATCACGCATGTCGGAACTGGTTTCCGAAACGCCCAGCAATCCGCACTGTTGGGAGATGAACTTGTCCATTTCCAAGTTGGAAAGGTTTTGGTCTTTCGCCAGGTAGACCAAAAGCCCCGGGTCCAGATCGCCGGGGCGGGTGGCCATGACCAATCCGGAGGTTGGCGTGAAAGCCATGGTGGTATCGATCGGCTTGCCGGCGCGCACCGCGGCCATGCTGGCGCCCGAGCCGAGATGGGCAAGAATGACCCGGCCGTTGGCAATCTCCGGGCCGGCCAGGGTGGCGAGTTGGCTCATCAGGTAGGTGTAAGACAGGCCGTGGAATCCGAAGCGTCGCACGCCGGCGTTGTGATATCGGCGCGGGATCGGAAGCATTTGGGCGACGAGCGGGAGGTTTCGGTGGAAGGCGGTGTCGAAGCAGGCGATCTGGGGAATCGCGGGAAATGCGTGGCGAAAACCCTCGATGAGGGCGATTTCGCGCGGCAGGTGAGCCAGATCGAGCGGCTGCGTGCGGCGAAGCTCGGCGATTGACTCCTCGGTAATGAGTTGATTGTCGAGCAGATGCATGCCGCCATGGACGATGCGATGTCCGATGGCGCCGATGGCCGAGTCGCCGAGCCGACGGCTCAGGTAATTCACAATGCTTTGAACGCCGGCATGGAACGTGGCGGCGACGACGGGGATTGTTTCGAGGTCGGAGGAATTGTCTCGTGTGGCCGTCAGGCGCGCGCCCGGCGTTCCGATGCGCTCCACCTGCCCGCTGAACAATCGCTTCAGTGGTGAGGTGGCGGAAAACACGGCGAACTTGATGCTCGACGAACCACCGTTGACCGTAAGGGTCAACGGGGCGTTCTCGGCCACTGAATTGGTTTCCATCTTGATCTCTCCGGTGTTATGAACCGCAAGTTCATACGGGTGGTGCGGCGATCGCCGGTATCGGAACGGTCGGTTTTTTGATTACGGACGAGGCATTAGCGGGGTCCAGAAACTTATAGGCAAGGAGTTTCACGCGGTCGTTCAGGAGGAACCAAGCCAGGGCGTATCCCCAGACGAACAGCGCCCAGCCCCAGCCGAGGGGCGTCATAAATAGCCCATAGACCGCTATCAGAGTCGCCAAGATTTGCGTGCCCAGCACGGCACTCCATAAAACCCGCGCGGGGCGTATGGACCAGAACGGGCCGCGCGTACGCGTCAGGAAAATCGTCAGGTGTCCGGCGACGGACAGCTTCAGGTACATCAGCGTCTGGATATGCGGACGGTCGAGATGAAAGACGCGCTCGCCAAGATAAAACAGGCCAAACGCGGAGACGACCCCGATGGCGCCCAGCACCGTGGAGATACCCAGCACCATACGCATGTTCCAGGCCTCGGGCTTGTCCTTGTAATGAACGTTGTCATAGGCAATGGACAGGATGGCGCCGTCGTTGAGCAATGCCAGCATCACGATCATTACCGCCGTCAAGGGATAAAAGTTAAAGATCAGGATCGACAACGTCATGAAAAACAGCACGCGCAGCGTCTCGGCGATGCGGTAGATCGCGTAGCTGTTCATGCGCTGAAAGATGCGACGGCTCTCCTTGATCGCGTCGATAATTACCGATAGCCCGGGCGTCAGCAGCACGATGGCCGCCGCGGCGCGTGCCGCGTCGGTCGCACCGGAAACGGCGATGCCGCAGTCGGCTTTCTTCAGCGCGGGGGCGTCGTTCACCCCGTCGCCGGTCATACCGACGATGTGGCCGCGCTTTTGCAGAACATCCACAATATGGAACTTGTGTTCCGGGAACACCTGGGCAAAACCGTCGGCCTTTTCGATGGACTCGGCCGTCTGCGCCGTTTCTTGTCGCTTGACGTCGCCCAAGCCGCCGGCATCCAGAATATCTGTCCCCATTCCCAAGGTCTTGGCGGTTTCGCGGGCGATGGCCAGCGCATCGCCCGTAACCATCTTGACGTTCACGCCCATTTGTCGAGCGGTCGCGATGGTTGCCTTGGCATCTTCGCGTGGCGGATCGAAGAGGGGCAACACGCCAAGAAGCTGCCACTTGCCTTCCTGATCCGCACGGGCGACGCCCAATGAACGGAAGCCGCGTGCGGCAAATTCGTTGACGGCCTTCTCGACGGCGGGCTTCACGTCATTGGCGTTGGTTGCCATCCGCATAATCACCTGCGGCGCCCCCTTGGTCACGTAGAACTGTTTTCCATCCGTGCCCTTGACGGTGGCTTCGGTGCGTTTGTGCACGGGGTCGAACGGCTGAAAATGGACCACCCGATAACTCTTTAGCGCTTGGTCGTCCTTCACGCCGCCGATCACGGCCAGGCCGATGGGGTCCTTGTCTTCGGCACGAGAAGCCAGTGCGGCACAGAGGATCACCCGTTCGGCAGGGACACCGTCGACACAGAACGGATCGCCCAGCGTCAGTTTGTTCTGGGTCAGGGTGCCGGTCTTGTCCGAACATAGCACGTCCACGCCGGCCAATTCCTCGATGGCTACCAACCGGCTCACAATCGCCTCTTTCTTAGCGAGCAATCGCGCACCGACCGCCATCGTTACCGACAACACCGTAGGCATCGCCACGGGGATCGCGGCCACGGTGAGCACCAAGGCGAACTGCAACGTGGTAAGAATCCGGTCCCCGCGGCAGATCGCGACAGTCAAAATCACCGCCACCAGAGCCACCGCGAGGATGATGAGGTAATTGCCAATCTTCAGCACCGCGCGCTGGAAATGACTGACGGTGTGCGCCTCCTGCACCAGTTGCGCCGTCTTGCCGAAGTAAGTGTTGGCGCCCGTGGCATATACCAGTGCGTCGATTTCGCCCTGGCGAATGATCGAGCCGGAAAACACCGCCTCGCCGGATTTGCGCGAGGCCGGCAACGACTCTCCGGTCAGGGCGGACTGATCCACCTCCACCGGGTCGCCGGCCAGCAAGCGCGCATCCGCCGGTACAATATCGCCCAAACGCAATCGGATGACGTCGCCTGGCACCAGTTCGCGCGCCGCTGGGGTGATCCACTTCCCGTCCCGTTTCACCCCGGCCTTGATTGCCAGCTTGGCCTTCAGGGCGGCGATGGCGTTGCCCGCCTGGCGTTCTTCCCAGAATCCGACCACGGCGTTGGCCAAAAGCAGAAGGAGGATGATGAAAAAATCCGGCCAGTGTCGGACCACTCCCGACAGAATCACCGCCACCTCGATCATCCACGGGATGGGACCCCAAAAATAGGAGAGGAATTTAAGAAACGGATTGGTCTTCCTTTCCTCGATCTCGTTAGGGCCATATTGGGTCAGCCGTTTCTGCGCTTCGGCTTGACTGAGACCGTCGGGCGACGAAGCCAGTTTTTTCTCCACTTCCGCCAAGGGTAGGGATTTCAAATCGTCCTTGGCATCGGGCTTCGATCCCGATTTCGATTCGGCAGCCTTGGGGTGGTCGGCATCGGGGTTCATAATGGACATCGCTTCTATCTTCGTTGTGCGGCAGGGGTCGTTTGTCGCCAGCGACCGGAGTCCATCCTACGTCTATGGAATTCTCGCATTCACTTGGGGTTTCCCCACTTCCAGTTGCGGATTTCGGGCAAATCCTGGCCGTTCTTGCAGATGTATTCGTGGTGCTCGATCAGCTTGTCCTGGAGCTGCTGCTTGAGGTAGATGCCTTTGTCGCCGGTCTGCGGCAGGCGGTCGATGGCGTCCATCACGAGATGCCAGCGGTCCAGTTCGTTCAGCACCGTCATGTCGAAGGGCGTGGTGATGGTGCCCTCTTCCTTATAGCCGCGGACGTGGATGTTGTCGTGGTTGGTTCGGCGGTAGGTCAGGCGGTGGATCAACCAGGGGTAGGCATGGAAGGCGAAGATGACCGGCTTGTCCTTGGTGAACAGGTCATCGAAATCGATCTCGCTCAATCCATGGGGGTGCTCGCTCTGCGGCTCGAGCTTCATGAGATCGACGACGTTGACGACGCGGATTCTCAGGTCGGGCAGATGTTGGCGCATGATGGAGACGGCCGCGAGCGTTTCCAGCGTGGGCACGTCGCCGCAGCAGGCCATCACCACGTCGGGGGCGGCATCCTGGTCGTTGCTGGCCCAGGGCCAGATGCCGATGCCCTTGGCGCAGTGCTTGACGGCCGCATCCATGTTCAGCCATTGCGGCGCCGGGTGCTTGCCGGCCACAACCACGTTCACATAGTGCCGGCTGCGCAGGCAATGGTCCATCACCGACAGCAGGCAGTTTGCATCCGGCGGAAGATAGACGCGCACGATCTCGGCTTTCTTGTTCACGACGTGATCGATGAAACCGGGGTCCTGGTGGGTGAAGCCGTTGTGATCCTGACGCCAAACGTGCGAGGCCAGCAGATAGTTCAGCGAGGAGATCTTTGGCCGCCAGGGCAGGTGCGAAGTGACCTTCAACCATTTGGCGTGCTGGTTGAACATCGAATCGACGATGTGGATGAACGCCTCGTAGCAGTTGAAAAGTCCATGGCGTCCGGTGAGCAGGTAGCCCTCGAGCCAGCCCTGGCATTGGTGCTCGCTGAGCATTTCCATCACGCGCCCGGCGGGCGAGAGGAATTCGTCGTTGGGCACGACCCTGGCGTCCCATTGGCGCTGGGTCACTTGAAAGAGCGCCTCCAGGCCGTTGGAGAGCGTTTCGTCGGGGCCAAAGACGCGGAAATTCCGCTGCTCGGCATTCAGCTTCTCGACGTCGCGGAGGAAAGGCCCCAGGACATGGGTATCACCGATGCCGGGCGCTCCCGGCGAAGGCACGCTGGCGGCGTAGTCGCGGAAATCCGGCATGCGAAGGTCGCGGAGCAGAATGCCGCCGTTGGCGTGGGGGTTGGCGCCCATGCGCCGTTCGCCCTTGGGCGCAAGCTCGGCCAGTTCCGGTTTCAGGCGGCCCTGTTCGTCGAAGAGTTCTTCCGGCCGGTAGCTCCGCAGCCAGTCTTCCAACAGCTTGAGGTGTTCGGGATGGGTGGCCGGGTCGGACAGCGGCACCTGATGCGATCGGAAGGTGCCTTCAATTTGAAGACCATCGACCATCTTCGGACCCGTCCAACCCTTGGGTGAATTGAGGACGATCATCGGCCAGCGTGGGCGCGTGAGGTCGCCATGCACGCGCGCGTCCCTATGGATTTTTTTGATCTGCTCCACCGCCATGGCGAGCGTCGCGGCCATCGCCTGGTGCATCAGGGCGGGCTCGTGACCCTCGACGAAGTAGGGCGTCCATCCGTAGCCGCGCAGCAACTGTTCCAATTCCTCATGCTCGATGCGCGCCAGGATGGTGGGGTTGGAGATTTTGTAGCCGTTGAGATGCAGGATGGGGAGCACCGCGCCGTCGGTGGCCGGATTGAGAAACTTGTTGGAATGCCACGCCGTGGCCAGCGGTCCGGTTTCCGCCTCGCCGTCGCCGACCACGCAGGCGACGATGAGATCGGGATTATCGAACACCGCCCCGAATGAATGGCTGAGCGAATAGCCCAACTCGCCGCCTTCATGGATGGAACCGGGGCACTCGGGCGATGCGTGGCTGGGGATTCCTCCGGGAAACGAAAACTGAACGAAGAGCTTCCGCAGCCCGGCCTCGTCCTGGCTGATGTTGGGATATATCTCGCTGTAGGTGCCCTCGAGATAAGTGTTGGCGACGACGGCCGGGCCTCCATGCCCGGGTCCGGAGACGTAAATCATGTTCAGGTCATATTTTTTGATGACCCGGTTCAGGTGCGCGTAAATGAAGTTCTGGCCCGGAGTCGTGCCCCAGTGCCCCAGGAGCATGTGCTTCACGTCCGCCAGCGCCAGCGGCCGCTTCAGCAGCGGATTGTCGTAGAGATAAATCTGCCCGACCGAAAGATAATTGGCGGCACGCCAATAAGCGTCGATCTTTCGCAGCAGTTCGGGTGAGAGCGGCCCGTCAGCGTCGCGCTCGAGTTTGGGTTCCATTAAGTCGATAGGCATAGTTCGTTCCTTTAGGTAGATCTTCCGCGATTCTAAGGCGCATTCGCCGCGGGAGTTGGTTGAATCGCGCGCTTGCCCGGTCTCAAGGACAGGTTGTCCGAAATCACGTAGACAAGCATAAGGGCGAGCATCAACCCCACCGCGAACCAGACTCGCCAATCTCGATGCGCGTGCCTCCAAAAGCGGTGGCGCGGGTGAGCGTGATCCCGTGGCTTGGCCCCTGCGCCTTCCACATCATGCGTGTTTGGGCTCATTTGGTTCCCATCAAATTGGCCAATCGAACGCCGGTGGTGTTTGATTGCGTCGCATCACCCTTTATTTAGTCATCTGAAGTCTTCGAAATTCCATAGCGATCAAGCTTACTCTAAGTTCCATGTCGTTCAATGAGAACCGACAAAGCAAGTAGATTTCAGTTCGGCAGGTCAAACGATCGTTTATTGTCTGGGAAACTTCAGCACCTGCGCGCCGGAGGGCGGAACCACAAGGTCCAGGTGTGGCGATGGAAACGCGGAGTTTCGCTGCATGACAATTCACCGCACGTAAACTAATGCGATCTTTAAGCGACTGAATACGGCGACCTTCACCAAATCCAAGAGGAAGGCGAACGCGATCGCGCCGGCAAGCACGCTGCCCAACACGCTCGGCGCCAATGGCATCATGAGCCAGCCGCGCTCGGCCAATGCCCAGGCGATCAACAGATCGGCAACGGAGGATAAGACAAGCCAACGGCCGGGATGGGGTGACGACCAAATCCGCCGGCGAGCGCGCACGGCATAGGTGGTTGCCTGATTTCCACACACCAAGACGAAGAACGCCAACGTCTGCAATGTTGCGATGCCCAGCCCCAGCCGGAAGTGGCCGATCGCCAGAACGCTGACGCAAAACGCCAGTTCGGAAACGCCCATAAAGATTCCGGCGATCGTCAGATTGCCGATTCGCCAGCTATTGGGCAGCGGCGACGGGCGGACGTTGTCGGTTGTCAACGACATACCCAGAATGTCACCGACCATCATCACGATGACCATCAGCATGGGGGTGAGGATCGCGTGCCCGGTCATGATAAGACCCACGCCCAGGAACAGCACCTGCACAATTTTCTTGGTCATGGAGTTCAGGGTGTAGGTCAGGATGCGCTGAAACGTGATGCGCCCTTCCTTGACCGAGGCAACGATGCCGACAAGTCCCGGATTGGTGAGCACGATGCCCGCGGCGGACTTGGCGACATCGGTCGCGGTCGATACGGCGATTCCCATCTGAGCCTGGCGCAGTGCCGGCGCATCGTTGGCGCCGTCGCCGCACATGCCGACGATGTGACCGGCTTCCTGGAACGCCTTCACCAGTTTGAATTTGTCCTCGGGAAGAACGCCGGCAAAAACGGCGAAATTCTCGGCGCGGACCTCGCTGGGGATCGGCCCGGGTGGGCAAATCGCACCGTCAAGACCGACGGCATGGGCGACAATTGCCGCCGTTGCCGGAGCGTCGCCTGTTACCATCACCGTGCGGACGCCCAGCGTTTTCAGTTCCGTGACCAGGGCGGCGGAATCTTCGCGGGCCGGATCGCTGAGCGCGATCAACCCCATGAGCTGCATCGCCGATGGCGGTCCCGACGCGACCGCCAGCACCCGAAACCCTTTCGCTTCCAGTTCATTTGCCGCCGCGGGCGCGGTGGGTGAAGGGGCCGCTAAACCGCCGACGGCGGCAAAGGCGCCCTTGATTATGCGCACCGTTCCAAGGTTCGGGTCGGCCGCGGTTGCCTCGGACATCTTCGTCGCGGGATCAAAAGGAACAAAGTGAATGAGTTTGATCGGATGAGAAGCCACTTTAGCGGTGGCGGCGGATCGAATCGCCGCATCCACTGGGTCCTGTCCGCCGTCAGAACTGGCCAGCGCCGCCATGATCAAAACATGCGGCTCGTCGAAACCCGGCATCGGGTGCACTGCCGTAACCGTAAGCTCGTTTCGCGTGAGCGTCCCGGTCTTATCTGCGCACAACACGTCGATCGAGGCCGCTTCGTCGACGGCGGAGAGTCTTGTTGGCAAGACGCCCTGGCGTGCCAGTGCCCGCGCCCCCAGGGCGCTCGCCAGTGTAAACGTGGCCGGCAGCGCAACCGGGATCGATGCCAGAACCGCCGTTAAAACCAGGGGGATTATCTCGTGGACCGGCATCGCATGGGCCAAGGCATACACCACCAGACCGACGATCAGGATGCCGTTGAACACCGCGAGATTGCGCACCACGCGCAACACGGCCTTTTGCTGTGAACTGACGACATGGGCCGTGCGAACCAACTCTGCCGTGCGTCCGAACTTGGTGCGGGTTCCCGTCGCCGTGACCCGGGCCACCGCTTCGCCGCGGCGCACCAGCGCCCCGGCATAGGTTTGGAATCCAGGACCCGCTTCGGCACCGATCGACTCGCCGGTGAGCATGGATTGATCGAGCAGGACGTTCCCCTCAAGCAATTGCACGTCGGCGGCAACCACGCCGCCGAGCGATAGCTTCACGATGTCGCCCGGCACCAAGTCGGCCGCAGGGCAGCTTTTCCACTCACCGTCCCGACGGACCGAGGCGGCCAGCGCCAGCCGCTTCTTCAGAGCGGCCAGCGTCGCCTGGGCACGTCCCTCCTGAAAGAAGCCAAGCGCGGCGTTGAACAACAGGAGCGCCGCGATGATCCCGGCTTCAACGTACTTGCCGAGCACCAGCTCGAGCACGATCGCCGCTTCCAGCATCCAGGGGATCGGGGCCCACAGTTTTTCGATCGCCATTCGGGCCGGATGCGATGACGTATCGGGCATGGAGTTGGGACCGAACTGCTCGGCCAGGCGGTGGGCCTCTTGGCTGCTAAGGCCGGTCGCCGACTTGGCATCGGACCCGTTGGCCGAAGCATCGACGGCGGGTACAGTCAGGGGCGAAGGAAGCGGCATATTGTTGCATCTTATGTGAGAACTGATCGTCCGGTAATCAATAAAAACCGGCCATAGGCGCGTGTCAAACCGACCTGCAAGCTTTCAGTCGTTGCGGTTGCTATTTGGCGGTGACGCGTTTACGGTGTGAGAGTCGCTTTGTGAGGAGTCGCATATGAGGTGCCAAAGAGGGTTTGGAACGGCGCTGGTGGCGGCGATACTGACGCTGTCGGTCTATGCTCCATTGGCGTCATCGCAGGACGCTTCAGACATCGCGGCGCCGCCGGTGGCGCCGTCGGAGTCGGTCATACTCACGGATGCACAACTCCAATCATTGGTCGCGCCCATCGCGCTCTATCCCGATCCCCTCATAGCGCAGATACTGCCGGCATCCACGTATCCGGTGCAGGTCGCGCTTGCCGCACGCTGGCTGCAAGCCAACCCCAACCCCACCGAAGCCTTGATCGACGCGCAGGACATGGAACCTTCCATCAAGGCCATGCTGCACTATCCCACGGTCCTGGCGATGATGAACGACCAACTCGATTGGACGCAATCGCT
>JBEKKC010000150.1:0-13734 GCA_050010915.1 Tepidisphaeraceae bacterium | reverse complement strand
CGGCCAAGGCGTGGCCGCGGATGACCAGCAGGCGATGGCTTGGTACCGCAAGGCCGCCGACGCCGGTGAGGCAATGGCGATGTACAATATCGGCCTTCTATACGCCAACGGCCAAGGCGTGGCCCCAGATGCCCACCAAGCGATGGCTTGGTACCACAAGGCCGCCGACGCTGGCGACGCGGATGCGATGTACAATATCGGTCTTCTGTACGAAAACGGCCAAGGCGTCGCCCAAGATGGCCAGCAGGCGATGGCTTGGTTCCACAAGGCCGCTAATGCCGGTGACGCGGACGCGATGTACAATATCGGCCTTCTATACGCCAACGGCCAAGGCGTTCCACAGGACTACCAGCAGGCGATGGCATGGTACCGTAAGGCCGCTGATGCTGGTGACGCGGGGGCGATGTGGGGCATCGGCCTTCTATACGCCAGCGGCCAAGGCGTGGCCGCGGATGACCAGCAGGCGATGGCTTGGTACCGCAAGGCCGCCGACGCCGGTGACGCGGGGGCGATGTTCAACATCGGTTTTCTATACAGCCACGGCCAAGGCGTTCCACAGGACTACCAGCAGGCAATGGCTTGGTACCTCAAGGCCGCCAACGCCGGCTACGCGGGGGCGATGTTCAACATCGGTCTGCTATACGCCAACGGCCACGGCGTCGCCCAAGACTACCAGCAAGCGATGGCCTGGTTCCGCAAGGCCGCCGATGCGGGCATCGCGGAGGCGATGTGCAGCATCGGTTTTCTGTATGGCACCGGCCATGGCGTTCCACAGGACTACCAGCAGGCAATGGCTTGGTACCTCAAGGCCGCCGACGCCGGCAACGCCGACGCGATGAACAACATCGGTTTTCTGTACGCCAACGGCTACGGAGTAGCCAAGGACTACCAGCAGGCAAAGACCTGGTACCGCAAAGCCGCCGACGCTGGCGATGAAAATGCCAAAAAGTGTCTGGCAGAATTGGGTGCTCAATAACGCAACCCGGCGCCTGCCCAACTCCTTTCGAGGCCCACAATTCTCAAAATGTCCAGACAAATCAGCCCTCGGAGGTTTGCAAAGATATGGCATAATCTCTGATCTCCACTGGATGAGTGATGGTTGAAAGGAACATTCCGGCCTTGATTCGACGGGAACGGTCTTTCGAATGAACTGCATCTCGGAGGCGAGGTAAAATACCAGTTATGAGCCAGCGTCGCTCCGGCAAACATCAGCATATTGTTCCGCAGCAGATGATTCGGAACTTCGCGGGTCCTGATCGAAAACTCGTCGAGATGGTGAAGCCGGGTTTTCAAATCGGCACGCGGCGACGTGCGCCGAAGGGCATCCTCTTCCGTGACGACTTCTATCGCAACGCCAACTCGGACATTGACGCGGAGTTTCTAAACCCGATTGAACAGAAATTCGCGCCGGTCTATCCGCTTATTCTCAGTCGCGAAAAACTCAATGGACACCAAGGCGCGGCCTTCATCGATTGGGTCGCAGCAATGCTCACTCGCACCCAGTTCATAAGTGCCGTGATGCCCAGAGTGCCGAGTCGTCTGCCTGACGTCCTGGCCGCGCAATTCAATTCTGCGAAAAAGGTTTTTGATAATATTGCGCGAACCGAATGGTTTAGCATGTACCAAGACTTGTTCGCTCGCGGGGGTTGGCAATGGAAATATCGCCGATTTCCGGAGGCATGCCTCGTGCTGTCAGACCATCCTGTTTGCATAACCAGTGTGTATCAGGAGGGAGGACAAATGGTTCTGGTTCCAATGTCCAGCGATGTCGTCTTGATCGGCGGTGCGCGCACTGCGATTGAGAATATGCGAGAGACCACAGCCGCGCAATTTAATTTCTTCTTTGCCGGTTATGCAAACCGTTCCATCTTTGCAAGCGACCGTTCAACCTTGGAGAAATTGACTCTATTGCTCTCGGATGATTCACCATTCCCGCGTCAAATGGTTGAAGCTGCCCGCCAGCCCTTTTTCGGTGCGCCTGAACGGCTGCGCGAGCAAATGCAGTCTGACCCAATGCCGAAAGGTTTTGATTTTGGGGAGGCGCTTCGACAACATTCGGCGAGTTTTGGGCCGTACCGCTGGGAAATCGCTCAGCCTGACGCGAGCCAAAATCCGTGAAAGAAGGTGTAATGCTTACAAGATTTGACGCGTTTTGAATTGCCGGATGCTACCATTAATTCATGTTGAAGTTGATATTCCATTTGAAAAGTCCAACCATTCCGTTCCGCTCCCCAAAAATCATAAGCCAATCGTGATTCCGATGCGTCGCAAGCCTCCCCATCGTTTTGCATTACCATTTGATCCAACTCCAACACCTGTTTCTGTGCCACTCTCCCTCCGACGAAAAGGAGGATCATCATTCGCAAACCTTGCAAAGACCGAACCAAAATCAAGCAAAAAAGATGCCCATTTCCACCGTTCCGCAGCAGATGAGCCCGCCTGAGACAGTTTTCTCGCTGTCCAATCGACGCCGCTCCGATTTCGAGCCATAACTATCTTTGTGAAAAATAGTTACACTCGACCAATAAGTTTGTGTGTACTAATTAAACTCTCCAAACTGTCTCAAAGTGTCGCATTCTGTCTCATCACGCCGCGACGGCCTGGGCATGCGTGGCTTGCCGGGGTGTTTGGTGGAGGCGGAGGATGGGGCCATGGAAATAATTGCGGAGGGATTTGAAGTTGGATTCGATTCGAGACGGCTCGGAGCTGGTGAGGATGACGCCGTCGATTCCGCCGCCCTCGAAGGCGCGGTTGGCCGGGACGATCGGAAGATCGCGGTAGGATAAATTTTCAAAGGCCGGGTTGTTGTCGGCTAGGCAGCGCATTTGCAATCCGGTGGATCGGCAGGCGTTGTAGGTGGCCCAGACGTTGTCGGTGAAGTCGGCCAGGACGACGCGCCAGACGCTGCCGCGGCGGGCCCAGGCGCCGATCATCGTGGCCTGTGTGCGAAAGGCGAACACGGCCTCCAGCACGTCGTGTCCGACCGGATCGGGGTGGAAGATGATTTGGCGGACGGATTGCAAGCGGGCGAGCAAAACCGCCAGATGGCCGGCTCGCTTTTTCCCGCCGTGTGCGGCCAGGGCGCGATATTTCGTCGCCCAATCCTGCCAATAGATTTGCCGCAGTTTCGGCGGCAGATACCGATTCGCCACCGCAAGTTGCTCGGCGACATCGGCGGCGGTGGGGCAAACCTCATCGGCGATCTTGGCTAGGCCGTGGAAGACGATGTCTTCCCGCCGGTCGATGCGAAAGCCGGCGCGAAGGATTCGGAAGCTAAGATCGTAATCCGCGGCCGATCCGCCGATGGCCGGGAATCCGCCGATGCGGTCCATCACCGACTTGCGGAAACAGCTTGCCTCCAACTTCACGAGGCTCGGCAAAGCCGGACCTCGGGTCGAGCCGTCGGGCATCATCAATTTTCCCACGACCGCTCCGACGGTTGGATCGGAATCGAGATGGGACAGGAGCGATCGGAGCGCCGCGCCGTCGGCCGGGCCGGAATGTTCGTCCAGCGGGATGACGTATTGCCCGGAACATGCCGCGATTGGCTTGTCCTGGGCCGGGAGACGAACATTGGGAAATTCCGTCCGGATCGCCTCGGCGGAGCCGTTGGCGGGGGTTTCATCCCCGAGGCAGATTTCCCATTGGCCCCGCGGCAGGGGGGTTATCTCGGACAAGCGGGCAAGGATGTCCCGAACCGTCGCCGGACCGTGGCGGGCCGTCAGCAGATAGCTGAGTCGCGTATCCGTCGGGTTTATTGGGCGGCTCATTCGCATGGGTTCAGTTCCAACCGGCATTCGTCCGATAAATAGTCCAGATGGTTCCAGGCAGGAAGATTTGCAACCTGGAGAGGCTGCTGGCCGTGCGCCGCGAGGCGCGATCCGCCGGTCGGATTGTCGTCCACTGCCATGGCTGTTTTGATATCGTCCATCCGGGGCACATCCAGCACTTGCAATACGCCAAATCATTGGGGGATGAATTGGTGGTGACGGTGAGCGCCGATTCGCATGTGCACAAGGGCGTGGACCGGCCGCTGATCCCCGACGATCTTCGCGCCTCGAGCGTGGCGGCGTTGGAATGCGTGGATTGGGTTTACGTCAATCCGCATCCGACGGCCGTGGAACTGCTCGAGGAAATCCAGCCGGACATCTACGTCAAGGGCAAGGAATACGAGCGCAACTGCGATCCGCGGTTCCTGGCCGAGCGCGATGCGGTGGCGCGCCACGGCGGAAGGGTGGTTTTCTCCAGCGGAGACGTGGTTTATTCCTCCACCTCGCTCATCGACGCCATGGAAGACCGCCAGACCATGGCCGACGAAAAGGTCCTGCGATTTCGCGGGAAATTCGATCTTTCCGGCGCGTCGCTGCACCGCGTGATCCAGAAGTTCCGCGGCCAAAAGGTGGTGGTGGTGGGGGATTACATTCTGGATTGTTATCGCTTTTGCGACGCGACGGGGATCGCCGGCGAAGGGCCGATGATGGCGCTTCGCCAACTACAGAGCCGCGATTATGACGGCGGCGCGGCGGTCATCGCGCTTCATCTGGCCGGCCTGGGCGCCCAGGCCACGCTCGTGACCGGCCTGGGGAGCGATCCATTCTCGCGGGAAACCGCGCTGCGCCTGCAAAGCCGCGGATTGACCGTGGAATCCTCCGGTCATCGCCGGCAGATCGTCACCAAGAGCCGTTACCTGGCGGATCAAACCAAGCTTTTCAAGGTCGATTGCGGAACCGTCGATCCGATCGATTCGCAATGCGAACAGCGGATGGCCGAGAAGATCCTGGCATGCGCCCAGAGCGCGGCGGCGGTGGTGTTCGCGGATTTCGGATATGGGCTGATTACCGAATCGCTTCTGGATCGCATCATGCCCGAGTTGCGCAAGACGGTGCCGATTCTCACGGCGGACGTCAGCGGCCGGCAAATCAGCCTGTTGCGATTCAAATCGGTGGACCTGCTGTGTCCCACCGAGCGGGAGGTGCGCGAGACCCTGCACGATTTCGCCAGCGGACTTGGCGCCGTTGTCTGGCGGCTTCTCGCCGAAACCAAGGCGCGTCAGGCCATCATCACCTTGGGAAAACAGGGCCTGGTGACTTTCACGCCGCCCCAGCAGGCGGACGATGCGATGCTGGGCCGGCTTTCCAGCGAATATCTCCCGGCATTCTCCAACCGGGTGGTCGATCCGTTGGGGTGCGGCGACGCGCTGCTGGCGACGGCGAGCCTGGCGCTGGCGTGCGGGGGATCGCTGTACGCGGCGGCGTATTTGGGGTCGCTCGCCGCCGCCATCGAAATCCAGCAAATGGGGAATCAGCCCCTCACGGCCGAACGGCTGGCCGATGCGGTCAGCTATCGTGAGGTGGCGGTGGCGCGGCTGGCGTCTTGAACTCTTTTTATTGACGGTTTTGTCCGCGCTGGCCCGGCGGAAGCAACTCGCCGAACTGCTGCTCGTATCGCTTGGTCAACTGCATCAGCGATTGCGAGAGCCGCTTGGCGTTCATGTAGGACATTATCACCCGGTCCGTGATCTTCAGCAGCAGCATCGGCGGCTGGCCGGGCTGGGGATTCGGATTGGGCATGTTGAAGCCCAGGTCGATCACGACCTCGTCGTTGGTGGCGTGAATGCGATAGGAATTGCTGTAAATCTGCCGCAGCTCGCGCTCGTCCACCTGAAGCTGAACGTTCGGCTGCGATCCCTCTGGTTGTGTTTCCTCTGACATGGTTCTCCTATTGTTTGTGGCCGGACATTGTGGCGATTTGGCCGCGAATGTCCACAACGTCTTCAAATCAATACTGCGGGCCGCCGGGATTGATGTCCTTGTTCCAGAGCAGAATTCCCCCGGCCATGCTCTTCACGTCCTTGAACCCCTGCTGGCGGAGGATTTGAGTGAACTGCATGGATCGCCCGCCGCTCTTGCAATGCACGACGATTTTGTCCCGCTCGTGGCCTTTGAGTTCGCCGATGCGTTGGGCCAATTGCTGCAAGGGGATGAGCTTTGCCGAGTCGATGCGGGCGATCGCCTGTTCGCTGGGGAGCCGGCAATCGATAAACAGGAAATTATTGTTTTGATCCAGCAGCGATTTAACCTCTCGAGGCGTGATTTCCCAATCGGGCTTGAACGCATAGCCCAGGGGAAGCCCGCGGGAATCCAGCGAAGGATCGGATTTTGGCTGGGCGCCAAATCCGGATTTGGATTGCCGGACTTCGGCTTCGGTCTCGGCCAGGCTTTTGGGGTCGAGCGTGGGAACGCCGCAGAACTGCTCGTAATCGATCGGCTTGGTGATGGAAGGATGATCCCCGCAAACGGGGCACGCCGGATCACGCCGGAGCTTGAACGTCTTGAACTCCAGATCGAGGGCGCTGAACGTGGTGAGCCGGCCGATCGCCGGGCGGCCGATGCCCAGGATCAGCTTGAGCACCTCGTTGGCCTGCAAGGTTCCGATGATTCCTGGCAATACCCCGACGACGCCGCCTTCGGCGCAGCTCGGCACCGATCCCGGGTCCGGCGGCTCGGGATACATGCAACGATAGCACGGCCCGCGTTCGCCCGGCCGGTCGGGATTCTCCAGATGCGCCGCGAACACCGTCACCATCCCCTCGAAGCGGAAGATCGAACCATACACGTTCGGCTTCTTCAGCAGCACGCAAGCATCGTTCACGCAATACCGCGTGGGAAAATTGTCCGTGCCGTCGATGATGACGTCGTAATCCTTTACCAGGCCGAGAACGTTCGAACTGTTCACGACGGTTTTGTGCTCGATGATGTTGACGTCGGGGTTCAGGTCTTTGAGCCGTTTGCCGGCCGCTTTCACTTTGTCCTCGCCGATTGATGAGACGCCGAAGAGAACTTGACGCTGAAGATTGCTCGGGCTGACGACATCGACATCGGCCAATCCGATGGTCCCCACGCCCGCCGCGGCCAGATAAAGGCTGATCGGACAGCCCAATCCACCCGCCCCGATGCAGAGCACCTTGGCGTTGATGAGCTTAAGTTGGCCGTCCATGCCGACTTCGGGAAGGATCAGATGCCGCTTGTAGCGGTTGATTTGTTCGGTGTTGAGCCGTGTAACGGGCATGGGGGAACCGTAGTTCAGGATTGGGGAGGAATCAAGTTTAGCCGCTGCGCTTGTGCGGCGTTTGATTCTACTCGCCGCACAAGTGCGGCCGCTAAAAGGATAATTTCTTGACACTAATCCCCGCTCGCGGTAGCAGTATCACATGGAACAACTCAAAATCGTCCACGACGCGATTACTTTTGACGACGTTCTGCTGATCCCGGCCAAGAGCGCGTTTGTGCCGGCGGATGCCGATACCCACACCCATCTGACGCGCAAGATCGAACTCAACATTCCCCTGATCTCGGCGCCCATGGATACCGTCACCGAGGCGGCGCTGGCTATCGCGCTGGCGCAGGAAGGGGGGATCGGGATTATTCATAAGAATATGTCCGTCGAGGATCAGGCCAGGGAAGTCGAGAAGGTCAAGCGGAGCGAGAACGGGGTGATCGTCGATCCGATCACCTTGCCGCCGACGGCGACCATCGCCACGGCGCGCAAGATCATGCGGGAATACAACGTCAGCGGGATTCCGATCGTCGAGGGCGGGCCGGACGTTAGTGCGTTGCCGCATCGGCGGCATGCGGGGGATGGGAATTCCAAGCCGCCGAAGCTCGTCGGCATCATGACTCGCCGGGATTTGAAATTTCAGGGGAACGACGCGCGGAGCATCGGCGAGGTGATGACCCGCGAGAATCTCATCACCGCGCCGGAGCATACAACGCTGGATGAGGCGGAGCGGATTCTTTACAAGTCCAAGGTGGAGAAGCTGCTGCTGGTGGACAAGGAGAACCGGCTGATCGGGCTGATCACCATGCGGGACATCGACAAGATGCATCAGTTCCCCCACTCCTGCAAGGACCGGCGCGGCCGGCTGCGGGTGGGGGCGGCCACGGGCGTTCACGACTATGCCCGCGTGGAGGCTTTGATCAACGCGGATGTCGACGTCGTCGTGGTCGATACGGCCCACGGGCACAGCCAGAACGTGCTGGATACGGTCAAGGAGATCAAGAAGCGGTGGAACATCGAAGTGATCGCGGGCAACGTGGCCACGGCGGCGGCGGCCAGGGATCTTATCGACGCCGGGGCCGACGGCGTGAAAGTGGGCATCGGACCCGGCGCCATCTGCACCACTCGAATCATCAGCGGAGTCGGCGTCCCGCAGATCACGGCGATCATGAACGTTGCCAGCATCGCCGATCTCGCGGGGGTGCCGGTGATTGCCGACGGCGGCATTCGCCACAGCGGGGACATCACCAAGGCGATCGCGGCCGGAGCCAGCAGCGCCATGATGGGCAGCCTCTTTGCCGGACTGGACGAATCGCCCGGGGAAATGGTCATTCACCAGGGCCGGCGCTATAAGACGTATCGCGGCATGGGAAGCATGGGCGCGATGATCGGCGGATCGAAGGACCGCTACGGCCAGGCGGGGGTGAAGGAATCGAGCAAGCTGGTGCCCGAGGGCGTCGAGGGGCGCGTGCCGTACCGCGGGTCCCTCGGCGATTTCGTCTACCAGATGGTCGGTGGATTGCGGGCGGGGATGGGATATTGCGGGACCAGGGATATCGAGTCTTTGCGGAAGGAGGCCCGCTTCTGCCGCATCTCCTCGGCCAGCATGGCCGAGAGCCATCCGCACGATATCACCATCACCAAGGAATCCCCGAATTACACCGTCGAGTATGCGGATGACGGACGGTAGAATAGCAAAGTCAAAAGCGCCCGGCGAACCGGGAGCTTTGGGAGTTGCGAGCGTGACGACGCGATTGATGGCGTTGGCGGTGGCGTCGATGGCGGCCATGCTGCTGCTGGCCGCCGGATGTTCATCGGGTTCGCGATTACCCGATGATGAATCCACGCTGGGTGATCCCACTACCCGGGCGATGTCCGATCCGATGGGTTATGCTCCCAGTGAGCATGAGGACATCTCCGGAGGTGGCCTGACCGATTTCAACAACGACGCGTTCAAAAAGGATATGAATCATGTCCTCAATCCGTAAATTAGCTTCAAGTGCGGTGCTTTTGGGCCTCTTCATGTTGGGCGGCTGTCAGCTTGAGAACAATACGCCCGGTCCCGAGGCGCTGAGCTCAACGCCGGTCACCACCGATCCGGCGATGCAAAAGAGACAGTGGGACCCGTCGGCGGCGCTTTACGTCAACGACGCGGTTTTGACCCGGCCCGATTACACGCCGCTTCAGCCAATCGCGCTGCCATGCATAGCGAACGCGGTTACGGACACGGTGCTGTGTCTGGGCAATCTCTGTTACATGCCGGCCGGCGTATTCCTCCAGTTCCCGTGGACCATGGAGGTGAACAAGTCATTATCGACGCCCTCGTCTTACACGTTGATGCCGCCGTTGCCCGACGGACCGGCGCCGGTTTCGACGTACTGATTCCCCGCCATGCCACTGACCCGCCAACAGATTTCTGAATCCGCGGCCGGAAAATTGTCGGCCGCGCTGCCAACGCTGGGCGCGATTCCGGCGCTGATCGGCCTGGACGGATTCGTGGATGAAATCATCGCGGTCGTGGACAAGCGGCTGGATCGGCAGCACTTCGATCCGATAAAAACGATCGCGGTCTTCGGGCAGAAGATCCTGAAGGCCGCGGGCCATTCCAGCAATTATGAGCTTTACGTCAAGCAAACCAAACTGGGCGGCAACGGGCCGATCATGGCCAACGCGCTGGCGGCGGCGGGATTGGCGGTGACGTACATCGGCTGCCTGGGATATCCGACCATGCATCCCGTCTTCGCCGAGCTTGCCAGACGGGCCAAGGTCCTGAGCATTGCCGAGCCGGGCCATACCGACGCCCTGGAATTTGAAGATGGGAAGCTGATGCTGGGCAAGCACCAGAGCCTGGGCGAGGTCAATTGGGAAAACCTCACCGAGCGCGTGGGAAAAGAGCAATTGTTCAAGTTGATCGGCGGGGCAAAACTGATCGGCATGGTGAACTGGACGATGTTGCCGTTCATGTCCGACATCTGGTACATGCTGCAAACCGAAATCCTCCCCCGTTGCCCGAAGCGGGAACGGATTTTGTTCGTCGATCTGGCCGATCCGGAAAAGCGTACCCACGACGACATCTCGGCGGCGCTGAAGATTCTGTGCGGCTTCCAATCGACGATGAACGTGGTCCTGGGATTGAACCTGAAGGAATCGGAGGCGATCGCGCAGGTGTTGGGCATTGCGTTGCCGGCGGATTCGGAAGCCCTGATCGAGCGGACTGCCGGCGAGATTCGCAGGCGGCTGGGCATTTCTTGCGTTGTGATCCATCCGCGCAAGAGCGCCGCGGCGGCGACAGAGCGGGAATCGGCCCATTTCTTGGGGCCTTTCGTCCAGCAGCCCAAAATCAGCACGGGGGCGGGCGACCATTTTAACGCGGGCTTTTGCATCGGCCGCGTAGTCGGATTGAGCCTGGAAGAGAGCCTGTGCGCCGGCGTCGCGACCAGCGGATATTACGTCCGCAATGCCGAGAGCCCCACGGGCGGCCAGCTAGCCGATTTCATCGCCAACCTTCCGTCACCGCAGGGGTAGAATCGCATCCGGCAAAAAAAGGGCGGCACGTCTTGTGCCGCCCGGCGCTGGACTTGAATCGAATTCCGGTCGGTCAGGCCTGGATGCCGTCGATCGTCGGCGGCATCTTGGTCACGTGAACGCGGAAATGCGGGGTGGAACTGATCGCGGTGTGACGAACCGCCGCGTGGCCCACCGTCGTTTTCCGGACCACGTGACGCGTCGCCGTCAACCGGTGAACCGAAAGCTTGCGGTGGGTCAGACTTGTGGCCCGGCGATGCGTCGCGCCAGCGAGATGATGCCGTTTGCTGACTTTGGCGACGGCTCTATGCGTCAGGGCCGGGGCGACCAGCCTGTGATGAGTCGTGGTCGTGGCGAACATCGGAACAGCCGGAACCGCCAACAGAGCGGCGACGGCCCAAACGAGGGTGGACTTTAACATGAGTTTCTCCTTGGCTACGCGGTCCCGTGCGACACCGCTCGGGCTAAAGTGTCTTATCGGACGGGCGGGCGAATTGAGATGAGAAAATCCAAGGAAGGAACTACTTTTCCTCGACGATCGTCTCGCGGACGACTTCTTCGATGCTGGTGATGCCATCGTAGATGGCCATGAGACCGCAGCTTCTCAGCGTGCGCATCCCGCGCTTTTGGGCTTCCATACGGAGAATCTGTGTGCTGGCGTGCTGGATGATGAGGTCGCGCATGTCGTCGTCCAGCAGCATGATCTCATATAGGCCGAACCGGCCCTTGTAGCCGGTGTTATTGCACATGTTGCAGCCTTTGCCGTAGTAGAACTTCTTGCCGACGACGTCTTCGTGACGAAGGTCCAGTTCCATGAGCTGGTCCAGCGAAGGGGTGTATTCGGTTTTGCAATTGAGGCAGACCTTGCGCACCAGTCGCTGGGCGATGATGCCCTCGATGGTGGCGGTGACGAGGAAGGGTTCCAGCCCCAAATCCAGCAGACGGGCGATCGCGCTGGGGGCGTCGTTGGTGTGCACCGTGCTGAAAACCAGGTGGCCGGTGAGGGACGCCTGCACCGCGATCTCGGCGGTTTCCTTGTCGCGGATTTCGCCGACCAGGATAATGTCGGGGTCCTGACGCAGCATGGATCGAAGGATGCGGGCGAAGGTCAACTCGAACTCGGGCCTGATCTGGCACTGGATGACGCCGTCGATGTCGTACTCCACGGGGTCTTCGGCGGTGATCAGCTTGCTGCTGGCATCGTTCAGCTCGCGCAGCGCGGAATAAAGGGTCGTGGTTTTTCCGGAGCCGGTGGGACCTGTGACGATGACGATTCCGTTGGGTTTGTGAATGAGTTGGCGCGTGACGGTCAGGTCTTCGTCGCGCATGCCGAGCTTGTCCAGGTCGAGGCTGACGTTGGCGCGGTCGAGGACGCGCATGACCACGCTTTCGCCGAACATCGTCGGCAGGACGCTGACGCGGAGGTCGATCGGCTGGTTGTTCACGTTCAGCTCGATGCGCCCGTCCTGTGGGACCCGGCGCTCCGCGATGTCGAGATTCGCCATGACCTTGATGCGGCTGCTGATTGCCGGCGCGATATGGGCCGGCGGGGGCATCATCTCGTAGAGCACGCCGTCGATCCGATACCGCATCTTGAACTCGCCCTCGAACGGTTCGAAGTGGATGTCGGATGCCTTGTCCTTGATGGCCTGCAACAGCACCAGGTTGATCAGCTTGCGGACCGGATTGGAATTTGCGGCTTCTTCCAGGCTGTCGATGTCGATCGATTCGCCGCGGTTCTTGAGGTCTTTGAGCGAATCGTCGTTCTGAAGCTCGCCGAGAATCTCCCCCATGCCCTCGGCCGCGGCCTGGTAATACTTGCCGATCAGGCGTTCCAACTGCTCGGTATCTGCGGCGATTTTGGCCGTTACCTGGTATTGCATCAGGGACCGCAGGTCGTCCAACGCCCGGAAATTCTCGTGAGACGCCATCGCGACGGTCAGGGTTTTGGTGGCCGGATCAAACGTGAGCGGCAGAACCTTGTTGGTGGTGGCGAGCTGCGCCGGAACCGCCGCGATGGTGGCCGGATCAATCGTGATGCCTTCCAGGTTGATCAGTTCGAATCCCTGTTGCGCCGCCAGGGCGATGCTGAGATCGCTCTCCTTGATCGCGCCCATGTCGATGAGGATTCGTCCCAGAGCGCCGCCTTTTTGTTTTTGGAAGTTGAGGGCTTCGGTGTATTGCTCGCGAGTCACCTTTCCCATTTTCTGAAGGACGCGGCCCAGAGGTCGGCCTTTGAGTTCCGAGATGGCCGGTATGCCGGGCGATCCGGCGGGCGTGGACCCGGTGGGTGGAGTTCCACCGGGAGGAGTCCCACCGGGCGGAGCTGCACCGGGCGGAGTTGCACCGGGCGGAGTTGCACCGGATGCGGCGCCATCGGGTGGGGGGGGGGCCGCATTTCCCTCTCCCGGGCCGCTGGGAGGAGTAATTGGGGGAGCGATGGGCGGCTTGCGGTTGCCGTTTCCACCGGCTGCGGGATGGGCAGCGGCAGGTGTGCCGCCCGGCGGCGGTATGCGTGTGACGGGGACGATCGTGACGGGGACCGTCCGGCCGGAATGCGGCGGCGCAGGGCGCGCGGGCGTCGTCGGGGTTTTCGGGTCGGATGGCATTTGTGACATCGCTGGAGTCCTTCAATCTTTTCAAAAGCCCGCGGATGGCTATCCGCGGGACGGAGGTTCATTATTGCTTTTTCGCGGCCATCGCCGCCATGCGGGCGCGGTTGGCCTCCATCTGGGCGCGGCGTTCGGCATCCGGCGTCGTCGCCGCGCCGCCGGGTTTGGGCTTCGCCGCCGCGGCGCTGTTCTCGCCGGAGAAATCTCCGCCGCCCAACATTTCCATCTCGGTCATGCCGACGTCGATGCCCGCCCGGGTGAAACGCTCCATCATCATCCCCGGGACCTTGCTCTTGTCGATGGCCTCCTCCGCGCTGATTTTGCCCGCCTGATAGAGCGTCCACAAGGAGTCATCGAGCAGTTGCATGCCGTAACGCTTGCCGGTCTGAATTTCCGAGTCGATGCGGAAGACCTTGTTTTCGCGGATCAGGTTCTGAATGCTGGGGGTGACGTACATGAATTCGTAGGCCGCGACCATGCCCTCGACGTCCGTCCGCGGGCAAAGCGCCTGGGAAAGAACGGCGATGAGGTTATTGGCCAA
>JBEKKC010000149.1:0-11702 GCA_050010915.1 Tepidisphaeraceae bacterium | reverse complement strand
TCCTTCCTCGCCGCCTTGCGGAGCCGTTCTCGCACCCACACCGATAGCGCCATGCCCGCCAAGTCGGCTGCGTCCCAAAACGCTTGCTTCTCCGCAGCGTCTAGGCGCAGTTCGAGATATTCCTCTTTGCTCGTACCCTTTGGGTTCTTTGGTCGTCCCGGTTTTGCCATGGTTAAATAGTGTACGGATAAAAATCGGACAAATCAAGAAGAGCCTTCTTCTCCATCCGGAAGCAGTCCGCACAGCAATGGACATGAAAGAGAACGAAATTACCGATGGAATCACGACAGGCCTTGAAGTTCGGAAGCAGCGCGACCTTGAAATCGCCGCGTTGCCCAAGATTGAGAAGCGAGGTGACAAGGGCACCTACGTTGTGCCGTCTCAAAATAGCCGCCCCGACGCGATGCACCGCATGTTGCTGCACAACAGGAGGGTCAAATATGGTCCCGTTGTGCAAAGCCGCCCGTTTGACTTGTCCGCCAATCACATTACAAACAGTGCCCCATGAAGATCAGCTTGGAATGGCTCGGTGAATTTCTTTCCTCTGTCCCCGACGCCAACACGGCGGCGGAGGCGCTCACCCATGCCGGGCTTCCCGTCGAATCCATCGAATCCCACGGCGCCGACACCGTCCTCGACGTCGAAGTCACCAGCAATCGCAGCGATTGCCTCTGCCATCTCGGCATCGCCCGCGAATTGTCGGCCATCCTGGATTTGCCGCTGCGCGATCAACCGATTCAGGTCGCGGAATCGGATGATCCGGCCTCGGCCGCCGTGCGGGTCCGCATCGATGCCCTGGAACTCTGCCCGCACTACACGGCCCGGCTGATCCGCGGCGTCAAGATCGCTCCGTCTCCGCCGTGGATCACGCGGCGGCTGGAAGCCGTCGGCGTCCGGCCCATCAACAACGTCGTGGATGTCACCAACTACGTCATGTTCGAGACGGGCCAGCCGCTCCATGCCTTTGATTTCGCCAAGATCGCCGGTGGACAGATCATCGTCCGCAACGCCGCTCGCGGGGAAACAATTCTCAGCATCGACGGCCGAAAGCGCCAACTCGTTCCCTCCATGCTCGTCATCGCCGACGCACGGAACCCCGTGGCCTTGGCCGGGGTCATGGGCGGGTTGGAATCCGAAGTCACCGAATCCACGTTCGACGTGCTGCTGGAAGCGGCCCGGTTCGACCCCCTGAACGTTCGTCGGACGGCCCGGGCACTGGCGATGAACAGCGACAGTTCATATCGCTTCGAGCGCGGGATCGATCCAACCCTGCCCGCCCGCGCCAGCCGGCGCGCCGCACAACTCATTCTTGAAACGGCGGGGGGAAAATTGGCGAAAGGAATCGTCGAGGCCGGCTTCGATCATCGCCAGGAAAAATCCATCGCGTTGCGATTCTCGCAAGTTCGCCGCGTCCTCGGCATCGAATTGCCGCCCGACGAGATTCTGGCCAAATTCAAACGATTGGGGTTATCGCCGGTTCACAATGACGACCGGATCGAAGTCACCGTGCCCGGCCATCGGCTGGACATCAACGAGGAAATCGATCTGGTCGAGGAAGCCGCCCGGCTTTTGGGATATGCCCGAATTCCGATGCGCGAGGAAATCTCCATTCGCCTCACTCCGCCGGATCGGAACTTCGCCACGCGGGAGCTGATCTGCCAAACGCTGGTCGGCGGAGGATATTTTGAGGCGATCACCTTCAGCTTCGTCAGCGATGCGCTGCGGAACGATTTTGGCCCGTCGCCGTTTCGCGCCGATTCCGCCGTCAGGAAGGCGGATGCCGCCTTGCGGCCAAGCCTCTTGCCGGGGTTGCTCCAGGCCGTCCGCTTCAACGAGTCCAACGGCAACGCCGGCGTCCGGCTCTTTGAAATCGGCTCGGTCTTCGCGGCCGGATTAGATCGGCGTATGGACGAGCATGGCGCCGTCGCCTGGGTGGGGGGCGATCTGCGCCAGGTGCGCGGAATGGCCGAGACGCTGCTCCTGCGCCTCGATGCCCAGCGCGAATTGAAGGTCCTTCCCGATTCCCGCCCCGGCTTCGCCCCCGGCGCGGCCGGACGGATCGTCTGGGGCGGACAAACCATTGGATTTCTCGGCCAGATCGACCAACGCGTCGCCGACAAAGTATCGCTGCGCGACGTTCCCGCTGCCGCCGAGTTGGACCTGTCGCCCCTGCTGGCCGGCAGCCGCCACGTCCCCCAGCTTCGGCCTTTGGCGCGTTTCCCCGCCGTTTGCCGCGACGTTTCGCTCATCGTTCCCGAAGCCCTGCGATTTGAGAAAATCGAATCCCTGATCCACGGCCTGGCGCTGGAATTCCTGGAATCGATTGATTTCGTCACCACCTATCGCGGCGCCCCGCTGGACGCCGGATTCAAGAGCGTCACCATCACCCTGGTCTTCCGCTCACCCGCGGCGACGCTGACGAGCGAACAGGTGGAAACGTCGGTGCAGAAAGCGATCGATGCCGCCAAGCGCGTGCTTGGGGCAACGCTGAGAGGGTAATCATTGATTGGCCATCGATTATCAATTGTCAATTATCAATGGTTATCCAATTTCGCCACATCTGCCGGTACGCCGCTTCAACATTGCGTGCGAAACGCGGGGCATCCATCAGCGGCGATGCCTGCATCCGCGGACGCAACGTCCGGCGCAGCTCGCCCAGCCGGGGCAGATCCCCGGCAAGGTCCGTCGCGATCTGAACGTACTGTTCCGGAGTTCGGGCGATGAGTTCCGGCACGCCGACGTTGCTCAGGATGCTTACGCCGCCGCGTCCCACGGCCGTCCGGCCGACAAGGCTTATCACCGGTACGCCCATCCACAACGCATCGCCCGTTGTGATTCCGCCGCCCCAGGGAAACGGGTCCAGAGCGATGTCTATCCGCTCGTATGTTCGCATATATTCCGGCCACAACTGCCGGCTCGGGAACTCCAGGCGATCCGGCGAAATGCCCTTGCCGGCAAATTGTTCTCGCACCACATCCAGGTGCGTTCCCGGACGGGAATGAACGATCAGCCGCGACCGCGGCACGGCCCGCAGAATCTCCGCCCACAGGTCCAGCGCAGGCGAAACTTTGGCGAAATTGTTCAGGCAGCCGAAGGTGACGTATCCCGCCGTCGCCGTGGGCGACGGCGAAGGATCGGGGGTTGGGCCGGTGACGCCGTAACACCAATACGTTTCCGGCAGCCGGATCGTCCGCTCGATGTAAAGCGACAAATCCGAATCCGATGGATCCAAATATGGATCGGACAGTCGATAGTCCATCGCATCCATGCCCGTGCCGCCGCAATAGCCCAGATACGTCGCCTGCACCGGTGCCGGCTTGCGGGCGAACACCGTCAAATGGTTGTTTGCAGTGTGCACCGCCAAATCCACCAGAATGTCGATCCGGTCCTGCCGAATCAGATCGGCAACTTGGGAATCAGACAGCCCCACGATGCTGCGCCAAACATCCGCGTGCCGCCGGAGTTGGTCGGTTATCGCGTCCGGTTGGAGAACATTGGCGTAGCAGACGATCTCCATTTGCCGATGATCGTGCTCGCGCAAAAGCGGCAGCAGATTCTGGCCGACAACATGGTCCCGCAAATCCGGCGAAACGTAGCCGATCCGCAGCCGGCGATCGGGGTCGCGGTTGTTGCCGTGCGGCTGAATGAATTTCTTCAGCGGCTCGGCGTGCTGCCGGTTCCAGCGGCGAAGTTCTTCACGGATCATCCTGCTGTCGTAACCGGGATGATAATGGAGACCGAAGACCAAATTACCGTGCACCCTGGCGTCATCGGGCTTGAGCCGAATCGCCTGCCGATAGCAAGCGATGGCGTCGTCCAGTTGGCCCACGTCCTTCAATTCGTTGCCGAGATTGTAGTGCGCTTCGGCGAAATCAGGCCTGAGCCGGATGGCCCGCCGATGGCAAGCGATCGCCTCGTCCAGTCGCACGGCGTCCATCAGTGCGTTGCCCAGATTGCTATGAGCTTCAGCATAATCAGGCTTGAGTCGAATGGCCTGCTGATAGGCGGCGATGGCCTCATCCAGTTGCCCCTTGTCCTTTAGGGCGTTGCCCAGATTGCTGTGCGCCAAGGCGTAATCGGGCTTGAGCCGAATCGCCTGCCGATAAGAAGCGCTGGCCTCGTCAAGTTGCCCGTTGGCCCTTAAGGCGTTGCCAAGATTGATGTGTACTTCGGCAGAGTCAGGCTTGAACCGAATGGCCTGCCGATGAGAAGCGATCGCCTCGCCAAGTTGCCCTGAGTCCACCAGCGCGATGCCCAGATTGCTGTGCGCTGCGGCATAGCCGGGCTCGGTCCGAATCGCCTGCCGATAGCAAGCGATCGCCTCGTCCAGTTGCCCCTTGTCCCTCAAGGCGTTGCCGAGATTGTTGTGCGCTTCGACGAAATCGGGCTTGAGCCGAATCGCCTCCCGATAGGAAGCGATGGCCTCATCAAGTTGCCCCTTGTCCTTTAAGGCGTTGCCAAGATTGCTGTGCGCAACGGCAAAATCAGGCTTGAGCCGGATGGCGCGACGGATCAATTCCATCCCCGCGTCCAACTGGCCCGCCTGTCCCGCCAGCACCCCTAACAGACGCAATGCATCCGCATGATTCGGCTGCTGCGCCAGTATCTGGCGGTAAATCCTCTCCGCCTCCGCCAAGCGGCCCGCCCGATGATGCGACACGCCGGATTCGAGTTGCTGCTGAACGGTCATCTGGCCGGGCATTGTAACGCATGGCCAACGGCAACCTGCCAATTCACCGCAACCAGAAGTCGCTGATTTTCCAGTTGGAGCTATCGCGGCAAACGGTCTGCAATTGAAACGCGTGTTCACCCGCCGGCGTGCGGAGCGTGCCGCGAACGGACCCGGTGGTTACTCCATCAGCGGTGTCGCTGGCGACGTAGAGCACGGCGATGCTCTTCACGCCGCCCCAATCCTTGAGTTGATTCGATGCCGCTTTGAGGCGATCGGAATGAACGTTGTCGAGACATTGACGGCGGGCATCGGCGGCATTCGCCGAGTTGAGATCGTTGATGAACAGACGCGCCACCGATCGGCCGGGACCGCTGATTTCGCCGATCATTGTGAAATATGCGGTCCAACCGACAACGTTCAACAGACCGAGGATTACGCCGGCGATCGCCAACCGCCGACCGAGCATCGTTGGCTCGGATTCGTTGACTTGCCGAATTCCGATCACGCCCAGCGCCATGGCCGCCAGGCCGGAAATATACGGAACGATTATGAGGATTCCGCACACCAGGCTCGCCACCGACGCGATGCTCCATGCGTTGGCCGGTGGATTGCCCGTCGCAGTTGGCGCGGCCGTGCTGATTTCCGCATTCAATTCTGCCATAGGAACGAATCAGCCTTGAACTGGCCGCTTGAATCCTTCGTCACCATCATCTGGAAAGTATGTTGACTGCCATTGAACTTGCAGATTCCAGTGGCCGAGCCGGCATAAGTGCCGCCGGTGGAGTTGAACGAGAAGGCGATGATCGTCGTGTCCTGAAGCGTTCCCCAAGCCTGCATTTTCTTGGAGGCGCTGTCGAGCGTGTCCTTCGTGAGGTTGGCCGTTGAATTCTGGACGCATTGATCGACGTTCCCGGCGGCGAGATCGGCGATATAGGATTTGGCAAATGCCCGTTCCGGCGCCGAGCCGCGGAGCATGGCGTAAATCCCACCGCCGAACAAGCCCCATCCGCCCAGGCTGAGAAGCCCGAGGATAAGGCCGGCGATGGCCATTCCCCGGCCTTTGACCGCGGGGTTGCCCGTGGCCGAGATGCCAATGATGCCCGTCACGACGGCAATCAGCCCGGTCACACCCGGAATGCACATCAACAGCCCGCAAACCAGGCTGGTGATGGCCGCGGCGCTGGTTCGCGTCCCCGCCGGCAACGAATACCCTTGCGGTCCAAAGCCTTGCGGGCCGCCCGGCGGAAAATTCGGCGGATACCCCTGCGATCCTCCCGGTGGATATTGGGACATGGTTGGCTCCTTCGCCTTAGTGTCCCCACATTCTAATCCATTTACTCTTCACCGCAAAACCTCCGGGTTGCTGCGCCCTACGTGAGCAGGACGAACCTGGGTTTGATCTGCTGCCGAACGTACGTTCCAGTGATGTCCATCTGGCCATGATGCTCCGCTTTGCCGTGAGTCGCGAGCCATTTCTGGCCGCGGGCGAAGAAATCGTCGAAATCGCCTTGCGACATCTGGCCGGCAAAATACGTTTCACGCCGGACGGGAATCACCCGGCAAATCGGTTCGCCCTTGCGGATTCGGATGCGTTTTTCCTGGCGATCCAATTCCAGGACCACGTGCCAGGGATAGCTGGCCGGATACCAATCCGTTTCCACGACCGCCGACAGCGCCCGAAACGGCCGCCATTGATTCGGAACCTCCGTCATCAGCAGCAACTCATTGGGATCGGTCTTCAAGAACAGAAACGAACTGACTTTCACCTGGTTGTTGATTTGCCGATAGACGTTGTCGCTGATCGCGTGCGGAAGTTTCTGCCCCTTTTCCCAGAACCAGGCGTATTGCTGGACGAGCGGTTTGCCGCGGGATTCCTCGCCGGCGGCGAAGTCGAAATCGCTTTCAATAATGATGTCCTTTTCGACGCTCCAGCGACCGCGTTTTTGCACGAAGGTCAGATCGAAATTCGCGAGCAGATCGAATCCAAGCGAGTTGGCCGCGCGAATCGGCGGGCATTCCTCCGGCCAGCCTCGCCCGGCGGGGCGCTTGACGTACACGTCTCTGGCCGGTTGTGGGGCAAACAAGTCCTGACGGAATTTGTAGAAGTGGAGCATGGCCGCATTTTAGCAGACGTCATTGGTCATTGGTCATTAGTCATTTGTCACTTGTGGCAAGCCGATTTCGCGAGCAACCAATGACCAATGACATTGCCTTTATTGACCTTCCCCGCAACATCTGCATATTGTGCCCGCTCCTAGGCAATCGCTTGATTTGAATATCGAACCAGGCCCCGTCGTCTAGAGGCCTAGGACACGGCCCTTTCAAGGCCGCGACACGGGTTCGAATCCCGTCGGGGTCAAAGCTTTTCTTGCGCATGCCGCAAGTGAAATCGCTCGGACCTGTCCGGGCGATTTCTATTGGGCATCGTGCAAATCGCACTTCCATCGTTCGTTCCGTCGTGCGTTTTGCATGGTGAACAGCATTCGCTTCTGGCCAGCGCGCCAGTTCTGCCCTTATTTCTTGTCGAAATCCCCGTCTCGGTGCTCCCGATCCCCTTGATCGCGGGTTGGCATTGGATTCGCTGACCTTTGGGCGTGTGGCTCTTTCCGAAAACAGGCATTCTTTCGCGATTTCTTAAACCCCCCGCTGAACAAAACATCGTTCACGGCAGCAATGTCGTCGCGTTCCTCGACGAACTGTTTGTCGTGGCCCCGCCGGCGGGTCGGGGACATTTCGAATTCAAAAGTGCGGATGGCCACCATCTCGGATTTGTCCAGCTCATTTGCTGGCAGCGAATCGTCCAGATTCATCGGATTTGGGCTTCTCGGCCGGGGATGGGAGGTGGATCGATCATGATGCGCACGCTGTGCGAGTTGGCGGATCGGCACGGCGTCGAGATGAAGTTGAAGGTCATCCCGATCGGCCGCAAGCCGTTTCCGATGTCGCGCCAGCAGTTGAAGGCATGGTATCAACGCCGTGGCTTTTCAGGCTCGCGTTGGCGCCTGATCCGCAAACCTGTCTCCGGGGAATTGGCTGCCACGTCTGGAGCGGATTCTCAACCGCTGGTCTGATGCGGGGCCATCTCTTGTTCTTGCGAAAACGAGCGCCGCGGATATGCTGGCGCAACGGGAAATGAAGACACCCGCCACGTCGCTCGCGTTCTTCGCAATCGCGGCCTTGTTCGGCGCTGTCGGGCAGTATCTCTACAAATCCGGGGCCGATCACGCCGGCAATTCCCTCGCCGGATATCTGCTGAACCTGCGGATTCTCGGCGGCGTCGTTTGTTACGTCCTGGTCATGGGGCTGTTCGTGGCCGCGTTCAAGCGCGGCGGATCGATGTCCGTTCTCTACCCCGTCTATGCCAGCACCTTCATCTGGGCGGCGCTGATCGCGTGGTTTGCGTTTGGAAGTCCGATCAAGCCGATCCACGTTGCCGGGATGGCATTGCTCGTTCTTGGAATGTACCTGATGGGGCTTTAATGGCCGACGGCTCATATCAAGTCACGGATCGCAGGCCCATTGCGGCGCGCAATCTCGGTTTCTTCCAACGACTGGCTCCGAAGCTGGCCCAGGCCGGCGTTTCGGCCAACTCGATTTCCATTGCCAGCGGGGCCTGCGGAATCGCCGCCGGCGCCGCATTGTTCCTGACGCGGATCACGCCGCTTCCGCAGCAGCGCGTTCTATGGTTGGCAGGGGCGGCATTTATCCAGCTTCGGCTTCTCGCCAATCTTCTGGACGGTATGGTCGCAATCAGTTCCGGCAAAGCATCGGCGGTGGGGGAGATGTTCAACGAACTTCCCGATCGGATCTCGGATGCGGCAACCTTTGTCGGCCTGGGTTACGCCGCCGGCGCCATGCCCGTACTGGGCTGGGTTGCCGCGATCCTGGCCGGGATCACCGCTTACGTGCGCACCTTCGGTAAATCAGTCGGCGCGGGTTCCGATTTTTCCGGACCCATGGCAAAGCAACATCGCATGGCGGTCGTTACCGCGCTTTGCCTTTTCTGCGCTTGCGTCCCCCAATCCTGGCAGCAATGGCGGCCGGCCACGGCGGCATTGATTGTCATCATAATCGGGACGGCCCTGACCGCCTGCCGGCGCGCGGCACACATTGCCGCCACGCTCAAGAGGACGCCGTGAATCCAGGCACTTACCAACGACTATTCGGCTATCGGCACGCTTTCGATTCCGGGCTGGTTCTCGGACTGACCATCGCCGTTGTTGCCGTTCTCTCGCTGACGCCTTTCGTTTTTCAATTTCTTGAACAGACCGGGAAGCTGAACGAAAAGCTCCGGCACGAGCTCTGGATGCGGTGGGTTTCCTGGGTCATTCTCGCGCCTTTGATGATCGGTCCGGTGCTCCTCGGCGCTTTCGAGACGATCCTCGCCATCGCCATCCTCAGCCTGGTCTGTTACCGTGAATTCGCCCGTGCCACGGGACTTTTCCGCGAACACGTCGTCAGTCTTATCGTCGTCGTGGGAATCCTCCTGATCAATTTCGCCGCCCTGGACAATTGGTACAGTTTTTTCGCCGCTCTTTCCTCGTTGACCGTCGGCGCCATCGCCGCCGTCTCGATCTTGCAGGATCAACCGAAGGGATACATCCAACGCGTTGGGCTGGCGGTGATCGGGTTCATGCTCTTCGGCGTCTGCCTCGGCCATCTCAGTTTCTTCGCCAACGACCCGAATTTCCGCCAAATCCTTTTCTGGATCATCCTCTGCGTCGAATCGAACGATGTTTTCGCCTTCATCTGCGGCAAATCATTCGGCCATCGCAAACTGGCCCCCAACACCAGCCCGAACAAAACCGTCGGCGGATCGCTCGGCGCATTTGTCCTGACGACGGTCCTGGCAGCTTCGCTGGCGCGCCTTGTCTTCCGCCAAACTCCTCTGGACACCTGGCCGCACGCCCTCGTTCTCGGCGCGATGATCAGCATCCTCGGTCAGCTCGGCGATCTCCTGCTCTCCAGCGTCAAGCGCGACCTGGGAATCAAGGATATGGCCGCCACCATTCCCGGCCACGGTGGATTCCTCGACCGCTTCAACAGCCTGCTGCTCGTTTCCCCGGCTGTTTTCCATTACGTGGGCTATTACCTGGGCGTCGGTCTGGCGGATCAGCACAGGATTTTCACTATGGGCCATTTCGCGTTCAGTCCGTGACAAATGGAACCCTGGAACCTCCAACCCGCCCGAGATCACGGAATGCCGCTGCGCAAACGGCTGCAAAGCGTTCACCGCGAATCCGGGCTGATTCCCTGGCTCGTTCATCTCGGCTGTTGGTCGATTGTGCATCTCGGATTTCGCCTGTTTCATCGGCTTGCCGTCGAGGGGCGCGAATACATTCCCAATACCGGGTCGTTCGTCTTGGCGTCGAACCATGGCAGCCATCTGGATGCCCTGGTATTGGCCTCGTGCCTGCCGTGGCGGCTGCGCGCAAGGGTCTATCCGATTGCGGCGGGAGACACTTTTTTTCAAAAGGCGGTGACCGCCGCCATGTCGGCGGTTCTCATCAACGCGCTGCCTATGTGGAGAAAGAGTGCCGTGTCGCATTCCCTGGCCGATCTTCGCTCGCGTCTGTCCGGTGAGTTGTGCGCATACATTATCTTTCCCGAAGGAACCCGATCGCGCGACGGGGGAATGTCGTCCTTCAAGGCGGGACTTGGGATGCTCCTGGCGGGAACGTCCATTCCCGTCGTTCCCTGCCGGTTATGGGGAACCTTTGACGCCATGCCCCCCGGGCGCCGTTGGCCAAGGCCCGGCAGGATTCGCCTCAAAATCGGTCCGCCTCTTTCGTTCCCACTGACTTCCAATGATCGGCAGGGATGGGACGATATTGCCCACCAGGTGGAATTTGCCGTCAGATCGTTGTCGTAACCGCCGCAAAAGGCGGCCTTAATGCCTTGTTAAAAATTTCAGCTACAGGCCTTGACGCGACGAAATGGAGTCATATACTTCCACACCCCAGGCTAACTGGGCCTGGGCTATGCCGGAATCGAGGAATTTTTAAGGAAAGCAGGTTTGATCACTCTTCAATCCGATATTTCTGGCCGTCTCTCGTAGCGATCCCATCCACAATTTAGATCGCCGCGAGGCGGCGACGAAATAAAGAAAATCAGCCTTTTTGGGCCATGGTTTGCTTTTCGCCGAATTTGGATCAGTCCATCCTGACGGTATCGAAGGATTGACTGACCCGCGTTTGGCGGGAATTTTGTCGGAGAAGTTTTCCGGCAGGATGCTCTTTGAAAAGTGAATACGAGGTTCAAGGTTTATAGCAAAATAGACCTCCGCGACTTCTGCCCATCGTTTTTGGTTTTTCCGTCTGGAGACGGATGAGCCGGGCTGATCTCAGACCGGATTTCATTCTTCTCGGGCAGAGGTCGTCGAGCACCTTTTTGGCGAATTGATACGTTATCGGTCGTCTGTATCGTCTTGGAGTCACGCCCGACCGGAGTCCCGGATGCAAATCCGGGGCTGCGAAAGACGTTGATCGATAAATGTGGTCAAGCTACTAAGGGTGTATGGTGGATGCCTTGGCATCGAGAGGCGACGAAAGACGTGGTAGCCTGCGATAAGCTCCGGGAAGCTGGCAAACGAGCGTCGATCCGGAGATTTCTGAATGCGGAAACGCGGTCCCGAGTAATCGGGATCATCCGGCGCTGAATTCATAGGCGTTTGGAAGCGAACCCAGGGAACTGAAACATCTAAGTACCTGGAGGAAAAGAAAGAGACATCGATTCCGTCAGTAGCGGCGAGCGAAAGCGGACATAGCCCAAACCGAGATTCGTCTCGGGGTTGCGGAAGCACTGAGGGGTTACAAAACCGTCGATAGCGGAACAGTCTGGAAAGTCTGACCATAGAGGGTGAAAGTCCCGTATGCGACATCGACAGGTCCCCGTTAACATGTGCTCTCCAGAGTAGCACCAGACTCGTGGAATCTGGTGTGAATCCGCCCGGACCACCGGGCAAGGCTAAATACTCCTCGATGACCGATAGTGAACAAGTAGGGCGATTGAACGGTGAAAAGCACAGCTA
>JBEKKC010000148.1:0-11791 GCA_050010915.1 Tepidisphaeraceae bacterium | reverse complement strand
ATCGACGGCCTCATAAAACACCTCCGCCGCAAATAATGCCCAGTGCTGCATTGCCGCAACCAAAAAATATTACCGCGAAGAAGCGAAGCAGCGAAGTTACGCCCAGCGCGAGCTCTGCCCGCAACCCAAAGAATTTTACCGCGAAGGCGCGTGATCTTGGAAAATCTTCGCGTTGGCTGTCCGACACAACGCCCGGCCGTCCGGTTATATTCAAACGCGCATGCAGGACCGTGAATTACTGACGAAATTCGCTCAAACGCGCTCCCAGGACGCCTTTGCGGAACTGGTCCGCCACCACATGGACTCCGTTTATTCCGCCGCCCGCCGACAGGTCCGCGACGGCCAGCTCGCCGAGGACGTCGCCCAGGCTGTCTTCATTATCCTCGCCCGCAAGGCCCAAAACCTGAAGGACCGCGAATCCCTCGCCGGCTGGCTCATGAAAACCACTCGTCTCGCCTGCCTCGATGCGCTCAAGGCCGAATCTCGCCGCAGGCGACACGAGCAGCGCGCCGCCAGTCTGGCCCAATCTCGCATGGAGCAAGCCATGTCATCCCCAATGGAAGAAGTTGCCCCGGAGCTTGATCGCGCCATGTCGCGTCTGGCTGAATCCGACCGCTCCGCCGTGACGTTGCGCTATCTCCAGGGCAAAACCACGAGCGAAACCGCCGAGTGCCTGGGCATCAGCCAGCCTGCCGCCGCCAAGCGGATTTTCCGCGCCGTGCATCGCCTGCGGAAAATTCTTCTGCGAAGCCGCGCCATCGCCCCCGCCGTCGCTCTCGCCGCCGTTCTCGATCAAATTCCACGAGTCCCGGCCCCGGCGGCCCTGGCCGCCAGCGCCGCCACCGCCGCCACCACCGGCGCCGCCGCACCCGCCGCGCTCGCCATCGCAAAAGGAGTTCTTCACGTGATGACCTTCCACAAAATCCTCGCCGCCATGCTTCTCATCGCCGCCCTCGCCGGCGTCACCGGAATCGGCGTCGGAACTGTCAAACTCCTCGCCGACCAAACCGCCCCGCCCCCGGCCACGCCTCCCGCCGCCCAGCCCGCGCCTGTGGATCTTCCTCCCATTTCCAGCGCCACCCTCTCCAATGGCGTCTCCATCCAAATCCTCGGCATCAGCGAAAGCCCTCCCACCGGTAAACAGTGGTGGCTCGCCAACGGAGACCTGCTCGACTCTCCTCCCTACACGCGCATGGCCACTCGAATTTCACTGATCCCTGGCTGCATCGCGCGAGAGATCGTCGTCGCGATCAATGATTCCGTGAATGGATCGACCGACCACGCCGCCGTCCGCTGGTTCCTCTCCAATAGCCGCGGCTCTGCCTCCTCCTTCATTGAGAACAAGACTGGCAAACCAATCCCCCATATGGATGCTCAAGCCGTCGCCCTGCCCGACTCCCCCGCCGGCGCCACCCTTCACGCGGACGTCGCCGCCGGAAAATGGAACACCGTCGGCACCGCCTCCGGCATCGGAGGCTCCTCGCAGTCAGGCCCGAACGGCTCTTTGCTCTTCAGCAACGCTTTTGTCGTCAATCGCCAGACCCACATCGTCGCCGCCTATTCCGGACTGCTGCCGACACACCCGGACGTGCGCCTGGTTGCCATCGATCGCGCTGGAAACATCATTCCCGCCGCCGGCACACACACCGCCGGCAACGACTCCAGTTTCGTCGGAGAATACTTCGTCATGCTACCCCCGAATTCCATTCGCCAGTGGCAGATGCAAACCCGCCCCTTCAACCAGTGGATCGAAATCCGCGGCATCTCCCTGCATCCCGGCGTAAAGGCGAATGTCACGACTGTCACCAGCGACGACCAGCCAAATCCATAAAAGAAGCACCGGATGTGCATCCGGTGCTCCAGGTAATCTCAACGGAGCCGCTCTGCTTCGGCGCTACTTCAATTCCACCGTCGCGCCCTGATCCTCCAACTCTTTCTTGAGCTTGTCGGCATCGGCCTTCGGCAGGGCTTCCTTGACGGTCTTGGGAGCGCCTTCCACCAAATCTTTGGCCTCTTTCAAGCCCAGGCTGGTGGCGGTGCGAACCACCTTGATGACGTTGATCTTCTTTTCGCCCGCGGCCTTGAGGACCACGTCGAAGGTGGTCTTTTCCTCCGCTGGCGCTGCCGCCGCCGCGCCCGCCGCCGGGCCGGCCATCACCGCCACCCCGCCCGCCGCAGGTTCGATCCCGTAGGCTTCCTTCACGTACGCGCTGAATTCAACCGCTTCCTTCAGCGTCAGGCCAACCACTTCGTCGGCCAACTTCTTCACTTTTTCAGATACTTCTGCCATGACAATCATCTCCCGGCCGTCACGTGGCCTTGAACGTGTCGATTCGCATCCCGTTGCGATGCCCGCCTCACCGTGAAGCGGTTTAACCCGTTAAGGGCATCAAGAACAGCCGGACGCCAACCTAATCCGAACGCCCACGGCGCTGCCGTGGGGAATTTCTTTTTTCTCAAGCGCTCGCCGGCGCCGCCGCGGGAGCCGCGGCTTCCGCCGCCTTTGCTTTTTCCTCGATAGATTTCAAAATCCCCGCGATCCTTCCCGCCGGCCCTTTCACCGCGCCGACCAGCTTCCGCCCCGGGCCGAGCACCGACGCCACGATCGCGGCGACCGCCTCCTCCCGCGTCGGCAGCTTGCTCACCCGCTCCACGCCCTTCTCCCCGGGATATATTTCGCCGTCAAAAAATACCCCGCGAAGCTCCAGCTTCTCGTTGAGCTTCCGCTCCTCCATCAGCATCCGGGCGATGGTCGCGATGCTCGCCTTGCCGTATACCACCGCGCTGGGACCGTCCAGCAGCTTATCGAAGCCGTTCAGCTTCGTGCCCGCCGCCGCTCGGCTTGCCAGCGTGTTCTTCACCACGGTCACTTTCACGCCCTTGGCCCCCAGCCGACGCCGAAGCTGGTTGTTCTTCGTCCCGTCGATCCCCTTGGGGCTGATGACCGCAACGCCGTCCAGCGGCTTGAACTTCGCCGTCAGCTCTTTCTCGATCAGACTTTTGACTTTTTTGCTCATCGCTTATGCGGAGGCCGAAGCCCTTCCGCCCTCTTAGTTTCCCGCCTCCAGCACCACCGCCGGCGTCATCGAACCCTTCAACACCGCCTTGCGGATGTACATGCCCTTGGCGGTCTGCGGCTTCAGCTTGCGAATCTGGCTCATCATCGCGTGAACGTTGTCCGCCAGCTTCGCCGATTCAAAGCTCATCTTCCCGACCACGCTGTGCACGTTACCGCCCGTGTCGTTGCGGAACTCGATTTTCCCCGCGGCATATTCCCGCACCGCCGCCGCCACGTCGGGCGTGACCGTGCCGGCCTTCGGCGACGGCATCAGCCCCTTGGGACCCAAAACCTTGCCCAGCCGGCCCACGAATCGCATCATGTCCGGCGTCGCCACCGCCACGTCGAAATCCGTGAAATTCTCCTTCGTGATCGCCTCCACCAACTCCTGCCCCCCCGCCCGAATCGCGCCGGCGGCCGTCGCCTGCGCCACCAGGTGTTCCGGGCAAAAAGCCACCACCCGTTTGGTTTTCCCCACCCCATGCGGCAGCGAAATCGACCCGCGGATCATCTGATCCGCCTGCTTCGCGTCGATCCCCAGCGAAAAAATCAACTCCACCGATTGATCGAACTTCGTCGGTGGGAATGACTTCAACACTTCGATCGCCTTCTCCACCGGCAGCGCTCCCGCCACCGCTTTCTGCGCCGCCGCCTTATATCGTTTGGATCTTTTGACAATGACAGGCATGAATAATTCGCTCCCTTAGAAGCTCCCACTATTACAGCCCGTGGTACGGCTTTTCGATCGGAGGAGGAACAATAGTCGAGACGGGGTCTGGAGTCAACTACGACTCGAGTAACTCCTCGAATTCCATGCATAGCTCAACTGTATCCAATGAATCCGCGCTCCGGGCGAGCGATTCCAATTCACCTTCGAGTTGCGATTCATCGACCCCCAGCCACTCGGCCAAGGATCTTGCCAATCCCTTGTTTAATGCCTCTTGGCTTGGCCGTAATACAAGGAACTGCTTGTCGAGTCTGAGCCTCACAAACCACAACAGTGATCCACAGGACGGACAAGGGGCATCGTCATAGAACAAACTAGGCTCGACGTGTGTGACGGTTCCGCAGATCGGACAGACGGCGGGATCTCCTTCGGGTGTTCGTGCGGAGACAGTCATCGGTAGACCTGCGCCGATTAGCCCTCCACCGTGATCCCCATGCTCCGCGCCGTTCCGGCGATGATCCGGGCCGCGTGCTCCTCGTCGGTCGCGTTCAAATCCTTCGCCTTCTCCTTCGCGATCGCCTTGCACTGGGCCATCGTCACCTTCCCGATCTTGTTCTTGTTCGGCTCGCCGCTGCCCTTTTCGGCTTTGACGGCATCCTTGAGCAGCACGCTGGCGGGCGGGCTTTTCAACTCGATGTCGAACGTGCGGTCCTTGTACACCGTCACCACGCAGCCGATCACTTTGCCCTTCATGTGCGCCGACATCGCGTTGAACCGCTGGATGAATTGACCGGGATTCACGCCGTGCTGGCCGAGCGCCGGCCCGATCGGCGGCGCCGGCGTCGCCGTGCCTCCGGGCGCCTGAAGCTTGAACTGAACCGTGATCTCTTTCTTGGCCATTGCCTTTTACTCCTGAGTTTCCTCAAATCTTCTCGATCTGCCAATATTCCAATTCCAACGGCGTCGGCCGGCCGAAGATCGTCGCGATGATCCGCACCATCCCCTTGTCGGGAATGATCTCATCCACGTCCCCTTCGAAATTCACGAACGGCCCTTCCGTCACCTTGATGCGGTCCCCCTTCTTGTACGCCGTCTGAATCGTCGGCCCCGTGTCGTCCGGACGCTCCGCCTCTTCCAGCATCTTCGCCTGGTCCTTGGGGCTCATCGGCGTCGGCTTGCCGTTCGAACCGATGAAATCCCCCACCCCGTCCGTCTCCTTGATCATGAACCAGACCTTCTCCGGGATCATTCCGTTCTTGTCCAGTTCCAATTCGATGAACACGTAGCCGGGATACAGCTTGCGGTCCGTGTCCCTCCGCTTGCCGTCCTTGATCTGCCTGACCTTTTCCACCGGCACCAGGATCCGGCCCACCTGCGGCTCCAACGCCTCGATCTTCACTTTGCGCGCTAGCGCCTCCCGGACCCGGTCCTCCTTATTGCTGGCCACTCTTAACACGAAAAATTGCATATCGGCGCATCCACTCTAATGTCCAAGGAAAAATGGCTTCGTGCTCAACACTCCGATCGCCCAGAACAAAAACTGGAAAAACATGTCATACACGAACAGCAGGACCGCCACCACGACCACGAATCCGATCACCACTTTCGTCGAACCCATCAACTCTTTTTTGGTCGTCCAGTTCACCTTCTTCATCTCGCTGTCGGTCGCGATCAGGAAATCCACGCTCGTCGGCTTGTTCATGAAATGGAACGCCAGCCACGCATAACCCGCCGCGAAGATCGTCACCACCAAATACGCCCCGCGCGGGTCCTGCAAATGTATCCCATCCAGGAATTTGGAGATTCCCGGCCCCATCAACACCCGATCGATTTCCCCATAGAGGAAATTGCCCGTCAGCAATCCCAGCAGCCCGATCGCCGCCACCGTTCCCATCCGAGTCCAGTAACCCTGGCCCTTTTTGTAAATGTGAAAATAGCCGCCCGTTGCGCCCACCGGCACGGGCGCATACGCCACCGGAGCCGGTTTCGACGGCTCGCCGGATTCTTCATCTTCTGAATCTTCCGCGTCGCTCATCAAGTCCTTCGTCTGCAGCTTTGTATTCGTCCATTCCATGTTTCACACGCCAGGGAGGAATCGAACCCCCAACCTGCCGCTTTGGAGACGGCCGCTCTGCCAATTGAGCTACTGGCGTAACTCGCGGCTCCCCACTCGCTACGCGCAACTCGCCACTCGCAACTATTTTCTCTTGATCTTATGCAACGTATGCTTCCGCAATCGCGGGCAATACTTCTTCAGCTCGATCTTGGGCGCGCCGCCGGCCACCTTCAGTTCCGTGCGGTAGTTCAGGTCGCCCGTCTCCGTGCATTGCAGCCAGACCATCTCGCGGTTTTCTTTCGCCATAACTGCTCACTTCCAGGAAATCGAAAGCCAGCGGATTCTCTCCACTGGCCGCCGATCCACACTCTCTCCCCGAGCCGCCTCGCTTGCGAGGCGCTCTTCTTACGCCAAAATCTTCGTCACCACGCCAGACCCGACCGTCTTGCCTCCCTCGCGCACGGCAAACCTCAGCTTCTCTTCCATCGCGATCGGGGCGCCCAATTCCACTTCCATCGTCACGTTATCCCCCGGCATCACCATCTCCGCCCCACCCAGCAGCTTCGCCGCTCCCGTCACGTCCGTCGTCCGGAAATAGAACTGCGGCCGATACCCGTTGAAAAACGGCGTGTGCCGCCCGCCCTCCTCCTTCGTCAGGATGTACACCTCCGCCTCGAACTTGGTGTGCGGCGTGATGCTCTTCGGCTGCGCCAGCACCTGCCCACGTTCCAATTCGTCCTTCTCAACCCCGCGCAGAAGAACCCCCACGTTCTCTCCCGCCTGGCCTTCGTCCAGCGTCTTGTTGAACGCCTCCACCCCCGTCGCCACCGACATCTTGTTCGGCTTCAGGCCCACGATCTCCACCGCATCCCCGATCTTGATCCGCCCACGCTCGATGCGCCCAGTGCCCACCGTGCCCCGGCCCTTGATGCTGAACACGTCCTCGATCGGCATCAGGAACGGCTTGTCAATCTCGCGCTGCGGAATCGGAATGTAATCGTCCAACGCCTTGAGCAAATCCTCGATCGGCTTGCAAATCTTTTCATCCTTCGGGTTCTGGTACGCCGCCAGGGAATTGCCCCGGATCATCGGCGTGTTCTCGCCCGGGAAGCCGTACTTCGTCAGCAATTCCCGGATTTCCATGTCCACCAACTCCAGCAATTCCGGATCGTCCACCAGGTCGATCTTGTTCAGGAACACCACGATCTTCGGCACGCCCACCTGCCTGGCGAGCAGAATGTGCTCCCGCGTCTGCGGCATCGGGCCGTCCGCCGCCGACACCACCAGGATCGCCCCGTCCATCTGCGCGGCGCCCGTGATCATGTTCTTGATGTAGTCCGCGTGACCCGGACAGTCCACGTGCGCATAGTGCCGCTTTTCCGATTCGTACTCCACGTGCGCCGCAGAAATCGTCACCGTCTTGCTCGCGTCGCGCTCCGTTCCCCCCTTGGCAATCGCCTTATAATCCTTGGCGATGATTCCATATTTCAACGCCGAACGCGCGCTCAGCGCCGCCGTCAGCGTCGTCTTCCCATGGTCGATGTGACCGATCGTCCCCACGTTCACGTGCGGCTTCTTACGCTCGAATACGCCCTTGGCCATGTCCGTTACCTCCAGATCTGTTTGTTCCGAAATTCCAGTCCCGACGCTCCAAAAAACCTTTTCAATTAAGCTGGCACTGGGGATTGAACCCAGGACCTCCACCTTACCAAGGTGGCGCTCTGCCGCTGAGCTATGCCAGCGCTAAGCACTGAGCATTGCCAGCGCTCTTTTCGCTAGCCGCGCCCTCGGCTGCGCTGCCGATCTCTTCCGAAAAATCCGCCCTCTCCAGCGCGTACCGGAAGCTCGGAAGGGCCGAGAGTATAAATCGCCCCAAACCAATGTCAATGATGCGGATGGATCAAATATTCGCGCCACCGGACAAACCCCGTGTAGCCGACGATCCTTGCCCGCCGTATTCATCCCAAGCTCGAATCTCTTTTGCCTTAAAATGTCCGCTACGCCGTCATTTTCACGCTCATTCGCGCCGAGTCGTCCACCCGCGTCAGCAACAGCTTTAGTTGATGCTCCTCGATATATCGGTCCACGGCTTTCCGGGCTCCTTGCCAGTAGCCGTAGTCGTCGATAATCAGAATTCCGCCGGGGCTTAAGCGGGGATACAGGTGGATCAGCTCGTGGTAGGTCGATTCGAACCAATCGGTATCCAGCCGCAAGAGCGCAATGTGCTCGGGAGCGGAGGCCGGAATCGTGTCTTCGACCTTGCCTTTGACGAACTGCATCTTCCCCGCCGGGTATCCGGTGCAAAGCATGTTCGCCCGCGCTTCGTCCATCGTGCAGCACTCCCAGGTTTTGCCGGGTTCGGGCGCCAACCCGGCCAGTATTTCCGCGGCCGTCTTGCCGTTGACCGTGCGATCCACTGCCGTCGGCTCGGACATGCGCGCGAACGTATCAAACAGGTGCAGCGTCCGGTCCGTGCTGTTCGATTCAAGGAGCGTTCGGGCGACGGCCATCATGCTGCCGCCCTTCCATACGCCGCATTCGACGATGTCGCCGGGAATCCGGCTATTGACGATGTACTGCACGGCCAGCCGCAGCGCATAGACGGCGTATTTCGAGGTCATCGTGTACGGCGCCACGATACGGCACAATTCGACCGTCTTGGGATCGAAATCCGGTGGAAATTCAGACATTGGCTGACCTCTCAAACTCGCTCCATGGGATCGTTCACATTGATCCTACTCCATTCCCGCCCCACCTGTTATTCTTGCCGCGCATGCTCAACATCTGGACCAACACCCCACTGCCCGATTCCTCCCTGGCCCGTCTGGTCGCCGCCATCGCCCCCAATCAACTTCTGGTCAGCACTCAACCCACCAACATTCTCAGCGCCGGCAGCGCCGACCCTTTGCTCGCCGATGCCGATATCGCTTTCGGACAACCCGACCCCGACCAACTTCTCAACCTCCCGCGCCTGAAATGGCTCCACCTCAGCACGGCCGGCTACACCCGCTACGACCGCCCCGACCTTCGCCAAGCCCTCTCGCGCAACTCCGTCCTCGTCACCAACAGTTCCTCCGTTTTCGAAGAACCCTGCGCCGAGCACGTGCTGGCCTTTATGATGGCCTCCGCGCGCGATCTCCCCCGCGCCTATTCCAACCAACTCGGCCCCCACGGTTGGCCCCAGGAAGACATCCGCGACCATTCCCGCCTTCTCATCGGCCAATCCGCCCTGCTCCTCGGTTTCGGCGCCATCGCCCGCCGCCTCGTCGAGCTGCTCCTCCCATTCCGCATGACCATCCACGCCATCCGCCGCAACCCGCGCGGCGACGAAACCATCCCAGTCCATCCGGTCGGCGACCTGGAAAATCTCCTCCCCAACGCCGATCACGTGGTAAACATTCTCCCCGCCGACCAATCCACCGGCCATTTCTTTGATGCCCCCAGATTCGCCCTGATGAAGCCCGGCGCGATTTTCTACAACATCGGCCGCGGCTCCACCGTCGATCAGTCCGCCCTGATCCAATCATTGACGAGCAATCACCTCGCCGCCGCCTATCTGGACGTCACCGACCCCGAGCCTCTTCCGCCCACCCACCCGCTCTGGTCCGCCCCCAACTGTTTTCTGACCCCCCACACCGCCGGCGGCCACGTCAACGAATTCGACCGTAGCGTCGATCATTTCCTGCAAAACCTGAAGCGATTCCAATCCTCGCTCCCCCTCATCAACCAAATTTTCTAAGAAGCCGCGGGATGGCCATCCCGCGGTCTCGCCCTTCCGCGTCGCCTTCCCCCTCCAAAGCTCGGGGAGCTTGCGCCCTGCGGAATCCCCAACCCAAAAATCTTCAATTCCCGCCCCCATTCGAATCACTTCCGTCGGAGGTCCAAATCGCCGGCACGTTCGGACCCCATGTGCGCCGCTGTCGGCGATATGTTTCGGAAGGCGTTTGCAGCGCGATAAGTGACGGGGTGAAACTGCTGCATTTGGAGCAGCGGACGATTCGGCCTTGTCTATCAACGAGCCGGGGCGGTTTGGGCGATCAATATCTCATCCTCTTCGGCGAACGCAGCCCCATTTGCAACGTCTTGCCTATCTGTGTTGCCCTCACATTTTTTCCCCGCCCCAACCCCAAAACAGACACAAAACTTTCACCTCCCCGCTATAGATGTAGAGGGCGTTGCTTTTCTTGCTCCACTTTCCACCAACTGCCACTCTCGCCCGGAGCGCTTTCCCAAGGGCCGGAAAAAAATTCTGTCGAAATGTGGACATTTGGGGACATTTGGGGACATCGAATGACTGGGGACACTCATTTCGACGCGGTGGAAATGGTTGGCTCTCCCCACTCAAGATGGCCGGCCCCAGGTGAAAAATAGTGAAACGGTGCGCTGACGCTGACACACTCGGCCCTGGCGCTATCAAAAACCGCGGCTGTGTCAGCGCCCCCCAAAACCAGCCAAAATCGCAATTATCGCGTGGCCACGCGCAACAAATGTCAACCACAAAAGGACTTCCAATCGGCAAGTGACCAATGACAAATGACCAATGACACCTGACAATACCCCCATGACCGCTCCCCCAACCAATCCGACCCAACAAATGCTCGACGAACTGGCCCACTACGTCATCGCCGAGCCCTACCCCTTCGTCATCGATCTGGAAAAATCCCACGGCGCCTGGCTCGCCACCCTCGATGGCCGGGAGATTTTCGACTGGGCCGGCTATTTCGGCTCCAAGCTCATCGCCCACAACCATCCGGGCCTCAGCGAGCCGGAATATCTGCACAATCTCGTCATCGCCGCCAACAATAAAACCGCCAATCCCGATTTTCTCACCCCGCAATGCCTGGACTATTACCGGTTGCTCCACCAGCTCGCCCCGGTCTCGATGCGTAATCCCCGGCTCGAAGTTTACGCCGTCAATTCCGGCGCCGAGGCGGTCGAGAACATGATGAAGTATTTCATCAACCTCCACCATCAAAAGCTCAAGCGCGCGGGAAAGAACCCCGTCGCCGGGCGGTTCATACATTTCGACCAGGCCTTCCACGGCCGAACCATCTTCGCCCTGAACGTCACCGAGCTTACCAACGACCCCGTCATCACCCGCGATTTCCACGGCTTCATCACCGGCAACGTCAAGGTTCCCTTCCCCGACGTCGATTCCTCCCGCCCGGACCGCCAGAACCAGGCATCCACCGACGAAAGCCTTGCCGTCATCGAACGAATCCTCCAGCTCTGCCGCGACGAGGTGGCCGGCATCATCGTCGAACCCCTCCAGGGCGCCGGCGGGCACCGCATCGCCTTGCCGCGATTTTTCCAAAGCCTCAGCGAATTAGCCCACCGCCACAACACGTTCCTCGGCTTCGACGAGGTTCAAACCGCCGGGGGACAGGCCGGAACCTTCTGGGCCATCGACCAGTTCGACCTGCCCCATCCCCCGCAGGCCGTCGCCTCGGCCAAGAAACTCGGCGCCGGCGTCGTTTACATGCTCTATCCCATGGAAGACCACGGCGTCCTCGACAGCACCTGGGGCGGACATCTGGCCGACATGGTCCGTTTCGTTCAGGAGATGAAAATTGTCCGCCGCGAAAAGTTGATCGAGCAGGTCCCCGAAAAATCCGCCCGTCTCCGCGCCGGACTCAATTCCCTGGCCGCCAGATATACAAAACTTCTTTACAATCCCCGCGGAATCGGCCTATACCAAGGCTTCAGTCTCCGGCCCGTGATCGACAAATCCGCATTTCTCGACGCCGCGTTGGAATCCGAATCCCTGCTCCTCCTCGGCGCCGGGTCAAACAGCATACGTTTGCGCCCAACCTTGAGCGTCACGATGGAAGAGATTGATTTGCTGATTGAGAAGCTGAACCGCTGCCTCGCGGAAATTCGAAACTCGAAACTCGAATGACGAATCAAATTCAAAACTCGAAATTCGAAAGGAAGACCGTTTGGTCCTTCGAATTTGATTCGTCATTCGAATTTCCCTGGTGGCCCGTGATAATTGAAATGCCGCCTTTGA
>JBEKKC010000147.1:0-21164 GCA_050010915.1 Tepidisphaeraceae bacterium | reverse complement strand
GCTTTTCTGATCTTCGGCCAGAACCACAGGGCGAGCAACACGCATGAGATAGTACCTCCTATCTCAGTTACGCGCCCGCGCCGATTAGGTTCGTTTAATTGTGGAGAGGTACACTAGCGTGGTGGGCGCGCCACCGGTAATCGGCACCGAAAACACGGTACCGTCGTTGCCCGTGCCTAGTTCGGTCGTGCCGTAAAGGGTGCTGCCGAGGGCGGTGAGTCCGGTGTTCGGCTGACCCCCATTGCTGCCATTGAAGTTGACCAGTGTGGTGAGCCCGCCACCGGTAATGGGAAGCGAAAACACGGTGCCGCCGCCATACGCCCCGCCCCCAGCGGTAGTGCCGTAGAGGGTGCTGCCGATCTGCGTCAGGTCGCAGTAGGGGCCACCCCCATTGCTGCCATTGAAGTTGACCAGTGTGGTGAGCCCGCCACCTGTAATGGGGAGCGAAAACACCGTGCCGCCGCCATAGGCCCCACCCCCAATGGTGGTAGTGCCGTAGAGAGTGTTGCCGACGACGGTAGGGGCGCAGTAAGGGGCAGCCCCATTGCTGCCATCGAAGGCGGCCAGAGTGGTCAGTGTGTATTGCGCCAACGCCGGCGAAGCCGCCCCGACGGCGAACAGCATAGCCGGCAGAAATTGTCGTGTTCTGCTAGAGGAACCAAACGCGACGCGAATTGCTTCCATGATTACCCTCCCGCGTCCCCGGCGCGCCGTCCCTGACTTGCGGAGAAATCAAAGTCTTGAATCTCGGATGAATATAATCCTCACACGGCCGCTGGATTCCGCAATAGGGGAATTACCTACTTTTGTGCAAATGAAACCTTTGAATAATGATGGTCCCTGCCGACCGAAGTCGGCAGGCCGCGAAAGAATCGAGGGTCTATGCCCCTTACGCATGCCGCATTTCGCGCCAATTTTTTGTGATCCTGCTAAAATCGGCGATTCATGGCCAAGGGCGACGATGAATTCCCGCTGCTGAAATATGTCGATTCGCTGGTGGAGAACCTGCGGAAGCTGATCCCCTCGGCGGTCACGGGAGAAGATAACGACGCGGTGCACGATGCGCGGGTGGCGACGCGGCGATTGAAGGCGGCGAGCGATCTGGTCAAAGGCGTCGTCTCCGGGCGATCCCGCAGGCCGTTCAATCGCGTGGGGAGATTGCTGCGGCGACAGCTTGGGCCGCTGCGCGATCTGGACGTGATGCTGGAACATCTGGGCGAGTTCAAGCAACCGAAATTTCAGCCGGCGATCCAGTGGCTGCGGGAGCGGCTGGGGGAGCGGCGGCAGGAGGCGGTGCAACGCGCCGGTCGGAACGCGCCGCCGGCGCGGATGCTGGCGCGGCTCGGCACGTGGTGGGGCCTGCGCCATGAGATCGAGATCGCCCACGATTCCATCGGCGAGTTGCTGAGTCAATCGGTGCACCTTCAACTGGATGCGTTTGTCGAGCAGGCGGATGACCTGATCGGAGCCGGGCGACATGATCCGCACCCGCTTCGGATCGCCGGCAAATCGCTGCGGTACACGCTGGAGATGGCCCGCCAGCACGGCAACCGCCTGCCGAGGTCGGTGGTTGGGCTGTTCAAGCGGATGCAGACCGCTCTGGGGCTGTGGCACGATTACGTCGTTCTGGCCGAGCGAATCATGCGGGAATCGGTTGAATGCGATTTGGCGTTGCACAATCCGCGGCTCCAGGTGGAGTTGTTGGGCGTGGTTCAAATGTGCCTGCGCCGGTCGGAATCGCAATTGAAGAAGATGGCCGAGCTATGGAAAACGAACGGCCAATCGCTGACGCAAACCATCCGCCAGGCGTTTCCGCTGACGGAACATGTCGAAGCATCCGCGGAAGCGGCGCCGGCCGTGGCCGAATCCGGCGCGGCGCCGGCGGCTTAGCGGCAAGCAAAACAGAAAATCATATCGGCCATAGAATTTTGCAATTTTGGCTGGTTTTTGGGGGCGCTGACACAGTCGCGGTTTTTGATAGCGCCAGGGGCGACATTGTCAGCGTCAGCGCCCGAATTGGCGCGAAATGTCGTTTAACGCGAACCTCGAAACTGGGATTGGGCGCGAATGGTCCCTCTATCTCTATAGCGGGCGGGTGAAAGTTTTGGTGCTGTTTTCTGGAATTCTTGGAATTTTTATTGGAATTTTTTGAAAAGACAAAGCCCCGCATGTACATGCGGGGCTACGGAATGCGACGTTGCTGCATGAACTCGAAGGTTGAGATTACGGCAGCGTGATCGTCTGGCCGACGCGGAGGGCGCTGGGGGTCAGGCCGGGGTTGGCGTCGGCGATTTGATGCCACTTCTTGCCGTCGCCGTAGTGTTGGGTGGCGATCTTCCAGAGGGTGTCGCCCTTCTTGATGGTGTAGGAGTTGCCGGAGGCGGCGCTGGAGGCGGGGGTTGAGGAAGAGAGGGCCGGATCAGGCGTCATGGTTTGGACGGGCGCCGGCGGGGCGTAAGCCACGGGGGTGGGGGCGGGGGTTACGTCCAGGGCGGCGGAGTCGGTTGCGGGCTTGGGCTGCTGTTGCTGGCAACCGGTGGCAATGAGAAGGCATACGGCTATGGCGGGTATCGCAAATTTCACGGCGTACTCCTTGCTGGTAAGAGTCATGAAAACCTATGACATCTTGACTATTATCGGACGGCTGCGTTGTCCGGCTTTAATTCTCGCGTTGCGGCGGTCCGGAACGGGTTTATGATCGGAATATGGTGGAAAAGCTGGTGATCCTGGGCGTGGTGATGGCCGGCATCGGCGCCGCGGCCGGCGGGGCGTTGATCGCGATCATGGCCAGGATGCTGGTGCGGCCCAAGCGGATGAGCGATGCGCGGGCGCTGGTGCTGCTGCATCGGCTGTCGCCGGGCGATCTGGGTTTGGAATTTGAGAACGTCTGGTATCAGGTGATCGACGAACAAAGCGGCGGGAAGCTGAACATAGCGGGGTGGTGGATTCCAAACGTTGAAGCTCGGGGGCGATGCGCGGTGATCCTGCACGGATATTCGGATGCGAAGGTTGGGGGGATCGCCTGGGCGCCGCTGCTGCGATCGTTGGGGTTCAACGTTTTGGCGATCGACCTGCGAGCGCATGGCGAAAGCGGGGGGGCCAACACGTCGGCGGGGTTTTGGGAACGGCACGACGTGAACCAGGTCCTGGACCAGACGAAAATCGCGCGGCCGGGCCAGACGCGGCGGATTCTGCTGTTCGGGGTGAGCCTGGGGGCGGCGGTGGCGGCGGCGACGGCGGTGATGCGGGACGATCTGTGGGCGGTCATTCTGGAAAGCCCGTTTGCGACGTTTCGCCGCGCTTCGGCCAAGCACGGGGACAATCTCGGCACTCCGGGCGCGTTCTTCCAGGAGAACGCGTTTCGGCTGGCCGAGTGGATGGCCGACGCCGATTTCGACGCCGTGAATCCGGTGGACACGATCCCGAAGATTGGCTGTCCGGTGATGGTGATCCAGGCGGGGGACGATCCATTTTTGGCGGATGCGGACCGAGCGGCGGTGAGGCGGGCGGTGGAGTCGCGCGATCCAAAGCATGGTCCCAGCGTCTGTTGGGAGTTGCCGGGGGTCCATCACGTGGTGGGAATGCGGCAAGATCCGCGGGAATACCGGCGGCGAATCGAAGAATTCTTCTCGCGAGTCTTGCCAAGCACGGTGGAAGTATGCGAAAAGTAGAATTTTCGGAGCGGAAAAGTTGAGGGCACTTCAAGCGATTCAAGGCGACTTTTCACGGAAGACGCGCGAGAGGGGCCAGGAATATTACCGCCGCGGGGTGGTGGAGATCATCGACAGCCAGCCCAATCGCGTTCAGGCGCGGGTGCGGGGCACCAAGCTTTACGACGTGAACGTCGGATGGAGCGGGAGCGAATACTCGTACTTCTGCACGTGTCCGCACTATGAAGAGCACGACGAGTTGTGCAAACACATCTGGGCGACGCTGCTGGCGGCAGAGTCGCGCGGGGTCCTTCCCGGAGCCGAGGATTTTCACGATGAAAACGAGGAAGAGGAGGAAGAATACACGCCGGAAGTCCGCACGATGAAGCTGGGGAACCGAGAGGTGGATTTCGTGCGGTTTCGCGAGCGGCCCCGGCCCGCGCAGGAGCCGCAGAGACACGCGGTCTGGCGGCGGAGATTGGCGGAGCTGCGCTCGGATTGGCGATGGGAAGAAACCGCGCCGGCGGCTCCGTGGCCGGCGGGCAAACAAATCGTCTATGCCATCGTGATCGACGGGGAGAGCAAGGACGAAAGACTCTGCGTTGAGTTGTACTCGAGGCCCGCGGGCAAGCCGGGGGGATTGAAGCGGCTTCGTTTGCAGATGAACCAGATCCACCTGCTTCCCGAGGCGGCGGATCGGGAGCTGATCGGCACGCTGGTCGGCGTGGGCGCCCAGGAAGAGCACGGATACCACGACCTGGCGGTCCCGAACCGGCTGTGGCTGAGAAGCGCGCGCGATTCGGCGGCGATTTTGCGCAAGATGTGCCAAACGGGGCGATGCGTGCTGCACGGGGGCGAGGAGAATAAATTCAAGGCGTTGCAGTGGGACGAAGGGGAACCGTGGCGGCTGCACCTGTCGGTGGCGCCGGACGAGAAGGGGACGGCGTACCGGCTCCAGGGGGTGCTGAAGCGCGGGCAGGAGCGCCGGGACGTGACCGAGCCGGGGCTGATCGTTCATGGGAGCTTGCTGATCATCGCGGACAAAATCTCGGGATTCGAGGACAACGGGGCGTTTCGGTTCGTTCAACTTCTGCGGAGGGAACAGAACCTGACGGTTCCGGCGGAGCAGGGGGACCAACTATTGGAGGAACTGTTCGAGTTTTCCAGCGTTCCGCCGCTGGAGCTTCCGCAGTCCATGCAAATCGCCGAAGCGCGTCCCGCGCCGCGGCCGCGGCTGATGCTGAGCGCGCCCAACGGCTCCCGCGGCCGGGCGGGTGACGATCGGCTGTTCTGCCAATTGGCGTTCGATTACGGCGAGCAGACGCTTTTGCACGGGGAGAAAGGCTCGGCGAGGTTCGATTCGAAGCTGAGGCGAATCCTGTACCGCGACATGGCGGCGGAGCAGGCGGCGGCGGCGCTGCTGAACGAGCTGGGGTTTCGGGCGGACAACGACTGGGAAGGCAAGGCGCATGATTTCCGGCTGTTGCCGCGCCGGCTGCCGGCGGCGGTGCGGGCGTTGACGGCCCGGCAATGGCACGTGGAAGTCAGCGGGAAGGTCTATCGCCAGCCGGGAAAAATTCAGATTCAGGTTTCCTCCGGAATCGACTGGTTCGAGCTGAACGGGCAGGCGGAATTCGAAGGCGTCAGCGTGAAAGTGCCCAAGCTGCTGCAAGCCATCCGCAAGGGGGAAACGACGGTGGTGCTGGACGATGGAACGGTGGGCATCCTTCCGGAGGAGTGGCTGAAGCGTTACGGGCTGCTGGCGGCGGTGGCGGAAGTGAAGGACGACGGGATCCAATTCACGAGGAACCAGGCGGGGCTGCTGGACGCGCTGCTGGCGGGGCTGCCCGAGACGAGCATGGATGAAACGTTCGCGCGGGCGCGGGACGAACTGCGGCGATTCGACGGGGTGCAGGCGGCCCTTCCGCAGCCGACGTTCAACGGATTGCTTCGGCCGTATCAGCGCGAGGGGCTGGGTTGGCTGAATTTTCTCAGGACGTTTGGGCTGAACGGATGCCTGGCGGACGACATGGGGCTGGGCAAGACGGTGCAGGTGCTGGCGTTGTTGGAGGATCGGCGGGTGCTGCGGCAGAAGGCGCGGGCGGAGGGGCAGGAACCGATGGGGCCGTCGCTGGTGGTGGTGCCGCGGTCGTTGGTGTTCAACTGGCAACAGGAGGCGGCGAAATTCGCGCCGCAACTTCGGGTGCTGGATCATGCGACGGCGGACCGGCTGAGAAGCGTGGACCACTTCCAGGACTTCGACATGATCCTGACGACGTACGGGACGCTGCGGAACGACGTGACGCAATGGAACGACGTGCGGTTTGATTACGCGATCCTGGACGAAGCGCAGTCGATCAAGAACGCGGCCAGCGAATCGGCGAAGGCGGCGCGGCTGCTGCGCGCGGACCACCGGCTGGCGCTTTCGGGGACTCCGGTGCAAAATCATCTGGGAGAATTGTGGAGCCTGCTGGAGTTTTTGAATCCGGGGATGCTGGGGCGTTCGAGCGCGTTTTCGTCGATGACGGCCAACGCGGATCGGGCGGCCAGCGTGGAGACGCGGCAGTTTCTGGCCGGGGCGTTGCGGCCGTTCATTCTTCGGCGCACGAAGGAACAGGTTGCCGCCGACCTGCCGGAAAAGTTCGAGCAGACGATTTTCTGCGAGCTGGACAAGCCGCAGCGCGCTCTTTACGACGAATTGAAGGAGCATTACCGCCAGTCGCTGCTGGGCCGGATCGAGCGGGAGGGCCTGGGCAAATCGAAGCTGCAAATCCTGGAGGCGTTGCTGCGGCTGAGGCAGGCGGCGTGTCATCCGGGTTTGCTGAACAAATCCCGCATCGACGACGCCAGCGCCAAGCTGGACACGCTTTTGCCGCGGCTGGCCGAGGTGGCGGAGGAGGGACACAAGACGATCGTCTTCTCGCAGTTCACCAGCTTCCTGGCGATCGTCAGAAAGAAGCTGGACGAGCAGGGGGCGGTGTATGAATACCTCGACGGCAAGACCCGCGACCGGCAGGAGCGCGTCAATCGGTTTCAGACGGACGACAAATGCAGGCTTTTCCTAATCAGCCTGAAGGCCGGGGGACTGGGTTTGAACCTGACGGCGGCGCAGTACGTGTTCCTGCTGGATCCGTGGTGGAACCCGGCCGTCGAGGCCCAGGCGATCGACCGCGCCCACCGCATCGGGCAGACCCAACAGGTGTTCGCCTATCGCCTCATCGCCAAGGACACGGTGGAAGAGAAAGTGCTCCAGCTCCAACAAGGGAAGCGGGAGTTGGCGGATGCGATCATCAACGCCGACAATGCGCTGATCGGCAGGCTGGGGCGGGAAGAATTGGAATTATTGCTGTCGTGATCCCGGGGGATGGACATCCCGGGGGATGAACATCCCCCGGCTTTGGGAATAACGCATGCGGATATTGGGCATCGATCCGGGGCTGAGAATCGCCGGCTATGGCGTGGTGGATTTCGGTCTGGGTCAGCCGAAGCTTGTGGATGGGGGCGTGATTCGCCTGGCGGCCAAGGCTTCGCTGGCGGCGCGGCTGGTGGAATTGGAATTGGAATTGAACGGATTGTTGGATGAATTCAAGCCGGACATCTGCGCGGTGGAGCAGTTGTACTCGCATTACAAGCATCCGCGCACGGCGATCCTGATGGGCCATGCGCGCGGCGTGATTCTCCTGGTCGCCGAGCGGCGGAAGGTGCGGATCGAACAATTCTCGGCCAATCGAATCAAGCAAGCGGTGGTGGGGCACGGGCACGCGGGAAAACCGCAGGTGCAGAAGGCAATCCAGCAAATTTGGCGATTGAAATCGCCGCCGCAGCCGCCGGACGTGGCCGATGCGCTGGCGGTGGCGCTGTGTTGCGGGCGGCAGTTCAAATGAACGGTGGGAAGCGTTCCGCCGATGCAAGGGATCGGCTAAGATGACTGCCACATGATATCGGCGATCACTGGAGAATTACGGCGGGTGCAGGAGGATCGCGTGCACCTGGCGTGCGGGCCGATCATTTATGAAATCCTGGTGCCGGCATCGGATATTCCGCAATTGCGGGGGAGCGTGGGGGAAGAAATCACGGTGCAGACGATCTTCGATCTGGAGGGAGATGCGACGCGGGGCGGGCTGACGCCGCGGCTCATCGGATTCCTCCGCCATGAGGACAAGCGATTCTTCCAGCTTTTTATCACGGTCAAGGGGATCGGGCCGAAGCGCGCGCTGCGGGCGCTGGTGCAGCCGACGGGGCAGATCGCCGAGGCGATCGAATCCAAGAACACGCGGTTCCTGATCGGATTGCCGGAGATCGGGAAGCGCACGGCGGAGCAGATCGTGGCGGAATTGGCGGGGAAGATGACGGAGTTCGCGGTGCCGGGCGAGGCGCGGCAGCGGGCGGCCAGCCATACCATCGGGGAGTTGGAAGCCATCGACGCGGCGGTTCAACTGGGCATCGCCCGCGCGGAGGCGGAGCGGCTGCTGGATCGCGCCAAGCAGACCGACGGGCAAGACAAGGCGGCGGAAGAACTTTTGCGCGAAATGCTGCGTCTCCGCTCGGTGCGGGTCTAACGGATTGTTCGCCATGCCAAGAAATGGGATCCGATTATTCCAAGCCTTCGGGATCACGGTTTATCTCAGTTGGTGGTGGTTCTTGGTTGCAGTCATCGAACTGCAGGCGCGGAGCAAATATTATGGATCGCCCGTTTGGAACGTGGCGGAATATCTTTCTTTGTTTGCGATCGTGCTGATGCACGAATTCGGGCACGCGCTGGCGTGCCGGTCGGTGGGGGGCAAGGCGGATCGGATCGTGCTGTGGCCGCTGGGCGGGGTGGCATACGTGAGCCCGCCGATGCGGCCGGGGGCGATGCTGTGGAGCATCGTCGCCGGGCCGCTGGTGAACGTTGTCCTGACGCCGGTGACGTGGGGATTGGCCATGGCGGCGCCGGGCAGCGCCGATTTGAACAGGTTTCTGTGGTCGATCGCCTACATGAATCTGGGATTGCTCGTTTTCAATATGCTGCCGATTTATCCGCTGGATGGCGGGAAGATTTTGTGGTCCCTGCTATGGTTTGTTTTGGGGATGGCACGGTCGCTGATGGTCGCCAGCGTGATCGGCATGGCTGGCGCGGGGGCGTTGCTGCTGGCCGCGCTGTATTTCGGCGGCACCGATCCTAACAATTGGATTCTCATAGCGATTGCCCTCTTTGCGGTGATCCAGGCATGGGTGGGGTTCAAAAACGCTCGCGAGATCCATCGTCGGCAAAATATTCCAATGCGGGCCGGGTTCGCCTGTCCGAACTGCGGGGCGCCGCCGCCGAGGGGAACGTTCTGGGTCTGCTCCAATTGCCGGTCGCGATTTGACATATTCGAGAATGCGGGACGGTGCCCGGCGTGCGGGATGACGTTTCAGTCGACCACCTGCATGGCGTGCGGGGCAAGGTCGCCGATCGCGGCGTGGGTCAGGGAGATGCCGCCGGAAGGGGTGGTGCGACGAGTGCCGGGGAATTAGGAGGGTTCAAGAGTTCAAGAGTTCAAGGGTTCAAGGGTTCAAGGGTTCAAAGGAAAAGGCCCTCCCTTGAACCCTTGAACGCCCCGGGACTTGTGATGTTTGGGGCCGGCGTTAAAACAATGGCGATGGCGCGAGAACGAATCGTATCGGGGCAGTCGGGCGGGGAAGAGGAAAACCAGTTCAACTTCGCGCTGCGGCCGAAGAATTTTTCGCAGTACATCGGGCAGGAAACGCTGATCCGGCGGCTGAAGATTGCGGTGGATGCGGCCAAGGGACGCAAGGAGCCGGTGGAGCACGTGCTTCTGCACGGGCCGCCGGGATTGGGAAAGACCACTCTGGCGCACGTGATCGCCAACGAGATGGGGGCGCAGGTTCACGTGACCAACGGTCCGGCGCTGACCAAGGGGGCGGACCTGGTGGGCATTCTGACGAAACTGGGTCAGGGGGACGTGCTGTTCATCGACGAGGTTCACCGGCTGCCGGCGATCGTGGAGGAATATCTGTATCCGGCGATGGAGGATTTCAAGGTGGACATCACGCTGGATGCGGGAATGCACGCGCGGACGGTCACGATGCCGATTCCGCCGTTCACGCTGATCGGGGCGACGACGCGGATCGGATTGTTGACCGGCCCGATGCGGAGCCGGTTCGGGATCGCGAACCACATCGAGTTTTACGCGCCGGAGGCGTTGCACGAGATTCTGCGTCACAACGCGAGATTGCTGAAGATCGAGAGCGAGGATGGGGCGCTGCGGGAGCTTGCGCGGCGGAGCCGGGGCACGCCGCGGATCGCCAACCGGCTTCTGCGGCGGGTGCGCGATTATGCCGCGGTGGAGGCCAAGGGAAAGCTGACGCTGGCGGTGACGCAGGAGGCGTTGAAGCTGGAAGGGATCGACGACCAGGGGCTTGACGAGCAGGACCGGGCATATCTGCGGACGTTGATCGAGGTTTACCAAGGCGGCCCGGCGGGGGTGGAAGCGATTGCCGCCAGTCTCGGCGAGGAAATCGACACGCTGGTGGACGTGGTCGAGCCGTATCAACTCCAGACGGGTTTGGTGTTGCGGACGCGCCAGGGCCGGCGGGCCACCAAGACGGCGTACGATCATCTGAAGATCAAATACGTTCCGCCGGCGGCAGGCCTGGAAGACCAGAAAGAATTGTTCAACGAGCAATCCGCGGACGAGCCCGGCGGCGAATAATTTGCGCGGAATTCACGGAAAATTATTGCAAAATTGCCAAGGGTTGGTATAGTGAATCGCGCCGGTTTACGCAGGCATTTCGCTTTCGGCTGGGTGCGCATGTCAGATCGGTCATTAGCAAATGGCTTTCGACACGTTCGCGGGAGCGTTTTGGGGCACTCCAAAATCCCTCGCGTTTTCACTTCTTTTGTCACGGCGAGGTTAGGAGCTCACATCCACGGCTCCGGGCAACTTCGCCGAATTTGTTTGGGAGGACGGTCATGGCAACTGGAACCGTCAAATGGTTTGATTCGAAGAAGGGCTTCGGGTTCATCCTGAATCCGGAGGGAGTGGACGTTTTCGTCCATTTCAGCAGCATCGAGGGAGATGGATTTCGCTCGTTGAAAGATGGTGAAAGGGTTGAATACAACCAGATCACCGGCGTCAAGGGATTGAGCGCCCAGGCCGTCAAACGGGTGGGCGAACGCGTGGCAGTTAAAAATTGAGCCTGGCGACGTTAGAGTAGTCCCAGGCTCATGAATCATTTCTTGGCAGGACTGCTGGTTGGTTTTCTGGGCAGTTTGCTGGCGTCGTCGGCGCTGGCCGCGGCGATTCTGGTGCGCGTGAAGAGGCATCGGCTGCGCATGCGCCGGGCGCTGGCGCGGATTCGGGCGGCGTCGCATCGGCGAATGGCTCGATTGCAGGCCCGCGCGCAATCCATCCAGCGATTGGCCGAGGTGGGGACGTTCACCGGCGGGCTGGCGCACGAAATCAAGAATCCCCTCTCGACGGTTCTGCTGAACTTGCAGTTGTTGCAGGAAGACCTGGACTCGAACGATCCGGCGCAGCGGCGGCTTTTGGCGCGGCTGAGCACCGTCACCCGCGAGGCCTCGCGGCTCCGGGACATCCTCGACGATTTTCTGCGATTTGCCGGAAAGCTCGAACTTCGCAAGGAAATGGTGGACCTCAACCTGCTGTTGGAGGAGTTGGTGGATTTCTTCGCGCCGCAGGCGCAGCTCAACCGCGCCCAATTGCGGTTCAAGCCGTTTCCGCGCCCGCTGGTGGTTCAGGTCGATCCGCGGCTGATCAAGCAGACGATCCTGAACCTGATGATCAACGCGCTTCAGGCGATGCCCAACGGGGGAGAGCTGATTCTATCGGCGAACAATACGGGGAACGAGGCGGTGGTGGACGTGATCGACACGGGCATCGGAATCCCGCCGCAGGCCCTGGACAAGATTTTCCAGGCCTATTACTCGACGAAGCGGGGCGGCACCGGGCTGGGGCTGGCGATGGCGCAGCGGATCGTTCAGGAACACGGCGGGCGACTCACCGTCAGCAGCGAGCCGGTGAAGGGATCGGATTTTAAGATCACGCTGCCGATGCCCGCTTAGGCAATGCAACTTGGAAAGATCACCGCGAAGGTGCGAAGGATTTACGACAAGATTTTCCGAGATCACGCAGCTTCGTTCCGCTTCGCGCAACTTCGCGACCTTCGCGTCTTCGCGGTAATATTTTTTGGTTGCGGCCGTGCCGCGCTGGGCGTCCTTCGCGCCTTCGCGGTAACGCATTTAACGATAACCGATAGAGCGGCAAAGCGGCCGGGCGTGTAAGATGCAGACGTTGCCATGCTGGATAGCGAAACTCCCAAAGCGGCGGTGCTGGTGGTGGATGACGAGCGGGACCATGCGCAGGTAATGTGCGAGGCCCTTCAGCGGCAGGGGCATCGGTGCGACGTGACGTTCAATCTGGCGGAGGCGGAGTCGCGGCTGAAGCAGAAGAGCTACGACGTGATCGTCACGGACCTGGTGATGGAGGGGAAGCGGGATGGGCTGGAGGTGTTGCGGAAGGCGAAGTCGCTGACTCCGCCGCCGCAGGTGATTCTGGTTTCGGCGCACGGGGACATTCCGATCGCGGTGCAGGCGATGAACGAGGGTGCGTACGGGTTTATCGAGAAGCCGTTGGATTTGAATCATTTCCGGGCGCAGGTGAACCGTGCGGCGGAACGGGCGGCGTTGCAGAAGCAGAACCAGGTCTTGCGGGAGGAGTTGCAGGAGCAAAGCGGTTTCGAGGGGATCATCGGCAAGAGCGGGGCGATGCAGCGGGTACTGACGACGGCGCGGCAGGTGGCCGCCAGCGACATCCCGGTTCTGATCATGGGGGAAAGCGGAACGGGCAAGGAACTGATCGCGCGGGCGATTCATTACAACAGCCGGCGGCGGAAGAACCGGATGGTGACGTTGAATTGCGCTGGATTGAGCGAGAGCATTCTGGAAGACGAATTGTTCGGGCATATTAAGGGCGCGTTCACCGGTGCGCAAACGGAGCGGGCGGGTCGATTCGAGCACGCGGACGGGGGGACGCTGTTCATGGACGAGATCGGCGACATGCCGGGGGTGATGCAGGCGAAATTATTGCGCGTGTTGGAGAACGGGGAGGTGGTGCGTATGGGGAGCAACGAGCCGATCGAAGTGGACGTGCGACTGATCAGCGCCACCAACCGGAAGCTGGAGGAGATGGTGGCGGAGAAGCAATTCCGGGAGGATTTGTTTTTCCGGATCAAGGGGGTGACGCTAAGCCTGCCGCCGCTACGGGAGCGGCGTGAGGACATTCCACTGCTGATGCACTATTTTTTGCAGGAATTCGCGGAGAAATACAAGAAGGAATTGGAGGGGATCACGCCGGCGGCGCAGCAGATGCTGGTGTCGTACGGTTGGCCGGGGAACGTGCGGCAACTGCGGACGGCGGTGGAGAACATGGTGGTGCTGGCGCCCGGGAAAATGATGGGGGTGGAATCGCTGCCGGCCGAGATTCAGCCCGCCGCGGGGGCGGAGCACATTTCGGGGATCACCAACCTGGTGGGAATCAGCATCGAGGAGGCGGAGAAGGAATTGATCCGGAACACTTTGAAGATGGTGGATGGGAACCGGGAGCAGGCGGCGCGCATTCTTCGCATCGGCGAGCGGACGCTGTATCGCAAGATCAGGGAATACGGGCTGTGAGAAAAAGAAAGATCGAAGATTTACGCATTGGACATGGATACGATATCCATCGCTTGCGGCCCGGAGGCAAGCTGATGCTGGGAGGGGTGGAGGTGGCGAAGGGCATTTCCGCGGTGGCGCACTCGGATGGGGACGTGGTGCTGCACGCGGTGGTGGACGCGCTGCTGGGAGCGTTGGGCAAGGGCGACATCGGCGAGATGTTTCCCAACACCGATCGGCGCTGGAGGAACGCCGCCAGCCGGGTGTTCGTTGAAGGAGCGATGCGGCAGGCGAAGGCGATGGGCTACGCGGTAGTGAACGTGGACGTGACAATTCTGGCCGAGCGGCCGAAGCTGAAAGCGTACAAGTCAAAGATGTGCCGGGCGATGGCGGCGATGGTTGGATGTGAAGTGAACGTCAAGGCGGGCACGAACGAGGGATGCGACGCGGTAGGTCGCGGCAAGGCGATCGCGGCACATGCGGTGGCGTTACTCAAGCGGAAAGGTTCAACATGAGCCTGCGTGTTTACGACACACTGACGCGTGAGAAGCAACTGTTCGTCCCGGTCCGGCCGGGGAAGGTGGGGATGTATTTGTGCGGGCCGACGGTTTACAAGCCGCCGCATATCGGGCACATGGTGGGGCCGGTCATCTTCGACGCGATCAAAGGATACCTGAAATACAAGGGCTTCGACGTCTACTGGGTCGTGAACGTCACGGACGTGGACGACAAGCTGATCGACGCGGCGGCCAAACATAAGACGACGGTTCGCGAACTGGCGGATAAATACACGGCGGAATACATGGATTGCCTGTCGCGGTTCGGGATCGACTCGGTGGACCAATTTCCCAAGGCGTCGGAGCACATCGGCGACATCATCGAGTTGTGCCAGAAGCTGATGACCGGGGGATTCGCATACGCGGCGGGGGGCAACGTCTGGTTCGAGGTGGGGAAGGATGCGGAATACGGGAAACTGTCGAACCGGAAAGTGCAGGACCAGGAGAGCGGGGTGCGAGCGCTGGAAGGGCAGGGAAAGCGCAACCCGGCGGATTTCGCGTTGTGGAAGTCGGCCAAGCCGGGCGAGCCGGCGTGGGATTCGCCCTGGGGCAAGGGGAGACCGGGGTGGCATATCGAATGCTCGGCGATGAGCATGAAATACCTGGGCGAGACGTTCGACATCCACGGCGGGGGGATGGACCTGATGTTCCCGCATCACGAGAACGAATTGGCGCAATCCGAATCGGCGACGGGCAAGCCGTTTGCGAAATATTGGCTGCACAACGGGCTGACGCGGATCAAAACGAAGGCCGCCAGCGGGGAATGGACCAACGAAAAGATGAGCGGGAGCCTGGGGAACGTGGTTTCCGCGCGGGAATTGCTCGACACCTGGGGCGCGGAACTGGTGCGGTACATGCTGCTGTCGACGCACTATCGCCGGCCCATCGAATTCACGGAAGAAGTGCTGGGGAATTCGAAAAAAGGCTTGGCGGTCTTCGCGCGCCTGGTGGAGCGAATCGAGCGGCTCATGGGCAAGGCGCTGGCGGAGAATTCGGCGGGGATGGACCAGTTGGCCAATCGGTTGCTTGAGTCGGAGGTGGGGGTTTTCGCCCGCCAGACGATTGGGGACAAGATGCGGTTCCTGGAAATGATGGACGATGATTTCAACACGGCCGGCGCGATCGCGGTGCTGCATGAGATGGCCGGATCGATCAACGCGCTTCTGGAGCGGAACCAGACGGAAACCGAGCGGCAGCCGGACGTGATCCAGGCGGCCGGGGCGGCCACGCAGACGTTGCGGCGGCTGGGGCAGATATTGGGGCTGTTCCGGCCGGAGATTCCCGGGGTGCGCGCCAAGGAGCCTGGAACGGTCGAGCAATTGATGAGCCTGATCATTCAGGTGCGCAATGAGGCAAGGAAGACAAAGCAATTCGCATTAGCCGATATGGTGAGGGATGGGCTGAAGAAGATCGGGATCACGCTGGAGGATAGGGCGGACGGGACGGGGTGGAGGAGGGAATAGGGATGGGTGGGAAACCCCCAGTGACGTGAAAAACGGGACAGGTCCAATATCGGCCGCCATCTCCTAATTGGACCTGTCCCGTTTTCTGTTTGAAGGAGAAGCCTATGACGCGAATTTGCGCACTGATTCCACTGCTGCTGTGCACGGTCATGGCCAGAGCGGGGAATCCCGTGGTGAAAGATATCTTCACCGCTGATCCTTGCGCCCGCGTTTTCGGGGATCGGCTTTACGTGTACGCCTCGCACGATCAGCCAGATGCCAACTATTGGGACATGGTGGATTGGCGGCTGCTTTCGACAACCGACATGGCCACGTGGAAGGACCACGGCTCTATCTTCAGCCTCAAAGGCTTTGCGTGGGCCACTCGCTGGGCATGGGCGCCGGACTGTGTGAATGCCAATGGGAAATACTATCTGTTCCTACCGGTCGATCGTTCCAAGATCGGCGTTGCGGTCGGCGATACTCCGGAAGGCCCGTTCAAAGACGCCATCGGCAAGCCGCTGATCGACAACGCCTTGATGCCCGCCGCGGGCGCCGAGCCGATTGACCCGGCGGTGCTCATCGATGATGGCGGCGCCTCCTATCTGTATTTCGGATGTCGCGCGCCGAAGGTGGTCAAACTGAACCCATCCATGACGGGACTGGCGGGGGAAATTCAGGACGTTGTGTTCCTGGATTCGCACGGTGCGCCGATCGAGCTGGCGCAGCCGGGCCAGAACCCGGTGCTTCCGCAAGGATACGGTGAGGGCCCGTTCGTGTTTAAGCGGGGCGGGAAATACTATTTCGTTTACTCGAACGGCTGGGCTCCCACTTCCACGCAGGTTTACGCCATGGGAGACAATCCGATGGGTCCGTTCACTTACGCGGGCAAGGTGATGGAGCATGCCGCATCGGTCACGCAGCACGGCTCGGTGGTGGAGTTCCGCGGCAAGTGGTACGTGTTCTACCACACCAGCGAGCTATCGAACGGAAATTCCTTTCGCCGTTCGGTCTGCGTGGATGAATTGACGTTCGGCGAGGACGGGAAAATCAACGTGGTCACACCGACACACGCCGGCCCAGCACCTCTACCGGCCCGGTAGGGGCAGTAAGAACGGGACAGGTGACGCGGGCGTTCAGGGGATAGATTTGTTTCGGGGCAATCAAATCTGCGTCGGGTGGGGCATCGTTGGGGGATGGGTGGGGCTAGAATGGGATTGTGACGCAGCCTTTATCTGAGGAATATCCGCTGGCCGGTTCGCCGGGCATCAAGGGCCGGGGAGCGATCGGGAATCCGAAAAACCGATTCGTGCAACTGGAAGTGTTGCCTGATCCGGAACTGGGGGATGCGGACGACGTGGGGCCGCGCACGGCGTTTTTCAAGGATAAAACTCGCAAGATCATCGCGACCAACGACAGCCCGGACGTGGGGTTCGAGGCGAGCATCAATCCGTATCGCGGATGCGAACATGGGTGCGTTTACTGCTTCGCCAGGCCGACGCATGAATACCTGGGGTTCTCGGCGGGGTTGGATTTTGAATCGAAGATCATGGTGAAGATGGAGGCGGCGCGGCTGTTGCGGGCGGAATTGGGCAGCCGGCGATGGAAGCCCAAGGTGTTGCCGATGTCGGGGGTGACGGATTGCTATCAGCCGGTCGAGCGGAGATTGAAGATCACGCGGGGATGTTTGCAGGTGTTGGCGGAGTTTCGCAATCCAGTGACGATCCTGACGAAGAACCATCTGGTGACGCGGGACATCGATCTGTTGCGCGAGTTGGCGGCGCACCGGGCGACGGCGGTGATGGTTTCGATCACCACGCTGGATCAGTCGCTGGCGATGAAGATGGAGCCACGAACCAGCGTTCCGCGGCGGAGGCTGGAGGCGGTGCGGATGCTGGCGGAGGCGGGAATCCCGGTGGGGGTGATGGCGGCGCCGATGATCCCGGGCCTGAACGATCAGGAATTGCCGGCGATTCTGTCGGCGGCGGCCGAGGCGGGCGCCCGGTTCGCGGGATATCAGGCGCTGCGGTTGCCGTGGGCGGTGAAGGAGTTGTTCGAGGAGTGGCTGAGCCGGCATTTCCCGGACCGGAAGGAAAAGGTGCTGAATCGGGTGAGGGAGATGCGGGGCGGAAAATTGAACGATCCGAATTTCGGCTCGCGGATGCGCGGCGAGGGGATTTGGGCCCGGCAACTGAAGTCGATGTTCCAGTTGGCCAAGCGCCGCGCCGGGATCACGGGCCGTTTTCCGGAGCTTTCCACGGCGGCGTTTAGGCAAGTGACAATGGACAATGGGCAATTGATAATGCCTTGGTGAATTGTCGATTATCCATTATCGATTGACAATTGATGCCATGTCGAGCCAGGTTTCATTAGATCCGCGGACGCTGCTGAGCGCGTATGCGCAGGGTTTGTTTCCGATGGCGAATCGGCAGGGGCGGATTCAGTGGTACACGGCGGAGCCGCGGGGAATAATTTTATTGGAAGCGTTTCACGTTCCGGGGACGTTGCGAGCGTTGGTGAGGAAATCGCCGGAGCAGGGGGGATTCGAGATCCGCATCAACCATGATTTCGAGGCGACGATGCGGGCATGCCAGGCGAATCGCGTCGGCGGCACGTGGATCAACGAGCCGCTGATCGCGGCGTACGTTCGGCTGCACGAGTTGGGATGCGCGCACAGCGTCGAGGCGTGGAAGGAGGGGAAACTGGCGGGAGGATTGTACGGGGTAAGCCTGGGGGGCGCGTTTTTCGGGGAGAGCATGTTTCATCAGGTGCGAGATGCGGGCAAGGTGGCGCTGGTGCATCTGGTGGATCGGTTGCGCGAGCGGGAGTTTGAATTGCTGGACGCGCAGGCGACGACGCCGCATCTGCGGCGCTTCGGCTGCGTGGACATTTCTGCAAAGGAATACCTGGAGCGGCTGAAATCGGCGATTGAAAAGGATTGCAAATTCGAGTGAAAGGGGGAGGAAGTTGCGAGTTGCGAGTTGCGAGTAAAATCATTCGCGTTGCTCGCAACCCGCAACTCGCAACTTTTCTTTTAATTTTCCGGTTCGATGGTGACGGTGAGGCCTTTGGACTGGAATTGATCCTGATAGAGTTCGGCCCGTTCCTTGTGGGTGACGACAAGAAGCGCGACGCCGCGGTCGTGGGCTTCGAGCATCTTGTTCAGCGCTTCCTGGCGATTGAGCGGAGTGAGTTCAACGATGGCGTGGATGACAAAAATCATCTCGTTCTTGTCGTCGTTGTGAAGAAGGACTCTCCAGGGAGGCAACTGTGTCGGGGTTGGCGCTGCAGGCGCGGTTTCCTGCCGGGGCGCGGCGACAGCGGTGCCAATGGAACCGCCCACGGCAGGTGTTTCAATTTGTTTCCCCGGGTCGGGCATGACGAACTCATTCTAAACTACCAACACATCGAAGGTCTGCGCCTAGATATACGATTATATTGCGCCAAAGTTTCCGGCGAAAGTACTTTTTTCGGCTTCCATGGAAGAAAATGCGTCGTCCGGATGTTTAAATTGGGGGATTTGGAGGAGCTTAACGTTTATGCGGCTTTGGCGGGTTTAAAGGGATCGACGGCGCGGTAAATTGGCGACATGGGCCAAAACCTGCGGATCATCGCCGGCGCCATGAGCGGAACCAGCGCCGATGGCGTGGACGTGGCACTCGTTGGCATTACCGGATGCGGTCTGGAAATGTCGGCCAAACTATTGACGTGGCATGGCCGGGGATTCTCGCCGGAGATGCGGGCAAAAATTGCGCGCATTCGGCGGGGCGATGCGATGCCGATCTCCGCCCTGGCCGAAGCCGGACGCGAGATTTCGCTGTGCTATGCGGCGGCGGTCAACGAAACGTTGGTGATGGCGGGGTTGACGGCCGGGGACTTGGCGGCCGTTGCGGCGCATGGGCAAACGCTCTATCACGATCCGCCGAATACGATTCAATGGCTGGACCCGGCGTTGTTGGCGGCGGAAGTGGGAAGCGCGGTGGTGAGCGACTTTCGGCGCGCGGATTGTGCCGCGGGTGGGCAGGGGGCGCCGCTGGTGGCGCTGGCGGATTATCTGCTGTTTCGACATGCGAAAAAAAATCGGGCGCTGCTGAACCTCGGGGGAATCGCGAATCTGACGTATCTTCGCGCCGGTTGCGGAATCGACCGCGTCATCGCCTTCGACACCGGGCCTGGAAACTGCCTCAGCGACGATCTGATCCGACAAACCGATCCAGGGGGAATCGGGTGGGACGAGAGCGGACGACTGGCGGGCATGGGGTCGGCCGTTGACGAGATCGTCAAGCACGTGCTCTCATCGGCATATTTCGCCAAGCCGCCGCCGAAGTCCACCGATGGCCCGGCAATGATTAAACTATTTCTCGAGGCGCAGGAGGGCCGGCGATATCGGCTGGAAGACCTGGCGCGAACGGCTTGCCAGATCACGGCCGATGCGATCACGGAATCGATGCGGAATTTCCTCGGGGCCATGCCGGAGGGTTCAAGGGTTCAAGGGTTCAAGGGTTCGGAATCGGTGCGGAGTTTCCTCGGGGCCATGCCGGACGAAATCATCGTCAGCGGCGGGGGAACGTCGAACAAAACGATGATGGACGCGATTCGCCGCGGACTGCCCAATTGCGACGTGAGAACGATCGACGAGCTTGGGATTCCATCGGCGGCGAAGGAAGCGATGGCGTTCGCATTGCTGGGAGCGGCGACGCTGGATGGAGTGCCAGGGAACGTGCCCGCCGCGACGGGAGCATCCGAAGCGGTGGTGCTGGGAGCGGTGACGCCGAGGCCGGGGCGAAATCCGAAATCCGAAATCCGAATGACGAATCAAATCCGAAATCCGAATGACCGAAACAAGGAGGTTCCGGATCGATCGGGGTTGCTGACAGAGCGGCGGCTGGCGGAATCGATGGGGTTGGATCGGATGTCCATCTTCGATGCGCTGGCGGTGATGAACGAGCAGGATTCGGTGGCCGCGAAAGCGGTGGCGGCGCAACGTGCGGACGTGGCGGCGGCCATCGAAATCGTGGCGACGGCGCTGATGGCGGGAGGCCGGTTGATTTACGTCGGGGCGGGGACGAGCGGAAGGCTGGGCGTGCTGGACGCGGCGGAGTGTCCGCCGACGTTCGGGACCGATCCGCCCATGGTGCAGGGAGTGATCGCCGGCGGCGAGGGGGCGATGTTCCGCTCGGCGGAAGGGGCGGAGGATCGGGAAGAGGAAGGCGCGGCGGCGATAAATGCCAAAGACGTCGGGCCAGCCGATGTCATCATCGGGATCGCGGCGGGGGGAACGACGCCGTTTGTGCGCGGGGCGTTGCGGCGTGCGGCGGAGTTGGGCGCGAAAACGGCTTTCCTGTGCTGCGTGGAGAAAACGACCGGCGAGCCGAAGGCCGACGTCGTCATTCGGCCGCTGACCGGGCCGGAAGTATTGACGGGATCAACCCGGCTGAAAGCCGGCACGGCCACGAAATTAGTGCTGAATCAGATCACGACGCTGGCGATGGTGCGGATGGGGAAAGTTCACGAGAACCTGATGGTCGATCTGAAGGCGACGAATCGGAAATTGTGGGACCGGGCGGCGCGGATCGTGTCGATGCTGACGGGCGCGTCGCGGGACGAGGCGATGGAGATTTTGCGGTCGGCCGATGGGGAAGTGAAGACGGCGGTTGTGATGAAGAAGAGCGGGGTGGATGCGGGGGAAGCGAGAAGGATCCTGCGTCAGGCGGCGGGGAATCTGAGAGGTGCGGTGGAAACCCGAAATCCGAAATCCGCCTAGTGGCCTATTCCGATTGAACGGCCGGAAATGTGATCCATTCGTGTAAAGGCCATACATGGTCGGCCAAGCCCGCCGACATGGCGGGCGTTCGTT
>JBEKKC010000146.1:0-11948 GCA_050010915.1 Tepidisphaeraceae bacterium | reverse complement strand
TTTTCTGATCTTCGGCCAGAACCACAGGGCGAGCAACACGCATGAGATAGTACCTCCTATCTCAGTTACGCGCCCGCGCCGATTAGGTTCGTTTAATTGTGGAGAGGTACACTAGTGACCAATGACCGATTCGGCAATTTGCTTCGCTTTATCAAGTGCCGCCCCAACCTTCGACGGATCCTTTGCGCTTCCCTGCGCCATCTGCGGCCTCCCGCCACCCCCGCCGCCGGCGATGGTCGCAACCTGCTTCACCCAATCGCCGGCTTTCAGGCCCTTGGCCACCACGTCGTCGCTCACGGCCGCGACGAACGTCACCTTCTCGTTCTGGGAACCGGCCAGCAAAATCGCGTGCGTCGGTGATTTCTTCCGCAGGGAATCGATCGCCGAACGAAGCTGATCGTCCGTGGCGCCGGGGATTTGGCCGATGATGAGCTTCCCCCCGGCCAATGCCGGGGCCTGGGCCAGAAGATCGGCGGCGGCTTTCACCGCGTCCACGCCGCCGCCCGCGGATTGGGAGCGGCTCGATTTCTCGTACGCACGTTGCCGGGTTTGAAGCTCGACGATCGCCGCCTGGGCGCGGCGCTTGGCTCTCAGCGGCAGCGGAGCGGCAACGGCTGTCTGCAACTCGGCGATGGCCGCGGACAGTTCAGCATCGGCGGCCTGTCGCGCGCGGGCGATTGCGCTCTCCAGGCGAGTGGCCGCGGATTCCACGGCCGTCGCCGATTCGCCCGTCAACGCCACGATCCGCCGAATCCCTTTGCTCACCGATTCCTCGGATGTGATGGCGAATTGGCCGATCTGGTCCGAGCTGGCCAGATGCGTTCCGCCGCAGAACTCGATCGAGAATTGCCGCCATTTGGGATCGTTTGGATTTGCCAGCAGATCGCCAACCGGCGCGCCGATGGAAACGACGCGAACCATGGCCGGATATTTCTCGCCAAAAACGGCACGTAGGCCGTTGATCTTCAGGGCGTCACCTTGCGAAGCCTCCTGGGCATAAACCGGAAGCTTTTTGGCGACGGCCTCGTTGACCATTTTCTCGACGCCGGAGATTTCATCGTCGCTCATCGCCTTGGGATGCGAGAAATCGAAGCGGAGTTTGTCCGGATCGACCAGCGAGCCTTTCTGCTGGACGCCGTCGCCGAGGGTTTCACGCAAGGCCCAATTGGCCAGATGCGTGCCGGTGTGGTTTTTTTCGGTCCGAGCGCGGACAGGCGAGACGGTGGCTTGAACCGTATCGCCAACGCGAAGCGTTCCGCTACGAATTCGGCCGATGTGCAGGATGTATCCGCCGACGGACTTCGTGCTTTCGACATCGAATGACACGCTTGCCGAAGTGAGCGTGCCTCTGTCGCCGACCTGCCCGCCCATTTCCGCGTAGAAGTTGGTGCGATCGAGCACGATGGCGACTTCCTGGTCCGCCGAGGTGTCCGCTGATGGATCGAAGTTGCTGCCGTTCCAGATGCCCAGGACCTTGGCCTCGATGGCGTCGCGGCTGAATTTGGCAGAGTCATCCGTCGGACCGCCGGCCGTCGCCGCCAGCCGGGCCAGGGCATCCGGAGGAAGTTCGGCGACTTTCGTTTCTTCTTCCCTTCCCCCGGCACGGGCGATTTCACGGGCCTGCTCCATCAGCCTTTCATAGCCGGCGATATCCACGGACATCCCACGTTCCTCGGCCATGATGCGGGTCAAATCGATGGGAAAACCGTAGGTGTCGTGGAGCTTAAAAGCCTCCGCGGCAGAGATCGATCCGGCCAGGGATGCCTGCTCGAATAGTTGAATCCCACGGTCCAGCGTCTTGCCGAACGAGACTTCTTCATCCCGAATCAATTCGATCACATGCTTCGGATTCCTCTTCAATTCCGGAAACGCCTCGCCCATGGAATCCACGACGACCGAAACAAGCTGGTGCATAAACGGCTGGGTCAATCCAAGCTGCTGTCGTCCGAACCGAACCCCCCGGCGGAGAATCCTGCGCAGCACATACCCGCGTCCCTCGTTGCTCGGCACGGCTCCATCCGTCAAGGCGAAAGTCAACGTGCGAATGTGATCGGCTATCACGCGAAAAGCGATGTCATGCCGCAACTGTTCATCGGCAGCCTCGGCTTGGGGGTCCGGCGCATTCGTCTTGGGAAATTTGCCCGTGTACTTGAAGCCGCTCAGGGTTGCGATTGCGGCGAAAAATGGATCGAACAAGTCGATCCCATACATATCCATCTTATCCTGCAGAATCGAGCAAATGCGCTCAAAACCCATGCCGGTATCGACGTGCCTGGCAGGCAGCGGCGTCAGCGTGCGGTCGAGGTTGCGGTTGTATTGGATGAACACCAGGTTCCAGAACTCCATCACGCGCGGGTCTTCGCGGTTGACATCCTTGCCGCCGGTTTTGTCGGGAGTGCGGTCGATGTGGATTTCGGAGCACGGCCCGCAGGGTCCGGTGTCGCCCATCTCCCAGAAATTGTCCTTGCCGAAATAGTGGATGTGATCGTCCGGGATGCCGGCGACTTGCTTCCATAGCTCGGCCGCTTCGGTGTCGCGGGGGACGCCGTGGGCCGGATCGCCTTCGAAGCACGTGACATGGAGCCGCGATGGGTCCATTTTCCACACTTGGGTGAGCAGTTCCCAGGCCATTTCGATGGCGCCGCGCTTGAAGTAATCGCCAAAACTCCAGTTGCCGAGCATTTCGAAGAACGTGCCGTGCCGGCGTGAGCGGCCGACGTCGTCGAGGTCGTTGTGTTTTCCGCCGGCGCGGATGCATTTTTGGGTGTTGGCGGCGCGGGTGTAGGGGCGCTTTTCCAGGCCGAGGAAGATCGGCTTGAACTGGTTCATCCCGGCGTTGGCGAACAGAAGGGTGGGATCGTCCAGCGGAACCACGGGCGAAGAGGGCACGAACGTGTGCCCGTGCTTCTGAACGAAGAAATCGAGGAATTGCCGGCGAATCTGTGCGGAAGTCATGGTTGTGTCGCCGGCAGATGCGGTAGGCTTCGCCTCCGTTGCGGTAGGCTTCGCCTCCGTTGCGGGAGGCTTCGCCTCCGCTGAGGCGGCAGAAGCGCGGCGTTGAACGCCATGATGCCGCGGGCTTGGTCCATGTTGGGTTTTTAACCTCGGAATTGGCCGCGGACAAGGGTTAGACGGCCTCGGCCTCGATTCGCGTCAACTGGACAATTCGCTCGAGCTTGAAATTCCGGCGATCGTTTCGCAGATGGCAATGGGCCACCAGGACCCATTCTCCCGCGGCGCGGCGAACCTCAAGGGGATCAACCACCCGGCGGGTCCGCATCTGGCGAGCGTCCAAATACTCCAACAGCACGGGCCGGCGCTGATCCAGGGCCTCCTGAAGCTCCAGCGGCAACAGGCTTTCGCGCGGCGATGCGGGGTGCAAGCCCATGGGGCCACCCTGCTCCTTGAGCGCATCGCATAGACAAATATTCCATCCCCCCACCGGGGCCAGGAGCAATTCGAATACCCTGGCAGTAGTCAAAGCATCCGGCAGCGCCCGGTGGGCGGCGGGCGGCTCGTACCCCAATCGCCGCGACAGCGATCCCAACCCATTCCCGCCCCGGCCAAACCGGCGCCGCGCGATCCGCACCGTATCCAACACGTGCGGGTTTTCCAGCGCACGGCCAAGATCGTGGCCCGCCACATCGCACTCGCGCAGCAGAAACGAAAGATCAAACCGGACGTTGTGTCCCAAAATGGCCGCTCCGGCCAGCCACGGCAACATTTCCCCAAGCTGCCCGGCGAACGTCGGCTGGCCCTGGCACATCGTCTGTGTGATGCCCGTCAGCGCCGTGATGCCGGCGCCGATTCGGCGTTGCGGATCGATCAACTGTTGGTATTCGCCTGTTTTCCCGCCGTTTTCGTAGCGGGCGATTCCGACCTCGATGATGCGATCGCCGAACTGGGCGCTCGCCCCGGTCGTCTCCACGTCGATGCAGGCGATGGGAACGGAAAAGAGGGGTTGGATGAGAGAAAAAGTCATTTGTCATTTGTCATTCGTCATTTGTCATTGGCGAATTGCATTTACAAATGACCAATGACTAATGACAAATGACAACTCTACATCTCCACGCCGATGATTTTGGTCTCGAAGACCAGGATTCCATTGACGATTCCCTGCATGGCGCAAAGCAGGTGGCCGTGACGACGCGAGATTTGCTCACCCAGGACGTACATGCGGGCTGGGGGCACGACCTGTTGGCGAAATCGGCAGTCCTCGACTCCGCCGAAGCCGACGAAACCGGACCAGCCGATGAATTTCCGGGCATAGAAGGATGCCAGTTGCGCCGCCGTCTCGACCATCAGAACGCCGGGAAGCAGGGGCCGCCCGGGAATGTGCCCGGAGACCCAGAATTCATCGTTGCGGACGTTCTTATATCCGATGAGGCGATGGTGTTCGTTATCGACGTGGACGATGCCGTTGAGCATCTCCATGTCGCCGCGGTGGGGATTGCATTGGCGGATGGCTTCCTGGTCGAAGACGTCCCTGGTGAGGTCGAGGCCGGCGATGTCAAAAAGCAGTTGCGGCGGCATGGGGGTAACGAGCGTCAGACGATCGACCAGATCGATTGACGCGATGAATCAAAAGACGATTGGATTCGGCAGGGAATGCCGGCGTGCGGCCAAGCCGCACGGCGCGACCTCGCTATGCCGGGCCAGGCTCAGTATTGCGGCCTTCGAGAATCTTTTTGCGAATATCTGTGGCGGCAGCCTTCACTTCCTGCATTTTCTTGCGGACACGCGTCCCCGCCGCCTTGTTCCCGCCAACGGCCTTGTTGACGTCTTCCTCAGCCTCGGCAACGAGGCGCTTGAGGGTCTCATATTCCTGCATCAAGACCTCCATGGGTTTTAATAGACGGAAAAAACTGTAATGGGACGGCCGTGGGGTGTCAAATGGTGAATAAACGCCCTTCAGCCCGGCGCCAGCATGCGGCGGCTTACTCTTTCACGTGCTTATGGAACGCCTCCATGAGACGCCGGGTGATCGACCCCGGCGTTCCCGGGCCGATCGGCCGCCCGTCGATCCGGGTCACTGGAACCACCTCCGCCGCCGTGCCGGTCAGGAAGCATTCATCCGCGATATATAAATCGTGCCGCTGAAGCGACTTTTCGACGCAGGGAATCGACAGCTTCCGGCACAACTCGATCATGACGTGGCGCGTGACGCCCTCGAGGATGCCATCGGCCGTCGCCGGGGTCTGAACCGTACCCAGGCGCACGATGAAAATGTTGTCCCCCGTGCATTCGGCGACGTTTCCCTCCTGATTCAGCAAAACCGCCTCCGGAACGTCGGCATCGGCGGCCTCGATCTTGGCCAGGATGTTGTTCAGATAGTTCAGACTCTTGATGCGCGGCGACAGGGAATTGGGATGCGTCCGCACCACCGACGACGTGATGATGGACATCCCCTTTTCATACATTTGGGGCGGATAAAGCTCGATGGTGTCGGTGATAATGAAAACGGTCGGCGCGGAACATCGGTTGGGATTCAGACCCAGATATCCCACCCCGCGCGTGATCACCAGGCGAATGTAGCAATCCGAAAAGTTGTTGATCTTGATGGTCTCTTCCATCGCCGCCTTGAGTTCCTCCGCCGTTCGCGGCGGAGTCAGCCGGATGGCCCTGGCCGAATCGAACAGCCGGCGAAGATGGGAGTCGCATTCAAAGATTCGGCCGCGATAAACGCGGATGCCCTCGAACACGCCGTCGCCGTAGAGCAGCCCGTGATCGTAAACGCTGATTTTCGCGTTTTCCTTATCGTAGAATTTGCCGTCGATCCAAATCTTCAGGGACATGTCCGTATGATAGCGGAATAGTTGCGAGTTGCGAGTTGCGAGCAAAATGCCGAGCCTCTTGCTCGCAACTCGCTACTCGCAACTCGCAACTTCCTTTAATCCCCCACCTTCCAAAACCAGTACGCGGTCGGCGCGCTGGGCCAGGGAACGGTCGTGCGTGACCAACACGATCGTCTGGCCATTCTGTTGATGAAGACGTTCCAGGACGGACATGATCTGGCGGCCGGTGTCGGCGTCGAGGTTGCCGGTCGGTTCGTCCGCGAACACGACCCGCGGCTGGTTCATGAGGGCGCGGGCGATGGCGACGCGCTGGCGCTCGCCGCCGCTCAGATGCGCGGGCCGATGCCGTAGGCGATGCTCCAGGCCCATCTGCCCAAGCAATTCCCTCGCCCGCCCCGCCAATGCCGGCTTCTTGGCCCTGTATCCGGCCAGACTGTTCTGGATCATCGACGACAGCATCGTGTTCTCCAGAACGTTTAGCTCCGGAAGCAGATGATAGAACTGGAAGACGAATCCAAACTGCGTGCAGCGAAGCACGGCGCGCTCGGCGGAGGAAAGCTTGGCGACGTCGCGCCCGTCAAACATCACCGCGCCGCCGTTGGATTCGTCCAAGGCGCCCAGGATGTGCAGCAGCGTGCTCTTGCCCGAGCCGCTGCGCCCTTCGATGGCGATAAATTCGCCGGGGGCGACGGCCAAATTCACGCTTTTCAGCACCTGGATTTCGCTGTCGCCCATGCGGAAGCTCTTGCGAACTCCGCTGGCGACGAGGATGGAGGGTTCTTTCGCGGCCATTTATTCCCAGCGCAAAGCCTCGACCGGGTTCATCCTCGCCGCCCGAATCGCCGGCACCAATGCCCCCAACACCGACGACAAAATGGCGATCGACACGATCACCGCCACGTCGCGATGATCCATCGTGTTGGGGATGGTGTCGAAGAGATAAGTCTTGGCATCCCAGATTTTCACGCCCAGGTGATACGCCATCCACGCGTGAAGCTGGTTGATGTAATGCACGACCAGAAACGCCAACAGCAGCCCCATACCGCCGCCGAAAATGCCGATGCTCAGTCCGTAGCCCAGGAAGATCGCCGCGACGCTGGAACTGGTCGCACCGACGCTTTTGACGATCCCGATGTCGCGCGTCTTTTCCATCACGATCATGAAGAAAATGCAGAAGATCAGGAAGATCGCCACCACGCTGATGATGGCGAAAAGAATCACCAGCAGCGATTTCTCATGCTCGACGGCGTTGAGGAAATCCTGCTGATGCTCGTCCCAGGTCTCCACCCGCACCTGGCCGGGCGAAGGATAATACAGGCCGAATTTCTGCAACGTGCCGTCGATGGCCGTGGATACTTTTGTCTTCACCGAATAGGGGTCCGCATCCGGCTTAAGACTGATGAGGATTTCCGTGCAGCGGGCTGATTCCGTTCCCTGCTCGCCCGACGGCAAGGTGTAATTCGACGCACCCATGTCCAGTTGTTTCTGAAGGACGTCGAACGGCAGATACACGGTTCCCTGATCGGCTTGATAAACGCCCGTGTGACTGTCGTCGATGAGCCAGTAATAATTGGTTGAAGTCTTATCTTCCAGGCTGGGACCGGATTCCCCGGAACCAACCTTCAGCACGGTAAGCTTGACGCGTGCTCGGTAGATAACGCTGTCCCGCGGATCGGTGCTACGCAGGCCGATCACGCCGCTGCCGACGATGATCCCGCCCCATTTGGCGGCGTCGCCCTTGAATTCGGGAAACTGGGCGCGATAGACGAAATCGGGGAGGGGCTTGTCCCACGAGGGAAAACTCGCGGCCTTGGCGCGATACGAATTCGCCGTCGCCGATTCTTCCTGCGCCAGTTGGGCGGGATCGACCGGCTCGAAATTGTCCCCGCCGGAAATCCGCGTCGCCGCTTCGCGCTGCGTCTGGGCCGACGCGCCGGCCAATTCGTCCGCCTTGCCCAGCAGCACGTCCTTCTGCAAATGCAGGCTCTTCACAAAACCGTTCACCTGGCCAATCTGCTTGATGTCCAGCCCCACGACTTCCACCGGCGTCCGGATGGGGTTCTGCGTGTACGCCAGGCCGATCTCCGCAAGCCCGAAAGTGCGAATCGTCGGCGTGGCCGCCTTCACCTCCGGAATCTTGCGAATCTCGTCGAGCATGTCCTGGTAATGCTCGAATCCGTCGAGCGAGATGCGGTAAACGATCAGGTCTCCGATCAGGTCGTGGTTGGTTTGCCGAAACATCCTCAGCCAGCCGCCCATGACGCTGATGACGATCAGCACCATGGCCGTGCAAAGCATGACGGCAACCAGCGACACCCAGGCGATCCGGCGTTTCATCAGATAGCGGAACATGAGTTTAGAAATCAGCCGCGGACCGGTGACGATGCGCCAAACCGCGAAAATCGTCGCCAGCGGCGCCAGCGCGACGAGGGTCCAGAGGATGATTGGAACGACGGGCATATTTCAATTCGGAAAATGCAGTTGGACCGCGGAGACCGCAGAGATCGCAGAGCCAAAGTTTTTGATTTCTCCGCGCTCTCCGCGTTCTCCGCGGTAAAAATTGAATTTTCGCATTGATTATTTTTCCTGTGGCTTCATCAACGGGAACAGAATCACGTCGCGAATGCTTTCAGCGCAGGTGAGCATCATCACCAGCCGATCGATCCCCAGCCCCAGCCCCCCCGCCGGCGGCATGCCGTAACGCAAGGCATTGAGAAAATCCTCGTCCATTTTTTGTTGCTGGTCTTTGTCGCCGACCTGATGCGCGAAATGCTTCGCCTGAATCTCCGGATCGTTTAATTCGGTGTAGCCGGGGGAGATTTCTACGCCGTTGATTGCAAGCTCGTAAACGTCGGCGAAGTATGGATCGTCCTTGTTTTCGCGGGCAAGCGGAATGATGACCGATGGAATATGCGTCACGAAGCACGGATCGATAAGCGTACTCTCGACGACACTCTCGTAAACATAAACAAGTTGCTCGGCCGCTTCCGGCGTAGAATTAACTTGGGTTTCCTTCAATTCTCGCCACTTTTTGGCGGACTCATACGGCCTGCCAGAAGGTTCTCCAGATTTGCTCCCCTTCGCGTCGAGAACTCTGCTATATCCTTCCTCCTCATAATCGAGAAAGCTTTTGAAAGCAGCCGGATCCTCCTGTATACAACGTTTATCGAACCTCCATCCGATTGCTCTCTCCACCAAATCCGCCATACTCACGCGCCGCCAGGGCCGTTGCAGGTTGATCTTCCGCCCGTTCGGATGCTCGATGAGCAGCGTGCCGAAGACATTCTGCGCGACGGTCGTAATCATCTCCTCCACCAAATCCGCCATGGTTTCCCACGATCCGAACGCCTCGTAGACTTCCAGCATCGTGAATTCCGGATTGTGACGCGGGCTGATGCCTTCGTTGCGGAAATTGCGGTTCAGCTCGAAGACTTTTGAGAATCCGCCGACCAGCAATCGCTTGAGATACAGTTCCGGGGCGATCCGCATGTACAGGGGGATGTCCAGAGCGTTGTGATGCGTCACGAACGGCTTGGCGGCCGCGCCGCCGGCCAGCGTCTGCATCATCGGCGTCTCCACCTCGACGAAACCCCGGCCTGCCAGAAACCGGCGGATTTCATCCACCACGCGCATGCGGAGTTTCAATATCCGCATCACCCGGGGATTGGCCCACAGATCGACGTAGCGCTGGCGATAGCGAAGCTCGACGTCTGACAAACCTTCCCACTTGGCCGGCGGCGGCAGCAGGGCCTTGGCGGCCATCGACACCGAATCGGCCCAGATGGTCGTTTCGCCCTTGTTGGTCTGGCCGAGCTTGCCCCCGACCACCAGCAGATCGCCGAGATCGATCAGATCGCGCACCTGCCAGTCGCGTTCGGAAAGCCGCTTCTTGTCGAGGGCCACCTGCAAATCGCCGCTCTCATCGCGGAGGGTGAGGAAGCTGAGCTTGCCCATGTCGCGCTTGAGCATGACGCGCCCGGCCCCGATCGCTTCCGGCCCGCCGTCGTGGCCCATTTCCGGTTTGTAAAGCGCTTTGATCGCCGCCAGCGACTGAATCCCGGCCGTCCGCTGGCCATAAGGCTCGATCCCCAACTCGCGCAGCTTGGCCAGTTTCTGACGTCGTTCCTGCTCGTAATGGCTGGTTGCTTCCATCTTGGCGGGACTGATATTAAGGATGCGAAAGAAAAAAGGAAACCAAACCCCTGCCCCGCGGCTGTACCCAAGTTCCCGGGAGAGCAGAAATTGAACCGCCAAGACACCGAGACGCCACCGCGTCCGGTGTGAAGAGAATAGTCGTGAATGATGGCTGCCCATTCGCTATCGGCAGACCCCGCCACTTCGTCAGGTCGCGGGACGCCATGGCCGAAAGCGCGGGATGAATCGCCGAACATGCCGACGATATTCCCGATATGAGTCACCAAATCGTCCCTCCAGCTTTGGCTCCTCAATGAGGGGAATGTAAATGAGGTTGAGAATCACGAAGCAGATTGCCCAGGTGGCGTGTGGCAGCGACAGCAGCGCCAACGCCTCACCGAACAGCAACAACATGACCCCGGAAATCATAGGATTGCGGACGAATTGATACGGTCCGCGCACGACGAACACCCGCGGAGGATCCCAAGGGGCCAGGGTGCCCTTCCCCTCGGAGGCAAACTGCCACACCGAGACGACAAAAAGGATAAAGCCCAGGCCCAGCACGGCGAGGCCCACAAATTGCACCAGGAGGGAGCCGGCTGAGCGACCGATGGTTAGCGTCACGCCGTAGTGCCGTGCAATCCAAATGGGAACCAGAACGGTAACTGTGAACGGAAGGATTGCGATGGCGAGCAGTTGACGCAGGAACTTAATCCTCATACGGCGCTGCCTAAGAATCCGGCGGAGAACAGCAACCCCTCCGCCGGCGGAATCAGGCGGCCATGCGGCAACGCCGGAGCCGTCAACGCGACGCATCGCGTCCTCTTTTCCGCCAGCTTCCGGAAGAATTGCCCAAACCCCATCATGCTCCTCGCGGCAGAAAGCATACCAATACGGCACCGGAAGATCACGACCCCGCCGAGGGAAGGCATGAACAAACCACATCGTCCGCGCCTCCAAGAATGGCGGCGCGATCATTGAGGGGCAGCGGCTCAGCGGACTTACCGTGGCGGCGTCGCGAACGAGCGCCCGGCGTTGGATACGATGGCCGGGAACCCGACTGGTTTTGATGTCCCATTTTACGGGTGACAATCCTTCGCGTTCAGGCAGAATTGCTTCAGCGGGTCTTTCGCACCGAGCCAAACGCCAGAAGATAGCGCCGCTTGACTCCGCCGGTTCTCCATCCGACGATTGCCAAGCCTCGTATCAAGGAGAAATGACCGTGATGAAGCTTTGTGGTTTTGCGGATGAAATCGCCCCGGAACTGGACGATCAGATCAAGTGCTGCAAGGAGACCGGGGTGACGCATTTCGAATTGCGCGGCGTCTGGGGGAAGAACGTCCTGGATTTCGATAAATCCGTCCGAATCGAGATCAAGGCCAAGCTCAAGGCCAACGGCCTGGCCGTCGCCTGCATCGGCTCGCCCATCGGCAAGGTGAAGATCACCGAGCCATGGGAAAGGCATTTCGCGCGGTTCAAGATCGCGGTGGATTCCGCGGAATTTTTCGATGCCCCGCTCATACGGATTTTCAGCTACTACCCGCCCCAGGAAGGCCAGGACGTTCACAAGCATCGCGACGAGGTCATTCGCCGGATGCGCCTCAAGGCGGATTACGTCAAGACCCGCAACGTCACGCTGGTGCACGAAAACGAGAAGGGCATCTACGGCGACACGGGAAAGTATTGCCTGGACATTCTGAAATCGGTCGATTCGCCGAAGCTTCGCGCGGCTTTCGACTTCGGAAACCTGGTGCAGGTCGGCGAAAACCCCCTGGACGCATGGGCATTGCTCAAGCCGTATACGATCCACATCCATATCAAGGACGTGATCGGCAAGGAGGACCGCGCCGTTCCGGCTGGGCAGGGCGACGGGCACGTTGAGGAGATCCTGCTAGACCTGAAAAAGAGCGGCTACGGCGGCTTCCTGAGCCTTGAGCCGCACCTCAAGGCCGCCGGACAGTTCAGCGGATTCAGCGGCCCGGCGCTGTTCAAACTGGCCGTTGACGCGCTGAAGACCAT
>JBEKKC010000145.1:0-12140 GCA_050010915.1 Tepidisphaeraceae bacterium | reverse complement strand
AACGTCATGCGATCGGCGGTCAGCCAGGGGAATTATCTCGAGGACGTCTTCGGCGATCAGAGCGGGTATTACAGGCACGCGTTCGTGAAGGCGGCGCGGTTCTGCGACGGGATCTTCGCGGTTGGGGATTACGTGCTGAAGGAAATCCGCTTCCTCGGCCCGGATTTTGTCCACGTGGACAGCCAGCTTGCCTACAACGGGGTCCCGTGTTGGAAGATCAGCGCGCAGGAGCGGATGGCCAGCCGGCAGAAACTGCGCGGCTATTGCAATACGCTGCTGGGGTACGATCCGGATTACGTTTTCTCGCACGTGACGCGGCTGGTTCCCAGCAAGGGCCTGTGGCGCGACCTGCGCGTTCTGGAACACGTCGAGCAAATTCTTCGTTCCCGCAACGAAAGCGCCGTGCTGTTCACGTTGAGCACGGAGGTCCCGTCGCGCCGCGGCGACGACATCCGGAAAATGGAACAGATTTACCACTGGCCGGTGGTGCATCGCGAAGGTTTGCCCGATCTTTCCAACGGGGAAGCGGCGTACTACCAGGGCGTGCAGGAATTCAACGCGCGGGCGCGGAACGTCAAGGTGGTTTTCATCAATCAGTTCGGTTTCGAGCAAAAAGTCTGCGGCCTGCGCATGCCCGCGGACATGGAATTCATGGACCTGCGCAAAGGCTCGGATGCGGAATTCGGCCAGAGCATTTATGAGCCGTTCGGCATCGCGCAGGTGGAACCGATCAGTTTCGGGGGCATCTGCGTGTTCAGCAGCGTCTGCGGTTGCGAGGGGTTTGTGGAGAAAGCCACGGGGGGCAAGCCGACCCCGAACGTCATCGTCGCGGATTACACCGATTTGCCGACCAAGGGGCTGCGGGCGGACCAATTGATGGCCATCGGCCAGCCGCAGCGGGACGAGATCGAGCACGCGGTTGCCGGGGTGGTGGCGCGGGAGTTGGTGGAACGGCTTCCCCGCAGTCCGAAGGAATTCGAGGAATTCATCGACCGCGGTCACGCCCTGGCCAGCAAGATGAGCTGGGACGTGGTGGCTCGGGACTACGTGCTGCCGGGCATTCAGCGGGCAAGCCGGGCACAAAGATTGAAACAAATCGCCTAAATCCTGTCCCAACCATCGCCCCAGCGGACATAAGCAAATGGCGGTGGTGCAAAAAAAGCGCGCCGATCCGCAACAAAGGTCGGCCAGCCACGTCTATCCACCTGAGGCTTGCCGCGCGCCGGATGGCGCTTTATTCTGCCTCAAGTGAGCGTGGTGAAATAACGGTCTGGCGTCAATCGAGGATTGGGGTTTGCCGATGATCGGCGGCGGGCAGGAACGGTCCACGGGCTGGAGTCGGGACGGGGCCGTTCGGCTTCTGGGGTGGGGGTTCGTCGTCGCGGTGCTCATTTATTACGCCTGGCGGATGGTGGGGATCGGCCTGGATTGGCGGCAGAGCTTCTGGGTCTATTGGGCTCCGGAACATTCCCAGGGGGACATCGACAACGCCATGAAATATGGGGACATGGCGCTGCGCGAGGCCGAGGCCGTCGCCGACGCGGATGAGGCGCAAAAATCGCAAGCCCAGAAAGATGCCGAACAGAAGCTGATCGACGCCGGCGAGCGTCCGGCGACGATCGCGCGGCCGGGCCCGGGGCTGTTCGATTCACCGTTCAACGCGGAAAACTTTCGCCGGCGATGGCAACATCTGCGGCCGGTCTACAGTCAGATCCTCCGGGGATGGGTGCAGACGTATGAGCGGCTGAGCAAAGAGACGCCGGATGGGGAGTATGACCTGGATTATCCCCCGATGCGGCTGCTGGTGATGACGTTGTGGACGTGGCACGTGGAGTCGTGCTATCCGGGAGTGACGAGATTTCCACACGTTCCGGAGCGGGTTTTCGATCCGGACAGGAATCAAACGGTCGTGGCGACGATGGACGTGGCCCAGCCGGTGCTGAGGCTCAACGCGGCCTGCGAGGGCGCCACGGCGATTTGCATATTCATCTTGGTTTGGCTGTGGATGGCGCGCAGCCGTCCGGCGGAAATGACGGAAGCGGGTGGCGCCGGCTCGTGGCGGCGGCGCTGGGGCGATCCGATGCTTTTGGCGCCGGTGGTTCTTTTCGGCATCGCCACGTTTTTGAGGCCCAACCTGAGCTGGCAGATCACCCTGCCGGCGCCGGACAGCGGCGAGGTCTCGCCGATCGACGTTCGCATCGCCAGCATCGGTTGGTGGACGATGCTGCTGCTGAGATATTTGTCGGCGGTCTGCCTGGCGAGATTTTTGCCCCGGCCGTTCCGAGCGCCGATGTGCGCGCTGGTGGCGGCGACGCTGGCGTGGCTGAATCCCGCGTCGATCCTCGATTCCTTCGGGTGGATGCAATGGGATAGCTGGCTTCCGCCGTTCTTCCTGGCGGCGGCGATCCTGGCGACGCTGGACTGGTGGGTCGCCGCCGGATTGGTCCTGGGCGTCGGCTGCATGTTCAAGGGCCAATTGCTCTTCGTCATGCCGGTGCTGGTTCTGTGTCCGCTGCTGGCGGGGTGGCCGGGAAGATTCATGCGAATCGTCGCCGGCACGGCGGCCGGGGCGGGATTGATCCTGTGGCCCTGGCTGGTCACCAACGGCCAGGCCGAGAAATGGATTTTCTTCACGGTCACCACGGCGGCGTTTTTTTGCTTGCTCTCGGCGTTCCGCGGATTTTTGTGGCGGCAAGGCCGCCAGGCGTGGAATCAGCTTTCCACCGGCTGGGACCCGTTGGCCAGACGCGCGGCGCTTGCCGGCGCCGCGCTGTTGGTTGTCGGGCTGGTCTATCTCCTGTTGCTGCTGTTCACCCGTCACGGAACTCCGCCGGCGTCGGCTTTGCTGGCGGCGGGCATTGTGCTGGTCCCCTGGTTCCTGAGCCGGCGGCTGATCGGCGCCTGGCTGCTGCTGGCGTTCGCCGCCTCGATGTGGCTCGTCTATTTCCGGGTTGGCGGCAGTTCATCCTGGTGGGAAGTCGGCTTCTTCTACGGCACGCAAAAACACGACGTCATGCAGCTCGGCGCCTCCAGCCTGAGCAATCTCTCCTCGATCCTCCACGAGCGATACGACTGGCAGTTGCACGACGTCGTGACCACGTTCAAACGGCCGATCTTCGGAATGACGGAGTTGGACGTTCAATCGTTCTGCGCCGTCATTTTCGCCGCGGCGGTCTTGCTGTGCACGGCGGCGGCGGCGGTGCACGTGCGGCGAAAGGACCCCAGGTTTTTGATCGCGCTGGTGGCGCCCTGGGTGCTTTTCACCACCCTGCTCACCCAAATGACCGCCCGATACACGACCTTGCCGGCGGTGATGGGATCGCTCCTCATCGGTGTTTCCGCGGAAATGAGCCTGCTGCCGTTTCTTCAGACAGTGCTGGCCTGCGCGATGCTGGGCAATCAGATGCTCCAGACCAATTCGAGCCAGGCGCCGGTGGCGTTCTCGATCACGCATCCGACTTATCCGGACCTGGGGTGGTTGATGGTTCTGCTGGCCGCGGTGTTTCTATGCAGCGCATTGATGCCATCGTGGCGCTGGCGGCGAGGGGTGGAGGTGGTGTGAGGTGACGAGCGAAACCACTGAAATCCACGACCTGGCGCCACGCGCGGCGGCGGCGCCGCCCACGACGACGATCCCGGCGGCGCGGCGCGGGCTCAAAACCTTCCGCGTGTGGGGCAAAGGGCTGACGTGGGCGATGGTGGTGATTTTCCTGGTCGGCGGGGGAAACTGGGCCTGGCGCGTGGGGATGAATCTCCGCCGCGAGATTTGGCAATCGACCCGCAGCATTCGCTTCAAGGAAGACGTTTCGCGGGGGTTTGAATTCGGCAGCGGGGCGATCCGCTTTGCCGAAGCCCAGGCGCACCTGGAGCCTTTCGCCGATGCGCTGGCGGATCAGACGCCCATGATCCTGGCTCGCGCGGGCCGTCCGGAATTGCTCGGGCATAGGAGCCGGACGTTTCGCCGCCTGAGTCTGGGCGAATTGGCGAGCGGCGTCGTCGGATACATGGATTCCATCGTCCAGGGCGGCGGGGAATACGACATGGATTATCCCCCCCTTCGGCTGGGGGTCATGACGTGGTGGGTGCGGAACGTGCAGCGCACCCGGCCCGATATGGACGCATTTCCCCAGCAGCGCACCGAGGACACCTCGCTCGGCCAGGACGAAGACGTGGCCGAGCCGCTGCTCGAACTCAACGCCTATAGCGCCGCGACGGCGGCGGTGGCGATGTTTTTCCTGGTCTGGCTGTGGGTGCATCGCAGCTTCAAGCCGGTTAGGCCGCCGACGATCGGGCGATGGTGGAGGAAGTGGCGGGGTTTGCCCGCGCCGCCGAAGGGGGACGTTACCCGGAAACCGCGTGGCGGCTGGACCGTTCCGCACGGAATTTTCGCCTTCATGCTCGCTACGGGCGGGTTCTGGTATGCCTACACAACGCTGGTGCACGTGCCCCTCCGGCCCGCGCCGGTGGTTGCGGTCGTCAAGGTTCAGCCGGGCGACGGCGCCGCCACCATCACTGCCATCCTCAACTCCCAAAACCAGGATACGCAATGGCACGTCGATTTCGGACCGGGCGCATCATACGGCCAATCCTCCGCGCCGCTGTCCATCGACACTTCGCTTGACGATCAGCAGGTCGAGGCCCGGATTCGGCCGGTGGCCAAGGGCCAGACCGTGCATTTCCGCATCTCGGCGAGCAGCGCCGGCGGCACGACCAACAGCGATGATTTTTCGTTCCTGAACCAAGGCCCGGCCCTCGACGTTCCAAGCAATCCGCTGGGCGGAATCGACTGGCCGACCTGGACGGTCTGGCTCCGGTTGCTGGCGCTGTTCATCGTGATGGTCGTCAGCGCGCAAATGCTGCCGCCGATCCATCGCGGCTGGGCATGCGGCGCGGTCGCGGCGATGCTCGTCTGGCTGAATCCCCTGATCCTGATCGATTCACACGCCTGGCCGCAATGGGACGTCTGGATTCTTCCCTTCTTTATCGCGGCCGCGCTGATGGCGTCGCTGAATTGGTGGATGCTGGCCGGCGCGCTCCTGGGCGTGGGCTGCATGTTCAAAGGCCAACTCCTGCTGGGCGGGCCGATATTGATCTTTTGGCCGTTGTTTGAGGGGCGGTTCGGCGCGCTGGCGCGGATCGTCATCGGGTTCGTCATCGGCATGGAGATAATCGTCTGGCCGTGGATCGTTAACTCGCCCGCGGGGCTGCATTGGATCGAAGCCGTCATGGTCGCGGCGGGGTTGATCCTGATCGTTTCGCTGATGCGATCGGCGCTTGGGCGAAGCCTGCGGGAATGGGTGATCGAGCCGGTGCTGGGCCGGCGGGGGGATTCGGCGGTTTTGCTGCCGGCCGAATCCGAACAATCGCCGGCGATGGCGCTGATTCTGGCGTCCACCGCATTGGCCGCGCTGGCGATCGCCACGGCGCTTGTTTTTCGCGGGATGGATGCGCGGCAAGCATTGTTGCCGGCCGGAGCGCTGGGATTATTGCTGCTGCTGGTGCTGTTGCCGCCGTGGATCATGCCGCGGCGATCGCTGGGAGTCTGGCTCGCCGGCGTGTTCGCCGCGGCCGTCTGGATCTCGTCGCTTGCGTTCAACGGGAGCTATTCTTGGGCAACGCTCGGCTTCGCCTACGGGTCGGTCAAGCACGATCAGATGCAGATGGGCGTGCGCGTTTTCTCCAACCTGCCGTCGCTGCTCGCCCAGTGCTATCAGTGGGACATCCACGATCCGATGGCGACGTTTCGGCTTTCATTCACGACGCCCGGCCCGTGGCGGCTTGGGTGGCTGTCGGTCCCCGCCGTCGCCTGGGCGTGGTCCAGCGACCTGGACACCAAGACCGCCATGGCCGCGCTTTACGCGGTTTGCCTGCTGATCGCGTCGGCCGCCGCGGCGCTGCACAGCCGCCGCAACGACCGGCGGTTCCTGGTGGCCCTCGTCGTGCCGTGGCTCGTTTTTCCCATCGTGATGTGCCAGATGGGGGGACGGTATCCGATATGGGCGGTGTCGATCTCGGCGGCGATGGCGGCGGTGTCGCTCGAGTTGTCCCTGCTGCACGTCGCGCTGTCGGCGATCTGCTTTGCCACGGTCGCGAGACAACTGCTGAACTACGATGCGTCGCGTTGGCCGCAACTCTACTCGCTCATGACGCCGACGCATCCGGGTATCGCCTGGTTGATGCTGCTGGTCACGGCGATTTTTTTGGTGGCGGCCGTCGTGCCCAGCCGGCGGGAAAATTGACGTAAAGACGGATTTGGGATTTTTACTTTTCGCCGCTCCCGCCGTACCTTCTGGACATGAACGTCAAGCTTTTGGATTTGCAGGCCCAGTACGCGCCGATTCGCGAGGAGATTCGCCGGGCGCTGGACGAGGTGCTCGATCAGCAGTCCCTGGTGCTGGGCCCGAACGTCGAGAAATTCGAGAAGAACCTGGCGGCGTATTGCGGCACGAAACACGCCATCGGGGTCAGCAGCGGCAGCGACGCGCTGTTGTGCTCGCTGATGGCGATCGGCATCAAGCCGGGCGACGAGGTCATCTGCCCGGCGTTCACCTTCTTCGCCACCGCCGGCGCCATCGCACGGTTGGGCGCGAGAATAGTTTTCGCGGACATCGATCCGGCGACGTTCAACGTCGATCCGGCGAAGCTGGAGGCGAGAATCACCCCGCGAACCCGGGCGATCATTCCCGTCGATCTGTTCGGGCAATTGGCAAATCTCGAAGCGGTGAACGAAATCGCGGCCAAGCACGATCTGAAGGTGATCGAAGATGCGGCGCAGGCGATCGGCGCTCGGCGGCACGGCAAGCGGGCGTGTTCGACCGTTTTCGCGGGGTGCCTGAGCTTTTATCCCACGAAGAACCTGGGCGCCTTCGGCGACGCCGGGGCGATCTGCACCAACGACGACGCTTTCGCCGAGATCTGCCGGCTGATGCGCGTCCACGGGTCGGGGCATCAGTATTTCCACAAGTACGTGGGGGGCATGTTTCGCATCGCCGCGGTCCAGGCGGTGGTGCTGAACGTCAAATTGAAATACCTGGAGGCCTGGCACGAGGGCCGCCGCCGCAACGCGGCGCTTTACGACCAACTGCTGGCCGGCGGCAAAGTCGTCACCCCGAAGATCGAGGCGGGCAATTGGAGCATTTACAACCAATACGTCGTGCGAATCCCCGACCGCGACTGCGTCAAAAAGACGCTCCAGGAAAAAGGGATCGGCTCGGCGATTTATTATCCGCTGCCGCTGCACATGCAGGAATGTTTCGCCAATCTCGGCTACCGAGCCGGCGATTTTCCCGTCAGTGAGCGCGCCTGCGACGAAGTGCTGGCATTGCCCATATACCCCGAACTACCCGAAGAACACCTGCGCTACGTCGCCCGGGAACTGCTGGCGGCGGTGGGCTGAAAATTCCGCGTAAATCCGCCCGGATTCAATGTACCCGGCAATCCCGCCGCCTTCGTAAAATGAAGGACGATGACGAACAGCGAATCGTGGTCGCATCATTTCAAGCCCTATACCCTGACGCACCTTTGCGTGGTGGTTGCGTTCGCGCTGTTGGTGGCGGGGATCGTGACGATGCGGAGGTGGGACGAGGTGGCCGACGACCAGCCGCGCCGGCGTCTGTTCGACAAAACCATCGGATGGTTCGCCCTGGCAACCGCTTGTTTCGTGGAGGTCGCCACCCTCTGGCCCACACGCTTTGACTACCGCACTTCTTTGCCTCTGTACGTCTGCAACCTCGGCATGTTCATGGCGCCCGGAGCGTTATTGCTTCGTTGGCGGTCGTTGCAGGCGATGACGTATTTCTGGGGTCTGGGGCTTTCCTCGTTGAGTTTCATCTATCCCGATCTGTATTTCGGACCGGCCGATTTCCAGTTCTGGGTTTTCTGGGCCGGCCATGCGGCGATCATCGGCCCGGCCATCTATGACATATCCGCCCGCGGATTCCGGCCCCACTGGCGCGATTGGCTCCTCGCCGTGAAAGTGTCGATCGTCTATCTGGCCATCATCTTCCCCATCGACGCGATTTTTCACCTCAACTACGGCTACGTCGGCGAATCCTACAAGGGCCAGCGTTCGCCTGTGGATGCCCTTGGCCCCTGGCCCTGGCGCGTGCCGGTCATGTTTCTTGCCGCGGTGTTCGTCATGCTCTTGCTGGTTCTACCGTGGATGATGGGTCGAAAGCGGTTTACGCAGGGGCTCACGCCTGCCGCCAATCCCGCGGGGACTCCCCTGAATGCCCACGTCCCATAAGGGCCGTCAATTGGGAATCGAAGGGTAATCCCCCCGGTTGCCGATAGATAATCTGTCATCGGTCATTGGTCATTGGTCACTTGCAAATGACCAATGACCAATGACAATTCCCCAAGGATGGCGTGAGCAATCTGCAACCCCCCACGGTCGCACTGGAACAGGCGCTGCTAAGCCGCCTCGGCGAAACGCAAAAGCAATTGGACGGGCTGCGCGAACAACTCACGGAATCGCAGCGGCTGGCGACGATCGGCACCATCGCCGCCGTCATCGCTCACGAGTTTAATAATCTTCTGACGCCCATCGTCAGCTATTCCCAGTTCGCGCTGCAAAGCGCCAAGGGGCCAAGCCCGGACATGGAACTGATCTGCAAGGCCCTGTCCAAGGCGTTCGCCAGCGCGGAGAAGGCCGGCAAAATCTGCACGGCCATGCTGGCGCTGGCACGGGGTGAATCCTCCAGCGGCAAGGTGGCGGTGCAGACCCTGGTGGATGAATCGCTGGTCGTGCTGGCCCGCGATCCGCAAAAAGACGGCATCGCGCTTCGGGTTCAGATTTCGGGCGATCCGTGGGTTGCGGGCGACAGCGTGCAACTGGAACAGGTGCTGCTAAACCTGCTGATCAACGCCCGGCAGGCCATGCTGGGCAAGGGGGGATCGTTAACCCTCAAGGCCGCGGCCGTGGAAGAAAATGAAATCCGAATCCAGGTGATCGACACCGGGCCGGGGATTCCGGAGAATCTGCTTCCCAAGATTTTCCAGCCGTTTTTCACGACCAAGGGGACGGCCCCCAAGGACGAGTCGCGCGGCACGGGCCTGGGATTGGCGATCTGCAAGGACATCGTCGAGCACCACAAGGGGCGGATCACGGTCGAGAGCCAGGTGGGGCGGGGAACGACGTTCAGTATTTATCTACCGGCGGCAGTCGGCTAACAACCCAAGCGGTCCAGCGGTCTGCCACCTTCGATCCTTGACACCCATAAATATGGGTTTATAGTAAACCACATGAAGACCACCATTGAGCTTCCGGACGAGCTGCTAATTGCGGCGAAGAAGCGGGCCGCGGAACTGCGTCGTCCCCTGCGAAAGCTGGTTGAGGACGGCCTTCGGCAACAATTGTCGGCTGGCCGAGGCGCGGGACGTCCAAAGCGGAAGAAATTCCGCTGGGTCGTTGCCAAGGGCGGGCTTCCGCCGGGCGTGGACGTTTCCGATCGGACCAGCCTTCACGACTGGCTGCGGAAACAATCGTGATTGCCATCGACACCAATCTTCTTGTTTACGCGCACCGGGCCGGCGCGCCGCAACACTCGGTGGCGCGCAAGTCCCTCGAAAACGCGTTTCATGATGCTCGCGGCTGTGGAATCAGCCTGCCGTGCATCGCGGAGTTCTGGAGCGTAGTCACCCACCCTTCGGCTGCGGATGGACCTTCGATTCCGGCGCTGGCGCATAAATTCATCCGCTCGCTGGTCGAACAGGCGCTGGTTCACATCTGGATTCCCGGCGAAGGATTTGCGCAGCGGTTTCTGCAATCGGCCGCCGATCGGGCGGTGGTTGGTGCGCGCGTGTTCGATCTGCAAATCGGGATGATTGCCCTGGAACACGGCGCGGACGAAATTTGGACTCACGACCGGAATTTCCTGAAACTGCCGGGACTGCGAATCTTTGACCCTCTGGAATGAACCGAAATGCGGTTCCGTGTAATCGGGACAATCCACAGTCGGATCCTCATTTTCAGTTTGCTCCCCATTCAGCTAGCCGTCGCATTTTATCGGACTTTCTCACGTTTTCGCCCCGCCCTGGCCGATATCAGGGCGCTAGGAGAAGTTGTATGCCAGTAACCGTCGATGATTCGCCGCTGCGCGCCGAGGAATTGGGACTCAGAACGGTGGGACAGGTGCTGGCGCACTTGCAGCGTGAAAAACGGCTGGTGGTGCACGTGCTGATCGACGGGCTGGAGCCGGACCTGCGGCGGCTGGGGGACGTGCGCAAATCGCCGCTGAAGGACCATCACGTTTTCATCGAAACGGCCGATCCGCGCGAAATGGCGATGGACGTGCTCAAGCAGGTGGAATCCCAGCTTGGCGAGGCCGACCGCATCAAAAGCGAGGCGGCAAAGTTGCTCCAGAGCAATCAGAACGTGCGGGCCATGGAAAAGCTGTCGGGCTGTCTGACCACCTGGCAGCATGCGCAGGAATCGCTCCTGAGCACGGCGCGGTTACTAAAGATCGATCTGGATCAGATTCTCATCGGCGGGCGCCCGCTGACGGAACTGGTCGTGCAGTTTGCCGAGCAATTGAAGCAAATCCGCACGTCGCTGGAGAACCGCGATTTCGTGACCCTGGGGGACGTGCTGATTTACGAAACGGAGCAAACCAGCTCGCAATGGCGTTTGGCGCTGGAGGAACTGAGGCGGATGATCGGCGCGGGGCCCGGCCTGACGAGTTGAATCCGCCGGTTTACCGCGATTTCGCCTCCGCCTCCCGAGGCAGGCCTCGCCGAAGTCCGCGGATATCCTGTAGAAATTCCTTGCGCAAGACGTACCGCGCCAGCGTGCCGCAGGCGAAGCAGAGGATGAACGTTTCGTATGTCCCCGGCGCGATCAGCCGGCGGCTTACCCACCAGGCGGACAAGACGGCGACGATCCACTCCGCGGTGGAGATCACCGCGAAATCCAGCCAGGGCGTCTGCCGAGGAAGAAACTCCCGCTGCGTCCGGACGTATCGGACGTGAAAAACAGCCGTCACGATCAGGGCCGGCAAGTAGGCGATGGCGATGGACTGGACCGGTCCCCGCCCGGCGGAGATCAGAGACAGAAACGCCGCCAGCCCCACCAGCCAGCTTGCCGCGGTTGAGATGAGGAATTTCACCATGGGGGAGGCGCGCGGGAAGGTGAAGTCGTAGAGCCGGCTCAGATGTTCCAGGTATCGAAATTGTTGTTTGAGGGAGAGTTTGGATTGGCCCTTGAGGCGCATGCCGAAGTGGATGGGGATTTCGCGGACTTTTTTGACGCGGCACTTGCAGATGAGTTCCAGGGCGATTTTGTAGCCGAGGGGGGTGAGGTTCTGTGCGGCGGCGTAGGTTTGGCGTTGGATGGCGAAAAATCCGGACATGGGATCGGTGGTTTTCCCGGCAAAGGGCCGGGCCAGGAGCGTGGCGAACTGGGAATTGAATTTGCGGAAGAATCCCCAAGCGGTGTCGGTGCTTCCGCCGGGGACGTATCGGGAGCCCAGGGCGAAATCCGCCTCGCCGGCGCGTAAGGGCGCCAGCAGTTCCGGCAGTTTTTCGGGGGGATGTTGCAGGTCGGCATCCATGACGCAGAGGTATTTCCCGCGTGCGGCGGCCATGCCGTGCAGGACCGCCCCGCTCAGGCCGTTGGCCGGCCGAGTGCGGACCAGCAGCTTCAGGGGATATTGTTTGGCCAGTTCGGCGCAAACGGCCGGCGTCGCGTCGGCGCTGTTGTCGTCCACGATCAGCACCTCGAAATCCACGCCCGACAGGACCGCGCCCAGGCGCTGCAAAAGCGCCGGCAGGTTCTCCGATTCGTTGATCGTCGGCACGATCACGGAGACCTCCGGCAAACGCGCGGCATCGGCGGGGTTTAGGTTCGGATTCTCTTCCATGCGCTACCGCATCTTGGGCAGATAAACCAGATTTCGGCCTTCCGTGGCCTTCAGTTCATACCGGGTCCTCATGAGGATCAGGAATCCCGGCCAGGGATCGGTCGGCGTCGGCATCGTATTATGGGTCAGTTCCGGAGTCACGATCACCGCCCGGAAGCGCTGATGGGCAAGATCGTCCCGCAGCTTATCGCCGACGCCGGGGTGTTTCAGGTCGATCACGCTGAACATGAAGCAATCCAGCATATAGGGTCGCTCGCCGGCGAGTATCGGCAGGGTGGGATT
>JBEKKC010000144.1:0-12344 GCA_050010915.1 Tepidisphaeraceae bacterium | reverse complement strand
GCAATGAACTTTCGTTCCAAACCTTTTTTCCAAACCGAAAGAGAGAGATGCAATGAAAACTTCTAAAACCAATTTCCGATTCGTCGCGGCAGGCCTGGTCGGATCGTTTTTCCTGGCAGGCGTCGGCATGGCAGACACGTATACGGAAGGGTTCGAGGGAGCCAGCTATAACCTGGCCAGTTCCGGGGCGGGGACGGCGACGTTGTCGACGGCCGAAGCCCACTCGGGGGTGCAGTCGGTCCTGCTGTCGCTCCAGTCATCGTCGGACTATGCCCGCGTGAAGCTGGATGTCACGTCCCAGGGGATGACGCTCGGGCAGATTACATCGGCGGATTACTGGATCGATAAGAGCGACCCCAGCCTGGAGCAGGCGCCTTACCTGCTGCTTTCCATTGACGTTCCAGGGCAGGGCACCGACGGCACGTTGGCGGTCATGTATAACAATCCCGGCGCGAACGCGACGGGTTGGCAGGACTTGAGCGTGGACACCGGCGCAACGCAATTTCACGTGGAGGGGGCCGACACAACCGGGCTGGCGACGCCGTCGAACATGACCTTGGCTCAGATCGACGCCAGCACGTATTCGCCGGGCGTCACCTGGGGAAGCTTTCCGGTGGACTTCGTCCGCATCGGCTATGGCGAGGGCGGTGATGACAGCGTCGTACAGTCATCGTACGTGGATGATTTGACCATCAACTACACGGCCGTGCCCGAACCAGCCAGTTTCAGTCTTCTTGGCATCGGTGCGCTGGCGCTGCTTCGCCGTCGACGTCGGGCGTAGCAGCGAGGTCCGAAATCCTCGCAATCGCCCGCCCGGCCTCTCCCCATGTGCTCATGGTGAGAGGCCGGGGTGAGGGGACAAATCCCCGAACATGCGATCGGCACGGATGATCGATATTTTATTTTTTCGAGGCAATGAACTTCCGTTCCAAACTTTTTTCCAAACCGAAAGAGACAGAGCCAATGAAAACTTCTAAAACCAATTTCCGATTCCTCGCGGGAGTGCTTGGAATAACGGTCCTGTTGTGGATCGCCTCGGCGGTGAGCCACGCCGATGTCGTTTATGATACAACCACCGGCGGCACGCAATACATAGACCAGCAGACTGGCAACAATTACTATTACATCGGCGATACGGCGACGATCGCGCCGACCAGCGAGCCCCTCACCACGATCAACATTCCATTCGGCACCTCTTCGGCGGGATCTGCGTTCACCTATACGCCCGATATTACGTTGGACCTGTACCCCAATGCGGCCGATGCCGTCACTGAGACCGGTCGATTCGGGACCGCGGAAGTAAGCAATGTCACCTTCACTAATGACGGCGTGGTTGACCCAAGCGTCGGCTACAATTATGAAGATGAACAGTTAATCACCTTCGACTTTACGTCGCAGAACATCGTGCTGCCGACGACATTTGCTTTCGCCTATCACGACAGTGCGCCACTCGACAGCAACGACACCGAAAATGGCGCCAACGGTTTTTCAGTTGGACTCACAGGGGCTGGGGCTTCAGTCGGCACTTCGGATCAAAATTACTTCTCCACGTATCCCAACTCGGTCCCTGCCCAGGAATTGTATGGGCCATACGGACAGGATGCCTTCGTGGGCGCTAACGTTGAAGCACAAATCAACGTTGTCCCCGAGCCGGCCTCATTCAGCGTCCTTGGAATCGGCGCCGGCGCATTACTGCTTCGTCGCCGGCATCGCGCCTGAGAAAATTCAGCGGCAATACCTCGCGGACCGGCCGAGTGAAAGCTCGGCGGCCCGCTTTTTTTTGAGATCGGTGCTGAAATCCGCCCCGCAATCCGACCCGAAACTCGATGGCAAAAAGCTGGCTGCACCTAACTCCTGTTGACTCCCCAACTCCTTCACCGCCTCTCGCCCGCGCGGGCATTCAGCTTGGATGACTCCGTTCACCCAATTGCGTTCTCCTTCAAAATATGGCGGCCGGATCAAAATGGCGAAGCTTTTGCGCCAATGTGGTTCTCTCGAAACACGTCAAGCTAACCCATAAATCCGATGCTGCATGCGGCGCGACATTCCGCTAACTCCCGGCAAATGAGAATTTAAGTAATTTAATGCTATATATTGCTTGCAATTGGCATGGTTATTCCGATACGATATTTGTACGCATCGTACATCAGCTATCGAAGGAAGAGGGTTCCGCCCGCCTGCCTTCTGCTTTGGTGCGTTTTTGGGCGGCTAAGGAAGAGGAGAGCGAAATGCGTATTACATCTTTCGGAAAAATGGTTTTGATTGCCGTCGCCCTGGCGGGCTTGGCTTTTGCCACTGCGGCAAACGCATCGGTGATGAGCGGCTCGATGGCCGTTGTTGTGGATCCGTTTGCACCCTCAACCGCTTCTTACACCGGCTCCTCGGTCAATTTGAACGCGCAGAATCTTATTACGACGGGCGAACAAGGTACTTTCCTTTCCGAGGTCCCCGCGCATAGCGACCTCACGGCCGACTCCGCGACAATTACCGGTCTCTCCACAACTCCGCTGGCGGATTCGATCGGGGATTTTTTCGTCTTCTCCACGCCAGACGCGATTTTGGGGACTTTGGGGACATCGCCAAATAACCGATTTGACTTCAACCTGCTCACGATTACGGAGGCATCGTACACTGGACCGTCGGCTGGAGCGGTGTTCACTGGAACGGGGACACTTGTCGATACCCAAGCCGTCTACTCGAACACGCCAGCGGAGTTCACGCTCAGCTTTCCGGATGGTGGAGGCAATTACTCATTCACGTTCGCGACGGTGCCAGAGCCCACGACGGTCGGTCTGATCGTGACCTCGCTGGGCGCATTGGCCTTGCGCCGCCGTAGAGTTTGATAACCGTAGCCGCCCCATTGGGCATCCCGTATTTGCGATATCATTTCGGATGAGCCGTGCAGGTTGGGTGTACCCGCCTAACCGGTCGGGTGCTCGCGTTTTCGACAAAGCGGTGGTCCGCTTTTGGGGGCTGGAGCGCAAGAAAAAGACCGCCCCGCAGAGCGGCCGAAAGAGCTTGGCGTGGAACGTCCCAACAGCCTGGCCAAGTGGGTTGAGCGGGCGAAGTGGAGCGCGGGCGGATTGCGGCATCACTTGGCGGCATGGGCCGACCGCGGCGTTGCCAAGGGTAAAATGCCGGGCTAACCGATTACAGCCGCTGATGATACGTCACACTCCGACCGCATGCCAAAATAACCCGATAGATTTGGTCTTGCCGCCGCTCTCAAATTAGTCCCATAACTCGTTTCGTAAAATTCGCCATATTCCACTCCAAACGCGACAATTTGCCGCGGCACAAATCGAAAATTAATCTATTTTATCCTTGCTTCAGCTGCCCAGCGTGATAGCATTTTGCGTTGGACACGACGGGATCAAGTCTGTTGGAAATAACCGTCGGCATATGTCAAAATAGAGGAGAGATGCGGAATATGCCAAGCGATCACCGATTCAGATTTGTACGTTAGGATTTCGCATTGGCGGCGTCTGGTGTCGCTTTTTTAGCAATGGTCGGTATTTTGGCGAGGAGGGATTTACGTCATGCGGATTAAACAAACGCGTTTGCGGGCGTTGGTGATCGGTGCCGTGGCGAGCGCCGCTCTAGCCGGCATCGGTGCCGCCGCTAATGGGGCGATCATCACCGGATACACTGTCATCGGCAACGGCAACGGCACGGCGTCCGTGTCCATCTTAGACAACAGCATCATTATCACGGGCAAAGACTTTACTGGACTGGGGCCGATCGACATCACTTTTACTACCGAGAACAGTGGCGGCACGAACACCTATATCGTGGGCGAAGGGATATCGAACACCGTCATCCCCCCGATAACGTGGACGGACTTTCACGAGGAACTCGGCATCGGCACGGACGGCAACTTCTCCATCGACAATACTCTGGTGAACTTCACCCCGCCCAACAGCAACAGCAACTTCGCAACCATGCAGTTGCAGCCCTACACGATCGACATGTCTCAGGGGAGCGTCACGAACGGCAACACTTTGTCGGTCGCGTTTGACCTGACGGTGCCGGACCAAGCCGCGAACACGTTTACGCTCCGCCAGTACCCCACGGTTCCGGAGCCGGCTTCCCTCGGCCTGCTGGGCCTCGGTGCGCTGGGCCTGCTCGCCCGCCGTCGTCGCGCTTGAGAGATCATCGCCAACTAAAATTCGTTGCGGACCACTGACATTACAACTCGGTGGTCCGCTTTTTTGGGGGGCTTACGGCGCATGAAAAAACCGCCCCGCAGAGCGGCCGGGGGGACGACGGCACAAAGCTGGTGACACTTAGGGCTGCTTCCTCTCGGACCTGACCCGGTTCGCGGCCAACCCTTGCATCGGACCCGGCCGCCTTGCAAGGCGGCTCTTCTTCCTTTTATCCGATTACGCCAGCTTTGTCATTTCGCCTGGTTCGACATGATCGAGGCGTACGGATCCTTCTGCGCCGTCACCGGGAAAACCTCGACTTTGGTAATCGCCGCCGGATGCTCGGGCTTCTCGTCCTGAACCTTGGCGCCGGCGATCGCTTTCACCGCGTCCATCCCGTCCACGACTTTGCCGAATGCCGTGTATTGATGATCCAGTTGCTGGGTGTTGGCATAATTCAGGCAGACAAAGAATTGGCTCCCGGCGCTGTTGGGATCGCTGGCGCGAGCCATGGAAAGAACGCCCTCGGCGTGCGGCTTGTCGCTGAACTCGGCGATGATGGTATAGCCGGGGCCGCCGGTCCCTCTTTTTTGGGCATCGGCGTCCGCTCCAAGCGGATCGCCGCCTTGAATCACGAAACCGGGAACCACCCGGTGAAATACCAAACCGTCATAATATCCCCCCGACGCCAGCGCGAGGAAATTGTCCACGGTGTGCGGCGCGGCATCATAGTAAAAGACTTCCGTCAACGCCCCGGATTCGGTCGTCATCACCGCGTATTGCAGCGGCAGCACGTGTGTGACCACCGCCGCCTGCGGTTGCTGCGTCTGCGGCAACACTTCGATCACCAGGGGCGTGCCAAGAAAATCCTTCGGCGGACCGGCTTGTGACGGCGAGGAACCTTTCGCCAAAGCGTACAGCACGAACGTGCCGGGATTATTCGTGTCAGGAAAGATGGTTTTCAGGTCCGCCGACTGCCCAGCCGCCACATCCGCCGCCCCTTTGGCCGCGATCACTTTGCCCGAGAAATCGGTCAGTTCCAGCGTCACGTCCTTATCGGATTTGATGGTGACGGTCAGGGGCTGGCTCGGCGCATACCACATTTTCTGCGGAACCAGCACCGAAAACAGCAACGTGAACAACGTGACGGCTGAAGAAACCATGATCTTACTCCTTCAACGGAACATCAGAGCATTTCCAAAATCTTCGTAGCGGCCTGCCGACTTCAGTCGGCAGGTTCTTGGCGAAATCACCTTTCCAATGATACGCGATACAGCCCCGCCCCGTGAGGCGCGACCAGCGGCTCGAATGTTTTGGTGAACACTCCAACGTCCCGCGCTTTCCACAGGTCCCGCACTTTGCAAGACCCGTCAAAACCAACCTCTTTCAACGATATGGAAACGGTGGCGGCCCGAGCATCCGGCTCATCCCGCGCGTTGAAAACCGCCAGATATTTGTCGCTCGAACCGTCCGCATCCGCCGTCCAGGCGATCAAATCGCCATTGCGAAACAATTGCCGGCCCCCGCTGCTGTGCTGGTCCACCGCGAGCACTTCGTCATTAGTGAGCAGCGACAGGGTGAACTCATCCGTCTGCGGCAAATCTCCGCCGAAAATCAGCGGCGAGCGGCAAATCGACCAGAGCGTCATCAGCGTGTATTGCTCATCTTTCGTCAAACGCGTGTGGGAATTTTGGGACGCCCGGATCGCGCCCAGCGGCAACATGTCCGCATCGGGATAATGTCCGCCCCCACTGAACGGCGCCCAGTCGGAGCAGCGCTGGAATTGCTCCTTCAACAGACCCCAGTTGTCCCAAAAATCATCGGAAATTCTCCAGATATTGGCATGGGCCGCAATGTCGCCGGCCCGGTCCAGCGGAGTCGCGCCCGGCGAAGTGCTGAAAACAATTGCCCGCCCGCTCTTGTCGATCGCTCGGCGAATCGCCCCGATCTCGGCCTGGTGATAGGGCCTGGAAAGATCGTCCACCTTCACAAAATCGATGCCCCACTCGGCGAATTGGGCAAAGATGGAATCGTAGTATTCCTGCCCCCCCGGCTTGCCCACGTCCACGCCGTACATATCCGAATTCCAGCGGCACGTGCTGGACGTGTCCGCGATATCCGCCGCGCCAACCTTCGTGCCCAGAATCGGCGTATTGGCGGCAACCGCCTGCCGTGGAATCCCCCGCAGTATGTGGACACCAAATTTCAGGCCTTTGTCATGCACGTAATCCGCAAGCGATTTGAAACCACCCGAATCGGCGGCGGATGGGAACCGTTTGACCGCCGGCAACAGCCGGCCGTTGCCGTCCATTTCAAGCTTCGCGCCCGCGCGGTATTCCCAACCCTTGGCATCCGGCTCATACCACTGGATATCCACGACAACGTATTGCCAGCCGTGTTTGGCCAGGTGTTCGGCCATGTAGGCGGCGTTGGCTTTGGTTTGCGCCTCGGTGATCGCGGTGCCGTAGCAATCCCAACTGTTCCAGCCCATGGGGGGCGTCGGTGTCCACTTCAGGAAACTCTTCAAGTCATCTCCCTTCGCCGATCCCAAAAGAAACAGGCAAACAAGCACCGCGATCGTTTCCAGAGACCGCTTTTGATCCACGGTGGCCTTTCGCCGCCTTCTATTTCGCCGCGCGCGATTCCGCCCATCGAACCAGCGTCCGCACGCCCCAGCCCGTTGCCCCGATGGAATAATACGGCAATTCCTTCTCCGTATCCGCCACCCCGGCAATGTCCAGGTGCGCCCACGGAACGGAATTGTCATCGGGCACAAAATAACTCAAAAACGCGCCGCCTTGCAGGGGATGGCCTTCCCTGCCGGCGGCGTTCACGATGTCGGCCGATTCGGACTTAATAAACTCGCGATGCTCCTGATTCAGGGGCAATCGCCAGATTTGTTCACCCTCGGTCTGTCCGGCGTCGGTCAGTTCTTTGACGAGCTGGTCGTTGTTGCCCATGACGCCGGCGATGGACCGGCCGAGGGCCACGATGACGCCGCCGGTGAGCGTCGCCAGATCGACCACGGCGGCCGGCTTGTAGGTCTCGATCCCCCAGGCCAAGGCGTCGCCGAGGACCAGTCGGCCCTCGGCATCCGTGTTGGTCACCTCCACGGTCACGCCGTTGTACATGCGAAGGATGTCGCCCGGGCGATACGCCCTGGAACTGAGCACGTTTTCGGCGCTGGCCAGGACCCCGACGATGCGGACGGGCAATTTCAGCTTGGCGGCCGCGTACATCAATCCCAGCACGGCCATGGCGCCGCATTTGTCGAAAATCATTTTCCCCATTTTGTCCGCGGGCTTGATGGAAATCCCCCCGCTGTCGAACGTGATCGCCTTCCCGACGACCAGCAGCGTTTGGCCGTTTCCTTTCGCCGGGCGATGATCCAGAACGATCAACCGCGGCGGCGTGTGAATGCTGCCGCCACCCACTGCCAATATGCCGCCCATTCCCAGCCGGGCCATTTGCTTTTCATCCATCACGGTGCACCGCAGGCCGGCCGCCCGAGCCATCGCCTGAGCTTGTTTTGCCAGCGTTGGCGGGTTGACGTCGTTGCCCGGCCGAGAGGCGATCGTGCGGGCGAAATTCTGTCCGGTGCAGACAATCCTGGCCCGCTCAACCGCCGCCCGGGCGATCGCCAACCCATCGGCAACGATCCATATCGCGATGGATTTGCCGGCCTGCTCGTCGCCGTTGTCGCCCTCTTTTGAAGCGGTTCCCTTGTATTGGCGATAGTCGAAGGCCGCCAAAAACGTTCCGGTCGCAACCGCGTCGGCGGCGGCATCCGTCGAGATCGCCTTTACGTCCGGCAGGATCACCGCCGCCCGGGCAACGCGCTGCTTTCGCAACGCCCGCAGCGCGGCGCCGGCGGATCGACGAATCGTCTCCGTGGAAATTTTGTCCGCCTTGCCCAAACCCACGACAAATACACGCCGCGCGGAACGCCCCTCGCCCACCAGGTCGAACACAACTTCCTTGGCCTTCCCCCCCGCGACGCCGGCGGACAGGAGCCGATCGACGCTGGCGGCGACGTCTTTGCCCGCTCGCCTCGCCGCCGGCGGCGCCGACGATTCGTTTTGTGCAACGAAGACCACCACCGCCGGCACGTTTGCCGGCAGCCGATCGGTTACGGAAATCTCCACGGCAGCGCTGGTGACAATCATAATCGCCGCAAAGTAGCCCAAATGACTCGCCGCTTCAATTCGCCGGAGCGATTGGGTTTCCCCCTCCCCATGTACTCAGGGGGAGGGTTGGGGTGGGGGTCGAACGTCGATTGGCCTACGAAACCCCCACCCTGACCCTCCCCCTGAGTACAAGGGGAGGGAAAGAAGAGGGCTTGCAGAATGTGTCACGTACCCGGAGCGATTTCAAATGTGCGGGTGGTCGGCGGTAAACACGCGCCCGCGTCGCAGGCCTGATATGAAAGATTCAGTCTCACCGTTCCCGATGGAGCCGATTTGAAGCCCACTGAAATCTCAAATCGATTCCGCAACTCGCCGGGCGGATATTCAATCGACTCCACCGCCCCGCCGGTGACGCTCAGGCGCGTCGGCTCGACGGCGGCATCGTGAGCGTTGAGATGATATCCCGGAGCCACCCGGCAAGTGACGCGAAGCAGCGGTCCATCCCATTCCGCATCCATGTCCGTGACATACGCCGCCAGTTCGGCCGGCGACCGGGGAAATTCGCCCTGGGTTTCGCCGGCGACAATGATCTCGCCCCGGTTTCGGACGTACAGCATCGCCGCCTGCACCAGCGCGCTCATCCCCTCGCCGGCGCCTTCCATCTGTCCGGCAAACGCCGAGATCGTTGCCTCGGCGGCTTTCCAATCGCCCAGTTCCATCAGAGCGACGGCGGCCACCCCGTTGCCGCTGGGAAGCGGGCTGTCGCTGCCGACCATTTGCCGCACGATCAAATCCGTGGCTTGCTCGTCCGTATAGAAAAATCCTCCGTCCGCGCCGGCGGAAAAACGATCCCGCATGATTCCGGCCAATTCGGCCGCCCGATCGCGGTATTCCCCGCCGGGCAGCGCCAGCAACGCCTGAATCAAAAACGCGTAATCGTCCAGGAACGCCGGCTGTTTCGCCGCCACGCCAACGCTGACGCGCAGCAGCCCGCCGTCGCCATTGCGATGAGCCGCCAGCAGGAAATCCGCGCAGGCCTGCGCGGCCTTCAGATACCGCGGTTCGTTCAGAACGTTCGCCGCATGGCCAAGGCCCCGGATCATCAGCGCGTTCCAACTGGTGAGAACCTTTCGATCCAGGATCGGCTGTTTGCGCGTCCGCCGAATCCCGTACAAAATTTGCCGCGACCGCTCCAACTCCGGGTCGGTCAACGCCGATCCGTTGTCTGGGTCGGCCAGAACCAGCACATTTCTGTCGGGCACCCCGTCGCCATGATGGGGATCGCTGAAGTTCGGGCCATCATCCAAGCCAAAAACTCTGCAAAACTTTTCCACGTCCGACTTTCCGGCCAGTGCATCGGACACTTCGCGGCGGGTCCAGAGATAGTTGTCCCCTTCCTTGCCGTCCACTTCGGCATCGAAGGCGGTGAAGAACCCGCCGCTGTCGGCGGTCATTTCCCTGAGCACGAAATCCGCGATCCCCCGCGCGATCGCGGCGTAGCGGGCCTGGCCGGTCTGGCGATGGGCTTCGGCATAAATCCATAGGAGCATCGCGTTGTCATAGAGCATGATTTCAAAATGCGGCACAAGCCAGCGGGCGTCGGTGCTATAGCGATGGAATCCCCCGCCAAGATGGTCGCGAATCCCGCCGTACGCCATCGCGTCCAAAGACCGGCTCAGCATCCGCATGAGTTCGGGATCGGGGTTCTCGCGCAGATACACCAGCAAAAGCTCCAGCAGCGTCTGGCGAGGGAATTTGGGGGCGGTTCCGAATCCGCCAAGCTCTTCGTCGAAATCGGCTGTGCTTCGATCGATCAATTCCTTCACCCAGGCTTGGTCGATTTTGGTGCTCGCCGCGGGCCCGCGGGGCCGGGATATTTGGCGAAGAATCCCGCTGATTTGCTCGGCCGATGCGTTCACGTCATCGCGGCGGCGGCGAAACGCATCCTCTATTGCCGCCAGAATCTTCGGAAATCCCGGCCGCCCGCGGGAATCGGCCGGTGGAAAATAGGTCCCGGCGAAAAATGGCCGCAGATCGGGCGTGAGGAAAACGCTCATCGGCCATCCCCCCTGCCGGGTGATGACCTGCACGGCCGTCATGTAAAGCTGATCCACGTCCGGACGCTCCTCGCGATCCACCTTGATATTGACGAACGCCCCGTTCATCTGCTCGGCAATCGCATTGTTTTCGAAGCATTCGCGTTCCATGACGTGGCACCAGTAGCAGGTGCTGTAGCCGACGGAGAGAAAGATCGGCCGATCCTCCCGCCGCGCACGCTGCAACGCTTCCTCGCCCCAGGGATGCCAATCCACGGGATTGTGCGCGTGCTGAAGCAGATAGGGGGAGGTCTCGGATTGAAGACGGTTTGAATTCGACAAGGCAACTCCTGAATCTGATTGTCAGCCGCTCGCCGCCGAGCAACTTGGGTCGATGCTAGTCCTCCGCCCGGCCGCCCTCGGCCATTTTCACGATCTTAGGATCGAACCGGCCGATGACGTCCACCAAATCTTTCTGTGCGGCCATGACGCGGTGGATGTCTTTGTAGACGCCGGGGACCTCGTCGATTCCGGCCGAGAGCAACCGAACCCCCGCAGCGGCCAGGGCCGGGCGGACGTGCGACCACCGGAATTTGAGCTTGGCGGCCCTTCGGCTCATGACTCGGCCGGCGCCGTGGCTGGCGGAATTGAGCGAACTTTCCTCGCCCCGGCCGCGAACGACAAACCCCGGCGACGCCATCGAGCCGGGGATCACGCCGAGCACGCCTTTGCCCGCCGGCGTCGCCCCCTTGCGATGCACGATCATCTCCCGCCCGCAATGCGTTTCCTTCCATGCGAAATTGTGATGGTTCTCCACTCCCGCCAGGACATTCGCGCCCAGAGCGCGGGCGATCTTCTGATGAATCATCGCGTGATTGGCCGAGGCGTACTGGCCCATCAGGTTCATCGCAAACCAATATTCGCGGCCCGGATCGCTGTCCAATTCCAGCCAGGCCAGGCGTTTCAATTCCGGCGGCAATTCCGGATGGAGGGACATGGCAAGCCGCGAATAGTGATCCGCGATCGTCGCGCCGGTCCCGCGGCTGCCGCTGTGGCTGAGCAGCGCGAGGTAGGACCCGGCCGGCAAATCCAACTCCGGCGAATCGAGCCAAAGAATTCCGAATTCGACGAAATGGTTTCCGCTGCCGCTGGTTCCCAATTGCGCCCGTGCCTTCTCGAAGAGTTTGGCGGTGAGGGCCAGCGCGTTCCAATCGGCTTGCATTACCTCGTGCTCCAGCGGCTTGGGCTGTTCGCCCCCGACGCCGAAGACGGTTTCCCGCTCCAGAACCTTGGCGAACCGATCGCCCTCGCGATCCAGCCGCTCCGGTGGAATATCCAGCACTGAGAGCTTCATCCGGCAGGCGATGTCCACCCCAACGGCGTATGGAATCACCGCCCCATCCGTCGCCAGAACGCCGCCGATCGGAAGGCCGTATCCGAGATGCGCATCGGCCATCAAGGCCCCCGAAACCGCCACGGGCAGCTTGGCGGCGATTTGCATCTGCTCCAGCGCCTGCGGGTCGGCGTCATCGCCCCAGATGCGGAAGGAAGCGGGATGGGGAAGTTCGGGTTCCATGGCGAGGAAGAAGGAGAATGGAAATTCGAAACTCGAAATTCGAATGACGAATCAAATTCGAAATTCGAATGACGAAACGGCCCTTGTTTCGAATTTTGAATTTTGAATTTGATTCGTCATTCGAGTTTCGAATTTCGAGTTTCGCTCAGCTAATGTTCAATTCCGGCGCGCTCTCCCCAAGATTATGCCTGCTGATCTGTCCCGCCAGGTTCTCGACGACGCGCAACAGCGCCTGCGCCAGACCAGGGTTGGTCTCAAAATTCTTCTCCGGCGTCCCCGCGTCGCTGTTGACGCGCAGCTCGGTGTAAATGGGGATCGAGCCGAGGAAGGGAACGTTCAGGCGTTTGGCGGCGGCTTCGGCGCCGCCGCGGCCAAACCAATCGTGTTCCGATCCGTCGGGCGCGACGAAATAACTCATGTTCTCGACGATGCCCAGAACGGAAGTTTGCAATTGCTCGAA
>JBEKKC010000143.1:0-20018 GCA_050010915.1 Tepidisphaeraceae bacterium | reverse complement strand
TGTTGGTCCCGTTCCACTGGAGCGTGCTGCTGCCGCCGAAAGTGATGCTCCCCGAACCCAGTGCGCCGTTGGCGAAGCTCAAAGTTCCGGCATCGATGGTAGTCCCGCCGCTGTAACTGCCGCTGGCGGTCAGCGCCAAAGTCCCGGCGCCCGCCTTGGTGAGACTATATGCTCCTCCAATGGCCCCGCCGACGGTCAACGTGCTGGCATTCACCGTCACCTGCCGATTGGCGCCGAGCGTTACCGCACCCGTGCCCAAATTCAGGGGATTGCTTCCTACAAACGTGAAATCTCCGCCCCAGGTCTGGGCATTGTTGGTGCTGAGCGTAATGGCCGAGCCGCTCGTGTTGTCGATCGCGCCGCCGTTGATCGTGAACCTGCCCGTTTCCAGAGCGCCGGCGTTGTTGATATTGAGCTGCCCCGCCGACAGCGTCACCGCCACCGGACCTGAACCGGCCCCTGAGATCGTCAACGTGCCGCTGCCGGCTTTGACCAGGTTCCAGTTGGGGCCTCCAATGCCCGCGGCCAATGTCAGGTTCCCGGCCGTCGTCGTGAGGGTGTAGGTAGGGCTGCCACCCGTGGGATAGACCAGTTCTCCCAAACTCAAAGAACCCGTGCCAACGTAGGTGAAGCTGCTATACATAAACACGGCGTCGCTGGAGTTCAGCGAAACGGCAGAGCCGCTGGTGTTGTCGATGCTCCCACCATGAACTGTGAAGTTGCTTGTGCCGAGGGCGGTGTTGTTATTGATGTTCAATTGGCCGGCATTCAGCGTCGTGCCGCCGGTATAGCCGTTGGCCCCGCCGAGCGTCAGCGTACCGCTGCCGGCCTTGGTCAAGCTGTGCGCACCACTGATCACACCGCCAACTGTCAGATTATTCGCCGTTGTTGTCACCGCCAGCGAGGCGCCCAGCGTTACCGCTCCGGTCCCCAGGTTCAGGGCGTTGGTGCCGTTGAAGGTGAAATTCCCGCCCCAGGTCTGGGCGTTGTTGTTGCTGAGAGTGATGGCCGAGCCGCTGGTATTGTCGATCGTCCCTCCACTGATGGTCAACGTGCCCGTGCCGATCGCGGCGGCATTATTGATATTCAATTGCCCTGCCGAAAGCGTCGTCCCGCCCGAAAAGGTATTTGCGCCGGAAAGGGTGAGCGTGCCGGCGCCGGCTTCGGTCAGGCCGCCCGTGTCGGATATCGCGTTAAGGATCGACAAAGTATTGCCGGAAGAGATCGTGAACGTTTGCCCGGTCGCCCCGAGATCGACGTCGAGATTGTTATTCGGATCCCCGATGGTAACGGACGATCCGCCGAAAGTGCCGCTGATGCCGCCGCCGAGGGTCAGCGTCTGCGTTGTCGTGCTGGAGGATTCGAGCGTGAGATTATAGTTGCCGCTATAACCGAGATTCAGGCCGCCAGCGCCGGTGGTCAGTCCCGCGTTGAAATACAGGGTGGTAGAGCCTGTAAGCGTCACCCCGGCAAACGAATTGTCGATGATTCCGCCGGCCCAGTTTGCGGTGTTATTGTAAAGATGCGCCGCGTCATCGGTGCTGCCGGTAGTAGCGCCGATCCACGAGAGCAGAATTCGCTGCTCCAGCGGCTCCAGTACGGCACGGATAGCGCGCGTTCGTGGCCTGGCGCTCATCCTGGCGCGCAAACGCCTAGTGAAGTTCCTCACACGCATCTGGAATGAATCTCATTCCGGCGAGGTAGGCAACACCAACGGACGAGGCAATAAGCCGTTAGGTGGCCGGCCACGGTACGATAATCGGCGCGCTATGATGAGATATGCAATGAAAATCACACAAAGCCAGCGGCTTGTAATCTCGCGATTATCAGTCGTAATTACCGGGGTGAATTGAGATTCGCAATCACCGATTAGGCCCTGACGCGGTAAATAGCTTCATGGGCACTTCAGCTTTTCCAGAACGCCGGCAGGCCGGTGAACGCGAACGAAACCGTCGCTTTCAGCCGATCCAGCGAACGCTCGGATTTCTCGCGGCGAGATAGCGCCCGATGCACCGCATATTGGATCGTCGATGCCAGCACGCGCACCGGCAGGTCGACCGTCACCAGCGTCTTGTACAACCTGGCGGCCCATCGGCCGTGATGTTTGGTTAGATACCTTGCCCAGCCGCATTCATAGCTGCGGTAGACGAATGCGCGGTTCGCCCGCGAACTGACCCGCCCGAGGTGTTCGATCTCGGCATCGGGGACATATCGGATGCCTCCGAATTGGCTGAGCCGGCGGCAGAGGTCCACGTCCTCGACACCGAAGGCGAAGCCTTCATCGAACCCGCCGCATTTGTCGAACGGTTCGCGCCGGATCATTAGTGCGGCCGCGGCGAGTTGGCCGACGGGGCCGGCCCGTTCGGGGTCGAATCCTTCACGGCGGTAGTGGTGATATGCGGCGCGAAACAAGCCGGTCCATTTCAGCAAGAGGATGGAGTTGAGCAGGGCCGGGACGTTCGGCAGGTTCCGGCCGGATCGTTGGGGTTTGCCATCGCCGCCGATGAGTTTCGGCCCGGCCGCGATCGTCTCGCAATGCTCATTCATGAACCGCCGTAGCGTTTGCATCGCGTTGGGGCGGACGACGGTATCGTTGTTCAGCAACAGGATGAGCGGCGCCGCGGCCATCCCGGCAGCCTGGTTATTTCCGCGGGCAAACCCGGCGTTTTCGGGGTTGCGCAGGAGGATCACCCCCGGGAATTCCGCGACGATATTCGCCGACCCATCGGCCGAGGCGTTATCCACGACGATGGTTTGCACCGCCAGATCGCCGCGCGTCGCTTCGATCGACGCCAGCAGATTGCGCAGCATGTCCCCGCCGTTGAAGTTCACGATGAGAATGGAAAGGTCGAATGCCTGACTCACGTGCGACAGCATCTTATCGCCTTCGGCGATAAATTGTGGTATGAGAACGCCCATGAAGGCCGTGATTCTTGCCGGTGGTGTGGGCACGCGGATTTCCGAGGAAACCGCGGTAAAACCCAAGCCCATGATCGAGATCGGCGGCAAGCCGATCCTCTGGCACATCATGAAGCTCTACAGCGCCCACGGCGTCAACGATTTCGTGATCTGTCTGGGCTACAAGGGCTACGTCATCAAGGAATACTTCGCCAATTATTTCCTCCACACCTCCGATGTCACGTTCGACATCGCCAACAACAAAATGGAGGTCCATCATCGCCACGCCGAGCCTTGGCGGGTGACGCTCGTGGACACCGGCGAGCAAACGCAGACCGGCGGCCGCCTGAAGCACGTCCGCGAGTTCGTCGATCGCGACCCATCGTTCTGTTTCACCTACGGCGACGGCGTCGGAAACGTGGACATCAAAAAGCTCGTGGCGTTCCACGAAGGTCACGGCAAGCTGGCGACGCTGACCGCCGTTCAGCCGCCGGGCCGATTCGGCAGCGTCGAGCTCCGTGGCGATCTCGTCACCCGATTCATCGAAAAACCCCACGGCGACGGCGCATGGATCAACGGCGGATTCTTTGTCCTTTCCCCCAAGGCCATCGACTTCGTGGAAGGCCCCAGCACCGTCTGGGAACGCGAGCCGCTCCAGCGTCTGGCGCGCCAAGGCGAGCTTCTCGCCTATCAGCACGCCGATTTCTGGCATCCGATGGACACGCTTCGCGACAGGAATTATCTGGAAGATTTGTGGCTCCGCGGACAGGCGCCATGGAGGGTTTGGAAATGACGCCTTCCTGGTGGCGCGGCCGAACCGTTTTCATCACCGGGCACACGGGATTCAAGGGCGCCTGGCTCTGCCTGCTTCTCGACCGCCTCGGCGCCAAAGTCCGCGGGTATTCCCTGCCCCCCCCCACCGATCCAAGCCTCTTCACGTTGGCCGACGTGCATGAACTGGCTGAGACGCAGAACGCCGACGTGCGCGATTTGCCGAGGTTGACCGACGCCCTTCGCCAATCCCGCGCGGAGATCGTCATTCACTTGGCAGCCCAGTCGCTGGTGCGTCAAAGTTATCTCGATCCGGTGGGAACCTATTCCGTCAACCTGATGGGCACCGTGAACCTCCTGGAGGCCGTTCGACAGGTCGGCGAGGACGTGCGCGCGGTGGTCGTCGTGACAACCGACAAATGCTACGAGAATCGCGAATCGGAGCGCGGATATCTGGAAACCGACCCGCTGGGCGGGCACGACCCGTATTCCAGTTCCAAGGCGTGCGCCGAGTTGGCGACCAGCGCTTATCGCCGATCGTTTTTCGACGGGACCACGACTGCGATCGCCTCGGCGCGAGCGGGGAACGTCATTGGCGGAGGGGATTGGTCCAGGGATCGATTGATCCCGGATTTGCTGAGAGCCTTCGCGGCCGGCAAGCGCGCCGTGATTCGCAATCCCGATGCGGTTCGGCCCTGGCAATTCGTTCTGGATCCCCTCTGCGGGTATCTGAATCTACTGGAACACCTGATGGAGGAGGGCCGCGGCTTTGCCGAGGCGTGGAACTTCGGCCCGATGGACGAAGAGGCCCGGCCCGTGCGCTGGATCGCCGACCAGATGGCCGCCCATTGGTCGGACGGCGCGGCCTGGGAGCCGTCGCCCAGCCGCCAGCCACCCGAAACCGCCTATCTCAAGCTCGATGCCGGCAAGGCCATGCAGCGCCTTCTCTGGCGGCCGCACACCGATCTCCCCACCGCCCTGAAATGGACCGCCCAATGGTATAAAGCCTGGCATCGCGGCGAGAACGTCCGGCGGATTTCCCGGGACCAGATCGACGAGTTCCTCCAACTGCCGGATCGTTGACCGATGACTATGCCGTCCGGTTGCTGCCGATTCTGCGGATCGAAATTGTCGGTAACGTTCGCCGATCTGGGAATGTCCCCGCCCAGCAATTCCTATCTCGCCGCCGATCAACTCCATGTGATGGAGCCGTTCTTTCCCCTTCATGCCTGGGTTTGCGAAAAATGCCTGCTCGTCCAGCTCGAGGAATTCCAAACGCCACGGCAGATATTCAGCGATTACGCGTATTTCTCCAGCTATTCCGAAAGCTGGCTGCGCCATGCCGAGGCGTACGTCCAGATGATGTGCAGCCGGTTTGGATTCGGCCCGAAATCACGTGTCGTCGAGATCGCCAGCAACGACGGCTATCTCCTGCAATATTTCAAGAAACGGGGCGTCAACGTGTTGGGCATCGAGCCGGCCGAAAACGTCGCCAAAGTTGCCGTCGAGCAGCATGGAATTCCCACCCGCGCGGAGTTTTTCGGAAAATCCTCCGCAGCCAACATGGTCGAAGCTGAGATTCGCCCCGACCTGCTGCTGGGCAACAACGTTCTGGCGCACGTCCCGGACATCAACGATTTTGTCGCCGGCATGAAAATCCTGCTTGCACCCGCCGGAATCATCACCATGGAGTTTCCCCATCTGCTTCGCCTGATCGGCTTAAACCAGTTCGACACGATCTACCACGAGCATTTTTCATATCTCAGCTTCGATTTTGTCCGGCGGCTCTTCGCCGCCCATGGGCTTAAGATATTCGACGTCGAGGAACTGCCGACCCACGGCGGATCGATTCGCATATTCGCTTCGCACGTCGAATCTCCCGGCAAAATCGAAAGCCGCGTCGAGACGATGCTGGATGCCGAGCGGAAGGCCGGCCTGGCCGATCTGGCCACGTACCGCGCGTTTGACGAGCGGATCAAAAAGACCAAGCGGGCGTTCCTGCGATTTCTGGTCGAGGCGAAATCGGCCCGCAAAACCATCGCCGCCTACGGCGCGGCCGCCAAGGGTAACACGCTGCTCAACTATTGCGGAGTGCGCGGAGATTTCATCGATTACGTCGTCGATCGCTCGCCCCACAAGCAGGGCCGATTTTTGCCCGGCACCCACGTTCCAATCCACCCGCCCGAGAAGGTGGCCCAGACCAGGCCGGACTACCTCCTCATTTTGCCCTGGAACCTCAGGGAGGAGATCATGGAGCAGATGGGCCACATCCGGCAATGGGGCGGAAAATTCGTCGTCGCCATTCCCGCCCTCGAGGTGATCTGAGGTGAGTATGAACTTTCAGCCGGCGCCATTATCCGGAGCGTTTGTCATCGACCCGCAGTTGTTCCCTGACGACCGGGGCTTCTTCTGCTATTCGTTCGATTGCTCGAAGTTCGAGAAGCTCGCCCTTCCCACGCAGATCGTGCAGTCCAACGTGTCGTTCAACCATAAGGCGGGCACGCTGCGCGGCATGCACTTCCAGGTCGAGCCGATGGCCCAGCCCAAGCTGGTTCGCTGCACCGCCGGCGCGATTTACGACGCCATCATCGATCTCCGCCGCGATTCGCCCACCCATCGCCAGTGGTTTGCCGCGGAATTGTCGGCCGAGAATCACCGCGCCTTGTTTATTCCCGCGGGATTCGCCCACGGATTCCAGACGTTGGCGGATGGGTCGGAAGTGCATTACGACATGTTTCAGTGGTACGCCGCCGAAGCCGCCAGGGGCGTTCGATTCGACGATCCGGCGTTCGGAATCCGTTGGCCGCTCGAAGTTCGCGTCATTTCCGAGCGCGACCGGGCCTATCCGGATTACGGGCGTTGAGCGAAAAAGCGAAAATGAACCGCGTATTGGTCACAGGCGCCGGCGGCTTCATCGGCCGTCAGGTTGTTTCCGAACTGCTGCGGCGGGGCGACGAAGTTCACGCCGCCGACCTGGCAAGCTCCCCTTCCTCCGATGCGGTTTGGCATCGGGTCGATCTCCTCGATCAGCACATGGCAGATGAGCTGATCGCGCGCATCCAGCCGACGCACCTGGTGCATCTCGCCTGGTACGCCGAGCATGGGAAATTCTGGAATTCACCGTTGAATCTGGATTGGCTCAAGGCGTCCGAAGAACTGTTCCGATCCTTCGCGGCCCACGGCGGCAAGCGGGCAGTCTTCGCCGGCACCTGCGCGGAATACGACTGGACGCATTCCCACTTGTGCGAGGACGCCACGCCCAGCAATCCCGCGACGCTCTATGGAACTTGCAAGAACAACCTCCGGCAAAACGTCGAAGCGATTGCCCGCATGTCCCAGTTGAGCGTCGCGTGGGGTCGGATATTTTACCTCTACGGTCCCGGCGAGGACCCCCGGCGGTTAATCCCTTCGATTTTGAATCCGCTGTTGGCCAAGCGGCCGGCGATTGTGCGCAACGGTTCGCACGTTCGCGATTTTCTTCACGTCCAGGACGTCGCCCAGGCCTTTGCCGCCATCCTCCACTGCCCCGTCGAGGGCATCATCAACGTCGCCTCCGGCGAAGGGGTCAAGCTGGGCGATGTCGCCAAGATTCTCGCCGAACTGGCCGGAGCCGAAGCCCTCTTGGAGATTCAGGAATCTCCGGACTCGCCGGACAATCCCGCCGTTTTGACCGCCGACGTCGCCAAGCTCCGCTCGATTGGTTTCGTGCCGGGATATACGCTTCGTCAGGGTTTGGCCACGCTCATCAGCAAATGAGCAGTTCACTTTCAATCCCAAAAGCCCATGGATGGCCATCCGTGAGTCACCTTTGCGATGGAAACGTCCAAATTAATCCAATACCAATTCCCCCTTGAATTAAAACATATATTTGAAATAATAGATTAAAACAAATGAATGATACTCCACACGACCTTTCCATGGAAACCCGCCAGCGTTTATTGGACGCTGCGGGAGAAGTCTTCGCGCTCAAGGGATTCGCGGATGCCACCATTCGTGAGATTTGTGGAAAGGCGCAAGCCAACATCGCGGCGGTCAATTACCACTTCGGCGATAAACAAAAACTCTATGCCGCCGTGTTCGCAAATTTGCGATGGCAAGCCGATGAGGAGTCCGCCCCTCCCGACGGCGCCAACGAATCCGCCGAAAATCGGCTCCGTGGATTTATCCGGCAATTCCTAAAGCACCTGCTCGATCCCGGCCGGCCGTCATGGTGCGGGCGGCTGATGGCCCGCGAGATGAGCGAACCGACCGGCATATTGCAATCGTTCGTAGAGGATCACATTCGACCGCGGGAGGCCAAGCTCCAGGCAATCATCCGTGAAATCGTCGGCGAGCTTCCGCCGCGCGTCATCGCCAAATGCTCCGTCAGCGTGGTGGGCCAGATGATGCACTACTACTTTGCCCGGCCGGTTTTGAAGGGGATCAGCCCGATTTACGCCAACCTTGACCAGCACGTTGAAGAGCTGGCCGACCATGTGACGCGATTTTCGCTCGGCGGCCTGCGTGCGATCACGGATCGTTACCGGACTGGGCAGCTTGATCGTTGAAGCGTTTGGGATTACACCCACCTTTAGGGAAGGTTTAACATGATCGATTTTCCAGAACATTCTTGGGGCGAACGGCAAAAGCTGGTGATTGCGATTCCACTGGCTCTGCTGGCATTATGGGGTTGCGCGGTCGGGCCGGATTACCAGCGGCCGGACATCAACACGCCCCGGCAGTACAGCGAGATCGGCTCGGCGACGCAGCCGACGAGCCGTTCCACCGTCGAACCCACCACGCGGCCGGACTATCAGCGTTGGTGGGAAACGTTGAACGACCCGACGTTGAACCGGTTGATCGATCGCGCAGTGCAAGGCAATCCCGACCTGCTGGCGGCGGAGGCCAGGATTCGCGAGGCCCGCGCCAATCGCGGAATTCTTGTGTCCGGGCTTTTCCCCGACATCGGGGCGCAGGGGGGATACACCCGTACCCGGAACAGCCTGAATACGGCCGAAATCGCGGGGTTTTCTTCTTCTTCGGCCAGCGGGGAGATACCCATCAACAGTTTGGTGGAGTCCGATCTGTGGCAGGCGGGTTTCGACATGACCTGGGAAATCGACGTCTTCGGCGGAAATCGGCGGGCGATCGAGGCCGCCAGCTACAGCGTGCAGGCGGCCCAGTGGGACCAACGCGACGTGCTGGTGTCGATGCTGGCGGAGGTGGCGGTAAACTACATCGAGCTGCGCGGCTCGCAGCGCGAATTGCAGCTTGCCAGGGACAATCTTCAAAGCCAGCAGCAGACCTTGGAATTGACGCGGCGCAAGGCGGAGGGCGGCCTGGTGCCGTATCTCGCCGTGGCGCAGCAGGAAGCGCAAGTGGCGACGACGGCGTCGGTCGTGCCGACGCGCGAAGCGGAAATTCGCCAGACCATCCACCACCTGGGGATCTTGCTGGGCCAGGACCCGGGTTCGTTGTCGGACGAATTGAGCGGCGTGGAACCGATCCCGGTGGGTCCGCCCAGCGTGCCGCCGGGCTTGCCGGCGGAATTGCTGCGGCGGCGCCCGGACGTGCGCCGCGCCGAGCGGCAACTCGCCGCCGCGACCGCCCAGATCGGCGTCGCCACCGCCGATCTGTTCCCCCAGTTCTCCATCACCGGAGCGCTCGGCGTCGGATCGCAAAGGTTAAAACAACTGTTCGATTATTCCAGCCGAATGTACGACATCGCCCCCGGCGTCACCTGGGACATCTTCAATGCCGGGAAGGTCACGTCGAACATTCACGTGCAAAACGAGCGTCAGGCGGAAGCGCTCCAGGCGTATCGCAAGGCGGTCCTGCAAAGCCTCGGCGACGTGGACGACGCGCTGGTGGCGTACAACCGCGAGCAAGTGCGTTTGCAGTCTCTGCGCGAGGCCGTCGCGGCCAATCAGAAGGCCGTGGACCTCTCGACCGAGCTTTTCGAAAAGGGCAGCGCCGATTTCCTCAGCGTGCTGGACGCGCAGCGCAGCCTGTTTGCAGCGCAGGACTCGATGGCGCAGAGCGAGCAGCAGGTCTCGGCAGATCTGGTGGCGCTGTACAAAGCCCTGGGCGGCGGGTGGGAATGAGCGCAACTTGCGGCACGGCGGCGAAAACTGATAAAACATCATCATGGCAACCAAAGAACAAAACTTGAAGACGGTGGGCGATGCGGGCGTCGTCGCGGTCATTCGCGCCAATTCCAAAGACCAACTCGTGGGCATTACCGAAGCGCTGCTGGCCGGCGGCGTGCCCGCTATCGAGGTCACCATGAGCACGCCCAAGGCGATCTCGGGGATCGAGATGCTGGCCGACCGTTTCGGCGACCGGGCGGTCATTGGCGTGGGAACGGTGATCGACGCGGCCACGGCGCGCGACGCGATCGCCGCCGGCGCTCAGTTCGTCGTCTCCCCGGTGTTCGATGACGGCATCGTTTCGACGACGCGCCGCTATGGCAAGATCATGATTCCCGGCGCGTTCACTCCGACGGAAATTCTCCGCGCCTGGTCCGCGGGGGCGGACGTGGTGAAAGTCTTCCCTTCGACCGTGCTGGGTCCGCAATATTTCAAGGACATTCTGGCCCCGCTGCCGCAGCTTCGTCTGACGCCGACAGGCGGGGTGGACGTGAAGAACGCGGGGGACTGGATCAAGGCCGGCGCGGTGTTCGTCGGCGCTGGATCGTCGCTGGTGACCAAGGACGCGCTGGCGAAAAGTGACTGGGTCGGCGTGACCGCCAACGCTAAGAGTTTCGTCGAGGCCATCCGTACGGCCAGGGCAAAATGAAAGATGTTGACGCCGGTCGCATTTTGCACAGGGCCCAGGAGCACCAGCGTGCCGGCCGCTTCGCCGAGGCCGAAGCCCTGTGCGCCCAAATCCTGCGCGACCAGCCCGATCACCGGGATGCGTTGCACCTGTTGAGCATCGTGGCAATGCAAACGGGCCGGATCGAGATGGCGGTCGATCTGGCCGCCCGCGCCGCCGCCGCGCATCCGCTCGTCGCCGAGCTTCACGCCAACCTCGGTGAATTCTCGCGTCAGGCGGGAAGGCTGGATCAATCCGTCGCCTCGTTCCAGCGCGCCGTCGCCCTCAAGCCGCACGAACCGACGTTTCATAACGGTCTTGGCCTGGCGCTGGGGGAACGGCGGCAACCTGAAATCGCCGTGAAGGAGTTTGAGCGCGCCATTCAACTGAAACCGGACTACGCCGATGCCTACGGCAACCTCGGCGGCGCGCTGCGGCAGTTGGGCCGATTCGACGAAGCCCACGCCGCCCTGGGCGCCGCCGTCCGCTTGCAGCCGCGCGTGGCGCGGGCGCATCACAATCTGGCTCTGGTGCTGGCCGACCAGAGAAAATTTTCCGAGGCGATCGAAAGTTACCGCCGCGCCATTGCGATCGAGCCGGACTTTCGGCAGGCCCATTGGGACCTGGGCATGCTGTATCTGCTTCTGGGCGATCTGGAGCGAGGTTGGCGGGAATACCAGTGGCGTCCGGGCGCCGCCCATCGGTTCGCCCAACCGCAATGGGCCGGGGAGGATTTGCGCGACAAGACGATTCTGCTTTATGCCGAGCAGGGTTTTGGCGATGCGATCCAGTTCGTCCGGTACGTCCCGATGGTGGCGGCGCGAGGCGCGCGAATCGTCCTGGCTTGCCACGCGGAGCTGACGCGCCTTCTGTCCCACGTTGCGCCGGTGGCGATGATTGGACAGCCATTACCTCCGTTTGACGTTCACTGTTCGCTTCTGAGCCTCCCGTTCGCGATGGGGACAACGCTGGATAATATTCCCGCCCATGTCCCGTATCTCAAACCGGGGGAAGAATTGTCGGCGAAATGGCGGCAGCGCCTGGGCGAAAAAACGGGGAAGCCGCGCGTCGGGCTGGTCTGGGCGGGAAGGCCGCAGCATCCCAACGATTCCCGGCGATCCGTGCGCTTCGAGCAGTTGACTCCGTTGTTGGCCGTCGAGGGCGTCGAGTTTGTCAGCCTGCAAAAGGGTCTCGCGATCAACCAGACCAGTGCATCGCGATTGATCGACTTCGCTTGCGAGCTGGAGGATTTTTCCGACACCGCCGCTTTGATCGAAAGCCTGGATTTGGTCATCACCGTCGATACGGCCGTGGCTCATCTGGCCGGCGCAATGGGCAAGGCGGTCTGGGTCTTGTTGCCGTCGATGCCGGATTGGCGATGGATGTTGGATCGCGAGGATTCACCCTGGTATCCGACGATGCGGCTGTTCCGCCAAAGAGATCGCGGCGATTGGAGCGTTCCGATCGAGCGGATGGCGCGCGAATTGGCGGCCATGGTCACTGGCCAGCGGCGCGGACCAGCCGTATGATTCCCCGATCATGCACAGAAGGTTGATCGAGACCGTCGGTCGAAGGACCAACAACTTGCTGGCCGATTTCGGCCAGTTTTGCGACTTCGCCGGGCGAACAATTATCTGGCTCTTCGCGACCGGCCTGCGATGGAAAAGCATTCGTCAGCTTTTACCTACAGCCAGTTCAAGGCCCTTGGACAGGAGGACCGCATGGGAAGCGTGATCTTCCTGTCGGTGGTGAAGCAGATCGGGCCGGTGCTGGCGGCGGTGATGCTGGCGGGCCGGGTCGGCGGGGCATTGACCGCCGAACTGGGAACCATGAACGTCACCGAGCAGCTCGATGCCCTGCGCGTGATGGGAACCGACCCGATACAATTCCTGGTCGTTCCTCGCTTCATCGCCTGCATGCTGCTCACCCCCATGCTCGCCATCTACAGCGACATCACCGGAATCGTCGGTGGCTGGTTCATCAGCGTTGGCGTGTTGCACGTTGCCACCGGGCCCTTCTGGTATTACGCGGCGCACGGCGGCGTGGAAATGTGGCAGGTCAACGAGGGGATCATCAAGTCCTTCTTCTTCGGCGGCGCCATCGGCCTTATCAGTTGCTACAAGGGATTCCATTGCGGCGCCGGCGCCAACGGCGTCGGCCGCGCCTGCACCGAGTCCTTCGTTGTCAGCTTCCTCTGCATCATTGTCATGAATTTCTTCTTCGCCCAGATCGCCCAGGACTGGTATATCGGCCTCTACGGAATCCGCAGCGTTTTTGGAAACTAACCGGCGTCCCCTATGGCACTGATCGAACTGCGCCACGTGTACAAGCGATTCGGCTGGCTTGAAGTCCTCAACGACATCAACCTGCGCATCGAAAAAGGAAAATGCCTGGTCATCATCGGCGTCAGCGGCAGCGGGAAAAGCGTGCTGCTCAAGCACATCGTCGGGCTGCTCAAGCCCGACCGGGGCGAAGTCTGGTTCTCCGACCATCGCATCGACAACCTGGCCGAACGCGACCTCATGAAGGTTCGCCAGCGATTCGGATTCCTATTTCAGCAGGGCGCACTTTTCGATTCCGACACCGTCGCACAAAACATCGCGTTCCCCCTCGCGGAACACACCGACAAGAAGCCCGATGAAATCGCCAAAATCGTCGAGCAGAAACTCCGGATGGTCGGATTGTCCGGCGCCGGCGGAAAAATGCCGGCTGAACTCTCTGGCGGCCAACGCAAACGCGTGGCGCTGGCGCGGGCCATTGCCCTCGATCCCGAGGTCATCCTCTACGACGAGCCGACCACCGGCCTGGACCCCATCCGCTCCGACGTGATCAACGAGCTGATTCTCAAGCTCCAGCACGAACTCGACGTCACCAGCATCGTCGTCACCCACGACATGGCCAGCGCCATGAAGGTCGCCGATCGCATCGTCATGCTCTTCGACGGCAAGCTGATCTTCGACGGCACCGCCGAGGAAATCCGCAACACCAACAATGAAACGGTCAAGCGTTTCGTTCTCGGCGAGGCAAACGAGCAGGAATTGCAGACGCTTGAACCGACGGATAGAAAGTGATTCATTGGTCAACAAGGGATTGAGGGCATGCCAAGTTATCAGCGAAATATTCTGGTTGGAGTTACGGTCCTGGGCTCGCTTATCGCCTTCGGATGGATGGCCCTGAAATTCAGCAGCAGGACCGCCGAGCTGTTCGCCCCGCCGCAGATGCCCGTGCATTTCAAGACCCCGCGGGCCGATGGTTTGTCGCCGGGATCGGCCGTTGAATACCTCGGCGTCGAAATCGGACGGGTCACCACCATGTACCGGAATTCCGATGGGATCGGTGTCACGGTCGACGCCGTCGTCGACCGCGATCCGCCCCTGCCGGCAAACGTCCATGCTTCGGTCCTCTCGACCAATGCCCTCGGCGGCACGTCGATCGTCAGCCTGGATCTCGGCGACGATCAGCCGCACGGCGCGCTGGGCGCCGACGCAACGATCGCCACTGAATTCCGCGGACTTCAGCTCAATCTTATCCCCCCCTCCCTCTCCCGCGCCGCGACCCAGATCGGCGCCATGAGCGACGAGATCCGCCTCACCGCCAAGAAGCTTCGCGATTCCGGCGCCATCGACGATCTCGACAAGACCATCAAATCCTTCTCCATCCAGGCCGGAAAGATCGGCAAGTTGGCCGATTCCCTCCAGGACGTCTTCGGCGATTCCACCACGCAGACCAACCTGAAGGTGGCGATCAACAACCTCCGCACCACCACCGACAAGCTCGACGCCTTGGCCGACAGCTTGCAGAGCGCGAGCGCCAACGCCACGGTGACCATCAAAGGGGCGGGAAAGGACATCGACGAACTCAGCAAGCAAATCGGCGAGCGGCTCACGCAAGTCTCCGGCGTCCTGAGCAGCATGCAGAGCATCTTGGACAAGGTGGACAAGGGCCAGGGCGCCGCCGGCCAGTTGGTCAACGATCCCAGGCTCTATCAATCCCTGGTCGACACGTCCCGCCAACTCAATGCGACCGTGGCCGACCTCAAACGCCTCGTCGAGCAGTGGGAAGAGGAAGGCGTGGATTTGCATTTGAAGTAAAAGCTTCTGCAAATGGCGGCGATCCGGGTTTGATCCCGCGACCCACGATTCCCCCACGGCCGGCCGGCATTGACCCGCCCTTCAACCCGCTTAAAATCAACAGGCAGGACATTTGGCAGCGTAGCTCAGTTGGCAGAGCAGGGGATTCATAAGCCCCGGGTCACAGGTTCGAGTCCTGTCGCTGCTATTGATTCATTTCGCACAGTCTCGCACGAATTCGCATCTTCTGGCGTTGACTCCACTTGCGAATCGCTCTCCTCAGACGCGTGCGAGCTCATGCGCGTCATTTCCACGCCATGCTGCGTCGGATTCTGCGTTACCTTTTCCGCTGCCGACTCGGCTGCCGCCCGCTTGTAGTCTGCTTCTGTCACCTGCAAGTAGTGATCTTCCGCCACGCGGGCACTGTGCCCGATCCAAACCGATTCAAGATGGCTCCCGAAAACCCGTTCAACTTCCGTAGCTCGCGTTGCCCGGAGATTCTGGAACAGCTTCGGCCATGGCAACAACCCAGCCTTCACAATGATCCTCTTAAACTGTGTCCGCAGATTTACGCCCCCATCTCGATAGCGCGTCACCACGAACTCCGCACCTTCCTCAGCCGCATGGAACGCCTTTAAAAGGTAAGGCTTCAACTCGCAGAAGATCGGCGTCCACCGTTCTTCATGCCCGCTGTGGCGCTCCGTCTTGCTGCATTTCACGCGAAACTGCTCGCCGCTCCAATCCACATCTGACCAACGAAGCGACAGCACTTCCGACGGACAACGCAAACCGCCGAAACGAGCCAGCGCGAAGATAACTTGCCATTCCACGTCCGGGCAGGCATCCAACACCTTGAGCGAATCAGCCAAGCTAATGAACCGTTGCCGCGCTCGGTTCATCTGGCTACCAGCCTTCACGCCGGCGAAGGGGTTCTCCATCAACATCTTCCACGTAATGCCCTTCTTGAAGAACTGCCGACCGAGCTTGATCCGCTTGCTGATTGTCGCCTCCGCCAGCCCCGCCGCCTTGAGCGACGTTCGCCACTCCTCACAATCGAGCGGCCGAATCCTACCGACCAAACACCGTTCCCCGAAAAAAGACAGCATTGCCTTCCGCGTGGCTTCGTAACCCAAACTCGTAATCGGCTTCACCTCGAGATGTTTGAAACAGGCGTCCAGCAACTCTTTCAACGTCGCACGGCGCCGAGCATCCGCCAGACCGAACTTCTCCAACTTGCCGTGAATCAAATCGGGCACGTCACGAAGCCACCGAAGGGTCTCGCGCGACACCACATCCAACCCCATCGCCGCATTTTCCAATTCCTCGACCCGCGAGCGGACCCGCTCAGCCAACGCCCTACGCACCTTACCCAGGTAAATCGCTTGACGGCTTCCGTCCCTTGCCCGGAAGAAAATTCGAATCGTCTCATGCTCCTCGCTCGTGCTAATTGTCGCCATGCTTCGCCCCATTTCCATTTGCAAACGTCCGCAGCCCCTCCACAGTAAACCGGACGCTACGCCCAATACGCCTTGTTGGCAAAATCCCGGACCTACCCAATCCCCATACCGTTCGCTCGGACAAACTGAGCCGACGAGCAGCTTCCCGCAACTTCACCAGCAACGGACCATCCTTCCATTCCCCGTCTTCCTCAACACTCATAGTCCACCTTATTCCACGGCCAGCTTCGCCTTTCCATGCCCACGCCTCTTATCAATCGCACCCTGCCGCACCTTCAATACCGTTGGATCAACCTTATCACCCGTCAGGGACAGCAAAGCCTTCAACACGACCGGATGCGTCATAATTTGCAGAACCGGCCCGGAAACTTTGCCTTTCAACCATGACGCCAAACCCATATCCGCCGAAAGGCCCAACCACAGACATCGCTCGACGATTTCAGCCCGCCCGACGCCTGCTTCCTCCGCGAGTGCGTCCACGTCCTTGAGCAACTCCGCATCAATCCGCACGCTCAAAATCGGCTTTTCGCCTTTTCCCATGGTCATGCTCCTGTAAACATAACGTCCACATTTTCCTCTGTCAACTGATTGTACACGATTTTTGCCAAAACATACCGACAAGAACAAATATGCGTCGCACACCCCTTGGCCCTCCCCCGTTCTGCCCGGCTTGGGGACTTGAATCTTCGCAAGATGGGCAGGGTTAATGATGTGCGACCCTGCAAGGACATGGGCCGCCAGTTTTCCGGCAATGATTAGCGCTTGCACATGCCGGCGAAAAACGCCCAGCTATGCGATATCACGTGAGAAGGGATGCGAGACTTTTCGACGTCGAATTATCAAGCCGATGTTTAATATGGCCAGCAAAGCAAGGGACGAGGGCTCCGGTACGGATACGAAAAGAATAGACTCTGATCCTGCCCAGGTACCGCCGGTAGTAAAATCGCCCATTGGTTGACCTGTGGTACCCTTGAAGCGAAGTATTTCGTCGCTGTCCTCGCTGGCCACATAGAGGTTTCCATCCGGACCGAATGTCAGGGCCGTGGGAAAATTCAAGCCGTCGCCTGAAACAAATGTACCCATGGAAGCCCCAGTTTGGGCGTTTATTCGGTAGATAGCATCGCCATAATACGCTGCCAGGTAGAAATTTCCGTCCGGGCCGATTGTTATACCGGAAGCGTATATTCCGCCGGGGTCGGGATTGGCAAAAACACCGTCATACGCCCCGGTCGTCCCATTAAATTGCAAGACGGTTCCCCTCTCGAACGAGGTCAAATAGAGACTGTTCTGAGGACCGAATGTCAGATTCCAAGCCCACCAGAGGTCGGCATTATTGGCTGTGGCGAAGGTGCCCATCGGTGCACCAGTTTGGCCGTTGTAGCGTAACACGCCATTAACACCCCGACTGGCCACGTAGAGATTTTCGTCGGGACCAAAGGTCAACCCGATCGGGGTCTGGCCGCCCGTGGCGAAAACGCCGAGGTAGCTTCCACTAATCGGATTGAATCGGACAATATCGTCTACGTACGTTCCCCCGTTCGATACGTAAAGGTCCCCGTCTGGGCCAAGAGTCATACCGTCAGGCTGACTCAGGTTGCTCGTCGCCAAAGCTCCCACATAATCTCCGGTCGCCCCGTCGAATCTGAGAATCTGATTGTTTTCCCAGTCTGCGACAAGCAATTCACTATTTGCGAGCGACTTCGTCGCCAAACTGAGCAAAACGGCGACTGCCATGACCTTCCGGATCAAGTCAGAATTCTGAGGTGAAAAAGAACTGCCGCCCATAAATTCCTCCTTTTCCCCCGCTGCTAAGTTCTCTTGACAAAAGGCCCGACTGGCGCGACGAAGTGCACATGATATTCCCACGTTCAGACCAGCAGATCACTTCGCGCGTATTGAGGCCTGGGGGAATTGCAGAACTCATTTTATCGACAATAAAGTAAAATAAAAGGTCAAAATGAACATCCGCCCCAATTCTTCGGCGTGCTGCCCCGACCACGGTCGGGATTGAAAGACGCGATGATTTTGGCGGAGGCGATTACTCTGTACGCATCATTGCAAGAGCATGGCCCTCTGTTCGTCGATGCGCCGGCGCCAGGCGTCTGCCTTGCCGTTGACGATGGATTCCATGGGAACCTCCGGGCCGCGTCCCATGTTGCCAGATTAATTCAGCGGTGCGGAGATGTGGTCGACCGAGCGCTAACAATCCAGGTGCATGACACGGTCGGATCCTTAAGCCGTTCGCGATTCCCAAAAACGCGCGTGTTTCCTGCGGATTTCCAACTCCCGGTCTCGCATCCGTTGCCGCCAGCACTCGGCATGGCCGACTTCCCGATCCTCCAACTCTGCGTCGAGACGACGCAGCGCACCGCCGACACCCCCGCCACTTGTCGGGCCGATCGTCAGGAGCTCGCCATCGCCCCAGGCGATCGGAGTCAGCCGCATCGAAGTGCAACCCGCTTCGGACAATTCCACGAGATCGTCGGGAGAGGCGTCGACTTGCCGAAGGAAAGACCAGCAACCGCAGGCTGAGGCGACATCGCCCTCAAGCGCAAAGATCGTCGAGCGTTCAAGACAACGGGCCATGCGAACGATCAATGGCGTCCGTGGCTCGCGGAATAGTTCAAGCTGCCCGTCATCGTCTTCTTCAACGTCACCATCGCGTGGCGCCGCCCCAGTGAGCGACCCCAGGGCCTTACAGCCGCCGATGAATCTGATTCCCTTTTTTCTTTCCAGGACCCAAAGCGGGAAGGCATCCGGCATCTTGGCGAGATACTTGGTCACATACATGATCGCGTGCGTTGACTCATAGATGCCACGCTTTCTTTCCAGGTCCAGGCCGCCCAGTCCCCATTTGTCACGCCACAGATGCCATGCACGGCGCAGATCAATGCAATTGCCAGGACAGCCCGAGAGATCAACGACGATATGCCAGTGCGGCCAGCCGCTTCCGCTCAGGGTCTGAAACTCCAATACCCAGAACCAGGTGAACACGCCCAGTAGGCGCATCAACCGAGCGATGAAACGCCCTTCGGTAATCGCGGTGTGTGCCTCTTCAGGACCATTGAAATGTTTCCGATCCACGGTCAGCGTGAGCAGGGCCGGATCGCGGAATTGCTCGGCCTTGGCCAGGAGGCTTTGCCTGACCTTCCATCCGAGCTTCCGTCCGCAAATCTCGCACGTTCGGCATCGGCACTTGCAGGGCACGACAACCGCACCCGCAAATGGAAGGTTCACGTTACTGTCTGATGGTTCAAGTCTAAATGCGGAGGCGAGAGCGGCCCGTCCGTCCGGTGCTCCCGCCGCACGGCGGGTGTGCTCCGGGCGGGCGGGACCGCTCTCGCAAAATTCTCTCAACGCCGCAACCGGACGCGCGGCAATGACATCCCAAATCGATTTGGTATCATGCATGATGTTACTCTTGGCCGCGGTCCGTGACGCCCTGTCAAAAGCATTCACGACCGCGGCCGTTTTTGTTGTCTATCCTCCGACTCCGTTCCAAGCCGGAGGATTCTTTCGCGGACAACGCCGCGACCTCAACCGTCCTTCACACGGCCCATGTCCGACCTCTGCGGGGGGATTGTTGCTTAGGCCCACCTTTGGCGCTGACGCTGGCGAACACCGCTTGAAAGCACGAACCTGGATCAGCGCGAAGGCACGATCAACCGTCGAAAGGCTAAGCCAAATGTCGATGAGTTCGCGCAGATCAGGCCCTACTGCGTCGGATTTTGCGTCGTCAGATCGCGGAAATGCTGATTTCTGGGCAGAATTTGCGGGGTGTTCGTTTCCTGTCGCTGCTATTTCATTTTGGGGAAAAGACTTACAATTTTGCCCTATGTATGATTTTTGACTGGCGACCGGGGGATTTTCGGTCCAAGGGTCGCCAACTTCCATTTCGCGCATGCTGATGTGTCAGCGGGCGCGCAAAACCGGCCAGTGATGGGCGCGCCAAAACCGGCCATTTTGAGGAACTGGAGATTTGTCCATTACCGTTGGCTTTCGGCTCTCGCCGGAGGCGAATGGTGCG
>JBEKKC010000142.1:0-12437 GCA_050010915.1 Tepidisphaeraceae bacterium | reverse complement strand
CTGCGCCACCGGCTCCAATGCCATCGGCGATGCCGCCCGCTACATCCAATACGATCAGGCGGACGTGATGATCGCCGGCGGGTCCGAGGCGGCGCTGTGCGCCCTGGGCCTTGGCAGCTTCTGCGCCGCCCGCGCCCTGTCCACGAGAAACGACGATCCTCCCCGCGCCAGCCGCCCCTGGGACCGTGACCGCGACGGGTTCGTCATGGGCGAAGGCGCCGGCGTCGTCGTCCTCGAGGAATTCGAACACGCCAAAAGACGCGGGGCGAAAATGTATTGCGAACTGGTCGGCTACGGAATGAGCGCCGATGCCTACCACATCACCGCCCCCGACGAGCAGGGCCACGGCGCCAGCCGCGCCATGGAAATGGCCCTTCGCGACGCCAAGCTCTCGAGCGATCAGGTCGATTACATCAACGCCCACGGCACCAGCACCCCCCTCGGCGATATCGCCGAGACCAAGGCCATCAAGCATTTCTTCAACGATCACGCCAAAAAATTGGCGATCAGCTCCACCAAGAGCGAGTTGGGCCATCTTCTCGGCGCCAGCGGCGGCGTGGAAGCGGTCATCAGTGCCCTGACCATCGACCGCAATCTGATTCCCCCGACCATCAACCTCGACAATCCCGATCCCGAATGCGATCTGGATTACGTTCCCCACAAGGCCCGCGAACGCAAGGTGGCCGTGGCCATGAGCAACAGCTTCGGCTTCGGCGGACATAATGCGTGCCTGGTGATGCGGAAGGTGTAGGGGGCCACGTCCACGGAAAGCAAGATAGCGAACGGATAAATTGAAGTTGTTTGGGAAGAAACGGCCATGCACGCGCATCCGGCTCATACGAACATCCATGCTGCCCTGCAACACTTATCGCCCGCCGCCGCGTTTCACGGCATTCTGTATCGGGCATGTGATCCACTCTATGCAAACTCGCGAGACCTGTTGAGGGGTGAGGGAAGCCGAAAGCTGGGCGGCCGTTGGAATGCACCGGGGGGGGCCGCGACGGTCTACCTTGCGCAGAGCATCGAAGGCGCAATTGCCGAATCCCTGGGACTTTCGAGCCATTATGGATTTGATCCGGCAAAACGCCTGCCGCTTACGCTTGTGGCAGTCGATGTAGCGCTCGAAATCGTAATCGACTTCACTGACGCCGGTCTGCGCAAATCACTTGGCGTGACGCTTGCCGCGATGACCGGGTGCGATTGGAGAAACGAGAATGCCGCCGGCCGTGAGGCCCTCACTCAGGTATTAGGACGCGCTGCTTTCGAGCTGGGCGCGCACGGCGTCATTGTGCCGTCGGCCGTCAAGCGAACGTTCAAAAATCTGAACGTGTTTCCTGCGAACTTGAGCGGTGCCAGCCATTTGAAAATTCGTGGGTCCGAGAAATTGCCGCCGCCGGCCGCGCCTGGGATTATATGAAGTTCTTCGTGAAGTAGTTCTTGACTCTTGGCCGGGAAATGGCGATAATGTGTCAAAAAGGAGCCGACTTATGGCCATGATCCTAAAGCAACGTCCGCGCGGAAGGGCAAGGCGAATCGCTGCCGCCGTGACCAAGGCCAAGAACTTGGCGTCCAACAACCCGGTCGCTTCGCTTCGACTGGCGTTGGCCATGCCTCGTTCCAAGTTCGCCCGGCTGCTTGGCCGCACCGAACGCGCTGTCATCGACTGGGAATCCGGGAAGGCCGAACCACAAGGACTCAGCCGGCAGCGGATTCGAGAATTGGAACGTCTCACCGACGCTCTGCTCGCTTTGTTTGACGAGAAGACGATTGGAAGATGGTTCGATTCCCCCAATCCGGCGTTTGGCGGTCTCAAGCCAATCGAGGTAATCGAGCGCGGCGAGACCGACCGGCTCTGGCAGATGATCTTTGAACTGAAGGCCGGAACTCACGTGTAACGGCCGGATTTTGTGCCAATTTGGGGACGACAATAACTGAAATGGCAGCGAATCGCCCCATCAATATTGCCTCGCCCGAGTTTCTCCGCCAGCTTGACGCCATTGAACCAGGTGTTTGGGGAACGCCCTGTTCAATCGTGCTGCTCGATGGACGCTCATTTGAATTTTGCTTGGCCTGGGAAAATCCGAGATTTGGCGATGCCGGCAAATGGATCAATCCGAATTGTGTTGGCTATCTAACCGAATGCCCCAAGCGAATGCCTGCCAAGTTCGCGCGTTCAATCAAAAACGCTGGCGAGTCCGGGATGGGATACCACATTTACGTCGTACGGCTGTCGGACGGCAACAACTTTGTGCATGTAGCGGGCAATCTCGCTATCGACTTGGTTGATTTGCCTTCAGGTTACACGCAGAGGGATATTGTCGGCGTTGATCCGCACGAAGGGCGCGAGCGATCAAGGACCGAAGGATACCGCCGCGTGTCGGGCCATGGTGCTTCGGTGGAGTTCGCACGGCCACTCGGGAAGGCCGACTGTCCTTAGCCGCTGGTAGATCGCCGATAAGCCGCCTCATTTTTCTGCAAGAATAGGCGAAGGAAGTTCTGAAGCTTTAGATCGAGCGAATCTCATGGGCTGCCACGTTGCACTAGCGCCGCTACCTATTCCCCCGGCATCGTCGCCGGGATCGGCTGGCGTCCGTGCTTTCGGTAGATTTTGAAATGCCGATCCAGCGTCAATACCATGGCCGACGGATGTCGCTCCGCCAGCCGCACGAGGCAGGCGTCCGCCAGGGACATCGGTAAATCCTGGTACTTGCGAATCATCTTTTCCAATGCGCTGGCCTCGGCCATCACTTCGAAATCCACCTTGAGGACGCCGCGCGATAGCAACTGGAAGAATTGCCGCGGACCTTCGCGGGCGCGGCTCAGAAGATGATACGCCTCGGTTAACACAGGCTCGCACGTCAAGAACGGCGCGGGCAGCGATTTGAACTGCTCGACGGCCCAGCCGTGCCGGGGCTCGCTTTCCACCAGGAACGCGACCAGCGGTCCGGTGTCTATGATGATTGGGCGCTCAGGCACCGAAGTTATCCATGTGCTTGGGATTGGTCAGCAGGCCCGCCGGCCCTTTCACGCTGCCGTTCAGGTCCTTAACCAGGTCGAAGGCGCGAGGCGATTTCCTCGCGCGATTTCGGCCGATTCGATCCTCCAACGCCTTGCGCAACACCTGGGATTTGCTGACGCCCTCCTCCCGGGCAGCCGCTTCCAGTTCGGCGTCCAGATTCTCCGGCAACTTGCAGGTGACGGTTTTCATAAGAGGCATTGTATTACCATTGTAAACATTTGCAATACCGCCCATATCGAGAATGCGTCGGCGCTGCTGAAGCGCGATGCGAGCGATTTTGAAGAAAATTGAACTGGGGAGGGCCTCGGCGAGGCGTCAGGCGGCTTGCGACGGCGCCAGCGTTTCCACTGAATCAATTCCACGCAAGCTGATCACCTCTACGTCCTCCGCCAGAGCGTTGTGCGGCTTGGCGGCAAAAACGTAGAGAGAAAGGTGGGCGATGAAGCAAAGTCCGGGATTTCGGATATCAATGCTCCGGCCATCGGCCAGATGAATCCGTAGCGGAATAAACGGTTCGCGATCCAGCTCGTGAGCCAGCGATTCGGGATTCATTACTATATTCTACGCTTGGGCGGGAATACCGGCAATCTTGCCGATCCGGCAAGACTGTCCGTCGGAGTCGAGCGGCGTACTTGGCCGCTCCCTATTGCCATCTCCCTGCAACGGCCGATAATAAGATGCAGAGGAACGGATGCCCCTGTTGCACTCACCCAAACCGCAGGCTTCTCCCAGCGAGGGCGAACTGGATCGGATTCTCCGGCTCAAAGTCCCCCTGATCGTTCGCCTGGCCGAGCGCAAGATGCATTGCAGCGAAGTCCTCCGCCTGGGGAGCGGGGCGATCATCGAATTCTCAAAGAGCAGCGAGCAGCCGCTGGAATTGCTGGTCAACAACGTCGTCATCGCCCTGGGCGAAGCCGTGAAAATCGGCGAGAACTTCGGCCTGCGCATCCGCCAGGTCGGCGACACCAAACAAATCGTCGAGGCCCTCGGCGGCGAATAAAAAAGAGACGGCTCACGCAGAGGCGCAAAGGCGCAGAGAAGAAAACTTTGCGCCTCTGCGTGAGACTCTTTCTCCAATGGATATCGAATCGAATAGACCAGTTTCAATTGCTTCGTAGCGTTCCGCCTTTTCCGCCCAAAGCCGGGGGATTTCAATCCCCCGGTCCCTCCCCCGCACTGAGCCTGCCGAAGATGCCCGCACTGAGCCTGTCGAAGCGCGCCGGTAACTTTTTATATTTTTTTCGCCTCCCGAACACAAAATACGCCCTAAACCTTCACCTCCCAGCTAAGAATATAGAGGAACCTCTTCATGCGACCCCTCGCGCTCAACGCTCAGCCTTTAACCTCCGCCGGCAAATTGACCGGATTCAGGAAAAAATTCAACCATGTCCCCGCGGTAACGGTAACAAAACCCCTCGTGGCGCCATCGAAATCGGGGGTTTTGTAACCGGGCATCCGGTCCAGAACCTACGCCCGTAGAATTATGTTGTACAATCCCGGAAAACTGGCTACGCTCCCGCAAAAGATGGCTGGGCGGTGAACTTGCCGCAAAGCGAAGCGGAGCAGAAAATGGTGTTGGACTCCATTGCGCGGAGCCGGCCGATGGCAAGCGGTCCAAGGATGCAACGGATGGCCAAAGAAGACGGTACGGGGCGCAGCTAGATGGCCAAAACGGACCAAGGCAGTTTCAAAGATCCCCTCGGTTTTCGCCGCGGGGCGAGGCTGTTGATCTTGGCAGGGGTCGTTATTGTGCTTTGCTTGCTTGCATGGATGTTCATCCTGAGCCGCTATCCGGACTGACTGGCGGTCGAATAAAGATCGGAACGAATACAGGAGATGCGAAGAAATAGAGGTCACTCCTATACACAAATGAGGACGAAAGCGGCCCTGCCGGGTCTGGGGGAACAAGAGGTAACCCTATCGCGGTCAGGTGGGCCGCTGGCTGGGGGCGACCACTACGGAAACAGCCCCTTGACCCTGCAAGCCTCGGCCACTCGGCTGATGGCGATCGTGTACGCCGCCGTGCGGTAGTCGCAATCGGCCTGATCGGCCTTAGCGTTGACGGCGTCGAAGGCACGCTCCATCACCTTCTGCAATTCCTCGTTGACCTCCTTCAAGGACCAGAAGAAATTCTGCAATCCCTGCACCCATTCGAAATAGCTGACGGTGACGCCGCCCGCATTGGCGAGGATGTCGGGCAATACGGTCACGCCGTTGTCGCGGAGGATTTCATCGGCTTGGGGGGTGGTTGGGCCGTTGGCGGCCTCGACCACGATGCGGGCCTTGACGTGCGGGGCGATCTCTTCCGTCACGGTGCTTTCCATCGCCGCGGGGATCACCACGTCGCAATCGCAGGTGAGCAGTTCTTCGTTGGTGATGGCGTCCCCGTTGGGATAGTCGCTCAGTTCGCCGCGCTCGCGGTAGTACAACCCGGCGGCCTCCACGTCGATGCCGTGTTCGTCGTAGATTCCGCTTTTGCGTTCGGTGATGGCGAGGATGGTGGCTCCCATCTCGTCGAGGAGCCGGGCGGCATGGAACCCGACGTTGCCGAATCCCTGAATGGCGATGCGCGTTCCCTCGAAGGGTTTGTTCTGGGTCTTGAGGAAGGCGCGCAGGACGCAGGTGACACCGCGGCCGGTGGCCTCCTCACGGCCGGCCGAGCCGCCCAGCGAAACCGGCTTGCCCGTGACCACGCCCAGCTCCTGATGGCCCACCATCATGCTGTAGGTGTCCAGCACCCAGGCCATGACCTGCGAATCGGTTCCGGCATCGGGGGCGGGGATGTCGTGGACGGGGCCGATGATCGGCAGGATTTCGCTGACGTATCGCCGGGTCAATCGCTCTTTTTCGCCGGGAGATAATTTTCTGGGATCGCACACGACTCCGCCCTTGGCCCCGCCGAAGGGAAGGTCCACGAGCGCGTTTTTCCACGTTTGCAGCATCGCCAGCGCCATGATCTCGTCGCGCATGACCGAGCCGTCGTAGCGGATTCCGCCCTTGAACGGCCCGCGCGCGTTGTTGTGCTGGGCGCGATAGCCCGTGAAGACCTGGATGCGCCCATCGTCCATCTTCACCGGACATGACACCGTCAGCACGCGCTTGGGCGAAGCCAGGACCGCTCGCCAGCTCGGGTCCAGGTTCATCTGTTGATAGACCCGGTCGAAATATTCGTGGGCGTTTTGCCAGAATTGGGAATGATCGGGATTGGCGCGGAGCAGATCAGTGTCTTTCATAATCGTGTCCTGCCTTGGATGATGTTATCTCGATTGCCGTCGGATCGTCATGTCGAAATTCTTCACCATCGACTTATACATGGACCAGATTCCCATGGCATAGACGGCGATGGCGACGGCGCAGACGACGAACGCCACGACACGGTCGCCGGATGGATCGTAACTGGTTCCCGCGTTGGGGTTGAAGCCGTTGCCGGCGAACTGGTAGGGATCGATCAGGAGGGTCAGGAGGGTGAACGGGCTGAACGCGCCGATGGCCGCGGCCAATTCGGGCTGCGCGTTGGATTGGAGGACCGAATATCCGCACCAACCCAATGCGGCGCACGCGCCCACGACGATGCCCACGCTGCTCATCACCGCGCGCACGGTGGTCCGGCATCGCAGGGACATCTGCATCCCCAAAATCGCCGCGAAGGCGCAGACGATGATCAGCATCGCCGGCATCATCAGCATCGCCTCGGGGAACACGATCCACTGGAAATTGTCGTCCCGCGCCGCCAGCCAGCGCACCACATCGTGAACGATGAAGAGCAGCGAGCTGGCCACGGGCACGGCCAGCAGCGGAAGGACGAACGCGACCAGGCCGCGCAGTTTTCCCCAGATGTAATACCGGCTGGTGATGGGCGTCGAGAGTAGCAGGTCCAGCGTGCCGTCCTCCTTCTCCCGGGTCACGGTACTGGCGGCGGCGTTGGAGATGATCAGCAGAATCACCGAAAACTCCACGATCGTCACCCCCAGCAGCCAACTCCTCGCCTGGTCCGGATCGAGCTTTCTCGGATACTCCTTCAGGTCGATGGTCGCGATGGCCTGGTTGGCATCCTGCGTGAAATTGGCGACTTCATACCTTCCATAAAGGCTGTCCAGGGTGGCGGGGGCGTCGCCGATTTTCACTTCCACTCCGGGCGCCACCGGCATTTCCGGCTGCCGGCTGCCTTCAATGTAAAGCGTGTTTTTCGCCGGATCGTAACTGTGGTTGATGAACAATGCCGGGGTAAGTTCCGTGCTGTGCATTGCCAGAAGCACGACCGCGCCGATCATGCCCAGCAGGATGAATCCATATCGCAGGAACGTCGCCCGCGCCGCCGAAGCCTTGGTCCTGGCCTCGCGCCAGGCGATGGGGTTGTGCCAGACGGGGCGCGGCTTGCGCGTGCGGTCCCCCTTGCTGAGCCGCAGGTTTTGCAGCAGCCAGCCCTTGATGCTCGTCGTCGACTGCGCCAGCCGCCTCAAAAACAGCACCGACGGCACCATCATCGCCAGGCTCAGCAGCAGCATGAAGCAGACGTAAAACGACGCCGGGCTGGTCCAATACCATCCCAGCGGCCAGGTTTGGTAACTCGTGGGCAAATCCGCCAGGTTGGGCGGCAAATATTTCTTGGCCTTGAAAATCACCGGAAGCGCCAGGAATGGATTCAGCGCCGTGAACCAACTCGTCAAGGTGGTGACCTTATTGCCGGCGGCGTCGATCCAGGTGAGATGAAAAAAATCAGACCGGTCCAGCAGGTATCCGCCGACCAGGTAGACCACGATGAACAGATAAAAGCTGAAGATGGTTCGGCGGGTGCCGACCTTGAAGGTGGCGATGGCCATCGCCATGGCGCCCGTGACCATGGCGGTGCTGGCGGCGATGAGAAAGCTGTAGACGATGCTCTCGATCGCGACGCCGCCGAAGATCTGCGTCACCGCGAAGACCGGAATGCCGCTGACCAGCAGGGCGACGACGAAAAACTCCCGGCTCAGAAGCGAGCCCATCACGATTTGCCCGTTGGTCAGGGGCGTGGAAAGGAGGATGTCGTAGGTCTGGCTGTCCCGTTCCTGCGTGATCGCCCCGGCGGTGAAGATGGGCGAAAGCAACGCGACCAGCCCCAGTTGCAGATACGACATCTGCTGGAAGAGCGAGATGGACGTGCGCGACAGCGCCGCCAGATCGCCCGAGTTGTCGCTGCCCGTTACCAGCGTATAGAGGACGACGATTACCAGAAGCCCCAAATATCCGCAGCGGATGATCGCATCCCGCCTCTTTTTCCCGGCGTTTTCCACCACGCGGAGAAGGATCGGGTTTCCCGGAACCAGCCGCCAGAGATAGTCCGCGATTCCAAGCAAGGGCTATTGCACCATCCCCTTCGTCAGCCGCATGAACGCCGTTTCCAAGTTCACCTCCTCTTCGCGGAGCAGATTGATCTGGAACCCCGCCGCCACCAGTTGCGACGGGATGAAGCTGTAATCCCGCACTCCGGTCTTGAGCGCCACCTCGATATACCCGTTGTTCGGCGCCGCCGATTCGACGTCGGGATGCTGCGCCAGCAGCGCCGCCGCCTGCTCCGGCGCGCGCAACACGCCGACGTGCACCACCGTCCCGGCCCTGGCCCGTCGGACGATGTCCGCCACCGGGCCGCTGTACAGCAACTCCCCCTGCTCGATGATCCCCACCGTGTTGCACAAGTCCGCCAGCTCCGGAAGGATGTGCGACGAGATCAGGATCGTCTTGCCCATCCGCCGAAGCTCTTTCAGAAGCTCTCGCATCTCGATCCGCGCCCGCGGGTCGAGGTTGCCCGCCGGCTCATCCAGCAGCAGTACCTTCGGATCGTGCACCAGCACCCGGGCGATCGACAGCCGCTGCTTCATTCCCCGCGACAGCCCGTCCACGAGGGCGTCGCGCTTGAAGCCCAGATCGGTCAGTTCCAATACGTCGTTGACGATCTTCGTCCGCTGCGAGCCGTTGATGTTGTACGCGGCGGCGAAAAATTCCAGGTATTCCTGCACCACCATGTCCTCGTAGGCGCCGAAATAATCCGGCACGTATCCGATCAACGGCCGGATCGAACGCGACTGGTATCCCACCACGTAATCGCAAACCCGCGCCTCGCCCCAGGTGGGCTGAAGCAGCGTGGCCAGGATTTTGATCGTCGTGGTTTTCCCCGCCCCGTTTGGGCCGATGAATCCGAAGCAATCCCCCTCGTTGATCTCCAGATTCAGGTTCGACAGCGCGACCAGCGTGCCGTATCGCTTGGTGAGATTGACGGTCTTGATGACGGCGGCCATGCGATATCACCCTTTACTGCTGCCCGCTGGGCTTCGTCGACGGCATGCTCGAAACGGCGGTGCGATCCAACGGCAACACGAACTGGTAAATCGTCGTTCCCGTCCCGCTCACCGGCTCGTCCGAAACGGTCAGCGGCACCGGCAACGGCGCCGCGCTGTCCTCCTTGTCCACGATCGCCCGGGCGCAAATCACCAAACCTCCCGCGCTCATCGCCGGTGATAAATCCAACACCCTCGCCCCATGACGCCGCAGTTCAAAACGATTCGATTTCGGGTTGGTCTGCTCGGCCCATGGCGGCAAGCGATCGAAAAATGTCAGCATCGGCAATGCATAATCCAGGTCGCTTTCCACGTTGCCGCCTTCTTCCCGCCAATACTGGCTCCAGGATCCCACCGCGTCCCTCACGTGCAGGATCCAACCATAGGACGGACCGGCGCCCATGATCTTGACTCGCTTTTCCGGATTTTCCAGGTCTATCAGGTTGTTCGTGGCCGTCAAACCGTCCAGCTTCAACGAATCGTCCTTGGCCCATTTTTCAACGTATATGATCGCATCCCTGTCTGGATCGCCTTGGCCGACGGGCTGCTTGAAGCCGAGAAACACGTGCCACAAATCATACCCGGTGTGGTTGATGAGCGTCCCCACCAGATTGCCGTTCTCATCGACCTTCACCTGCTGGGTGTCGGCCGCCAGTTCGACCGCGCCTTTGATCTCGCCCACCCAATGCGCCTGCAATTTCTTCGACGTGCTGCGATAGGGGATCGTCACGGACACCGCATTGGAATCCGACGCATCCGGCACCGCGATCTGGTATTCCGAATACGACGGCAACTCATCGGTGTTGACGGCATATTGTGGATGCAGGCTGAAGGGCGTGAGGTAGCTGATCTCGTGCGGCGCGGTGTCGCCAAGTCCGATAGACTTGGGCCCGTCCTGGTGAATGTAGAGCCCGAACCGGCTGTCGATGACGCCGTAGGGTTCGCCCGCGGCATAGCGCACGATGCTGACGTGGCGAAGCTCGGGCGCGCCGCGGACGACGATCCTGACCAGGGCCGCCGTCACCGCCGTCGCCGCCACCGCGGTCGCGCCGAACAAAAACCAGCTCAAATTCGCCCGCTTTTTCAGCGCCAGCACCAGGTACATCCCCGGACCGGCGATGCCCCAATATAGCGCGAAGAAGAACCCCGCGATGGCCAGATAGACCGCGGCCGTGCTCCTCAAATCCATGGCATGCTGGCTCAGCAGGCTTCCCAGGTCCAGCGCCGTCTCGGCGGGAGCCCAGGGGTCGGATCCACCATTCGGCGGCGCGTAGTCCTCGGGCACGTCGGGGGGATTGTTCCAATCGAACACACGATCCCAGACGTAACGCCAGCCGGTCTTGGCCTTCCGCGTCAGGGCGGCATTGCCCAAATCCTGCGCCACCCAGGTGACCGCCCCCAGCCCCACGCCGCGCCGCGCCAGCCAGGGCGTGAACGACGTCTCGCCTTCGCCCTTCCATTGCATCCACTCATCCACCTTCGCCCCCGGCAACGCCGGGACCCGCGCGACTTTGAATGGACCCAGGTCCTTTGGCCAGGGTTGGCCTCCAAGGTTTTCCACCGGATGCGCCAGCCGGTTTAGAATCGCCAGGTCCGCCCGGTCCACCGTCGGGATCGTCCACTGGCCGTTGATCTGCCCGCCCACCGGCAGGATCGGCTCGAACGGCTTGATCTTGATCGACTCGGGCGGCTGGCACACGACCAGATTCCCGCCCTGGCGCACCCATTGCAACAGCGCTTCCAGCGACGGCGTGTGCGTGCCGGAAATCAAAAAATTCGCGTCCGCATCCATCCACACGATCGCGTCCACCGCCTCGTAACCGATTACCTTCGACGGCAAATCCCGCGGCGCCACCGCCACCGCGTCCACGTCCTCCAACACCCCCTTCTGCTGGGAATAATCCGAAATCTCCGGCTGGTCGTTCCCATCCGACACGAACAAAATCAGCTTCCGCCCCCGCGCAACGTCGCCCGCCGATCGATATGGATCGACGTTCAGGATCGTCGAAGTCAGCGGCAACGTCGAAAGCTGCTTGCCGTCCTTGTCGCAAAGGAAGACTTTCAGATCGCTGTTCAGCGTCGCCAGCGTCGTGGCCGGATCGGTGGCATCCGGCAATCCGTAATCGACGGGTTTCGGCTTGAAATAGACCCAGAAATTTTCGGTAGTCGCCGGCCGCCCTTCGACGTTGCCGCCCAACGCCACAGTCTGGGTGAACGTCACCCGGTCGCGGTCCAAATCCTCCTGCACGATTTGAATCTGATACGCTTGCGGATCGGGGCTCTGGCTGGTCAATTGCACCAGCATCGGCGTCCAGCAATCCGGCCGGTAATGGTTGTTGAACCCCAGCGAAAGCACCTGCCCCCTGGCCTGCGCCAAAGCCGCCGCCGGCGTCGCCAAGATCAGGAGCCCCGCAAGAAAAAGACGCATCAATACAAGACTGTACGCCCGCCGTTTTGGGGCGTCAATTAAGGTCCGGCTTGCCCCAGCCGTTCCATCGCATTTTTCCCCTCGCCCCATGTACTCATGGGGAGAGGGCAGGGTGAGGGGTGATTTTCGAACGTCGAATACGGCCCCTCACCCTAACCCTCTCTCAGCGAGGGGAAAGAAGCGCCGGCGGCATCACTTATGCCCTTCCGGCGGACTTTCGCCCAGATATTTCCGCGCGATCGCCGCCGTCAGGTCGATGTCGTTGATGTTCGCCAACGTGCAGAGCCAGGCGATCACGTCGGCGAATTCCTCTTCCAAATTCGCCCGGTCGTCGCTGTTCAGCGCCGTGGCCAGTTCGCCGATCTCCTCGATGAGCCAGAGGAACGTCTTGGGCGTCCCGCGCTGGCGGTCCACTTTCTCGTATCGCTCTGAAATATATTTTTGAAATCCCGCGATGGTGAGGTTGCTTAGGTCCATATGGGGGGGATGATACCCGCCGGAGGCTTGGAGCCGTTAACAAAATGACCGGCACAGACCAATGGAAACCCGAAACTCGAAATTCGAATGACGAATCAAATTCAAAACTCGAAATTCGAAAGGAAGACCGTTTGGTCCTTCGAATTTGATTCGTCATTCGAATTTCCCTGGTGGCCCGTGATAATTGAAATGCCGCCTTTGA